>NZ_JBVINN010000001.1:0-377380 GCF_055579305.1 Kitasatospora sp. NPDC032757 | reverse complement strand
GGGTTGGGGGGGGGTAGGCAGATACCACCCACCACCCCCACCCCCCCCCCCCCCGCCCCCCCCCCTCCCCCCCCCCCCCGGCCCGGGCGGGGGTCGGCCGCGGCCTCAGCCGAGGCGGCGGGTGAGCGGGGTGCGGGAGCGGGTGAAGAGGCCGGCGAGCAGGCCCGCGAGGAGCGGGACGACCAGCGCGGTGAGGGCGATCTCGCCCCAGGGAACGACGACCGGGTTGGTCACGCCCGGGTAGTCGATGTCCCGGGTCTTCAGCAGGGCGAGCGCGGGCACGAACCCGTTGACGGTGCCGAGCACCGCGCCCAGCACGGCGATCACCGCGCACTGGACGCCGGAGAGCCGGCGGCGGATGCCCGGCGGTGCGCCGACGGCGGCCAGGGTGGCCTGGTCGCGCCGGGAGTCGGCGGCCGCGAGGCCGGTGGCGATGCAGGCGGCGCCGAGGACGACCAGCGCGGCGAAGCCGGTGAGGGCGAGGGTCGGCAGGTCGTCCTTGGCCTGGAAGCCGCGTTCCACCTCGAGCTGGGCCATCGGCACGAGCCGGTCGGCGGTCGCCACGGCGCGCTGCTGCGCCCGGCGGTCGGGGACGGTGGCGGGCAGCCAGGCCGCGCCGACGGGCTGGACGCTGACGCCCTGACCGAGGCTCTCGATCGCCTTGGCGCCGATGACGGCGGCGCCGTAGCGGTCGGCGGCGGGGTTGTCGACCAGGACGGCGTCGACGGCGATCTCCTTGATGTCCTGCCCGGGGTTGGTGCCCGGCTGCGGGGCGCTGGTGAACCCGCCGGTGAGCTGCAGCACCACCTTGCCGTCGTGGATCCGGGAGGCGTTGAAGACGATGGCCTTGCCCGCGGCGAGCGCCTGGTCGGCGGCCGGGTCGCGGAGGTCGAAGGCGTTGTGCAGGACGGCCGCGTCGCCGACGACGAGGGAGTTCCGCCCGAGGCCGCCACCACTGCCCTTGAGGGTGACCGCGCTGGAGCAGCCCTGGCACCAGGAGTAGAACGCCTGGGAGAGGTCGGCGCGTTCGCCGAGACCGGGCATGTCGCGTTCGACGGCCGACCGCAGCCGGGGGAGCTGCGGGTCGCCCGCGGGGACGGCGAGCGTCACGGCGTTGACCGGGGTGTGCGGCCGGTAGGTCTCACGGTCCCGCGCCTCGGTGCTGGCGGTGTAGAGGCCTACGGCCACCGAGCCGGCGACGGCGGCCATGACGGCGGCGATGGCCGGGGCGGTGCGCCCGCGGTGGCGGGCGGAGTCGCGCAGGGCGAGCCGCCCGCTGAGCGGCAGATGACGGGCGATCCGGCCGCAGAGCGCGATCAGCAGCGGGGTGAGGGCGAGCAGGCCGAGTTCGGCGGCGGCCGAGCCGGCCAGCACCATCAGGGTCATCTTGTCGAGGCCGGCGAAGACGGCGATGCCGCGGCCGGTGCCGTCGTTGGTACCCACCGCGAGCAGGGCGGTGGCCGCGCCGGCGACGAAGAGGACGATGCCGAGGGCGGTGGTCCGGCGGTTCGGCGGCTTGACGGTGTCGCGGTCGTTGAGCCCGGCGGTGACGCTCTGCCGGGCGGCCTGGAGAGCGGGCAGCGCGGCGGCGAGCAGCGCGGTGACGAGGCCGACGGCGCCGATCGCCGCCAGGTCGGCGGCCTGCAGGCCGAAGTGGCCGAACCGGCTGCCGGCGGTCTCCTCGATCCACGGCCGGAGCGCGGCGACCAGACCGGTGCCGAGCAGCACCCCGGCGGCCGCTCCGGCCACGCCGAGCACCAGGCCGCCGCCGAGGACGACGGCCGCGACGTGCCCGCGGTCGCCGCCGCCGGCGGCGAGCAGGGCCAGCTGCCGGCGGGAGCGGCGGGCGCCGACGGCGAAGGCGGGCCCGGCGAGCAGGGCGACTTCGAGCAGGGCCATGCCGGCGACGGTGGCGACCACGACGGCGGTGTTCTTGCGCGTGGAGTCGCTCAGGCTGACCTTCTGGGCGCGGTACGACACCTGACCCTCGGCCGGCGGGTGGAGCGCGACGGTGCGCGAGGTGGCGGTGAAGCCGTACTGGTTGAGCTGCTGCACGCCGGCCCAGTCGAGCGGCTTGCCGGAGGGCAGCTTGACCAGCCAGGACGCCTTGTCGGCGGCCTGCTCGGATCCACCGGTCGGGGCCTTGGCGGCGGGGGCCAGGGCGGCGAGCGGCGCGAGGACCTCGCCGGGGCGGCCGACGAACTCGACCTTGCCGAGGTCACCGGGGCGCTCGACCACGCCGGTCACGGTGAACGGCGTCTTCTCCAGCCCCTTCAGGGTGGTGGTGGAGCCGAGGCCGAGCCCGGACTCGTCGAGGAAGGCCCGGGTGACGGCGGCCTCGTGCGGACCCTTCGGCGCCCGGCCCTCGACCAGGGTGATCCTGCCCTTCCAGGCCGGGTCGGCGAGGTCGGCCTCGGCGGTGTCGGTCTGGAGCAGGCCCTCCCGGGAGGCGGCGCTCGCGGTGGGGCCGGGGCCGGCCGGCAGCAGGGTGGAGCCGGGCAGCAGCTCCTTCAGCAGGTCGGCCGGGATGGAAGTGGCGCCGCGGGCCTGTTCCGGCGTCGGGGCCTGTCCCTCCCGGGGAGCGACGGCGTAGGCCCCGTCCTCGGCGAAGGGGAGCTGGTGCACGGTGCTGCCGGGCGCGTAGGCGGTGACGTACGCGTCGGACCCGCCGAGCAGCCGCTCGGTCCGTTCGGCCGTGGTGAGCTGCCCGCTGCGGTAGACGACGTCGGCGCCGGCGACACCGAGGACGGGCAGGGCGACCATGGCGACGACGAGGGCGCTGCGGCCCTTGGCGCGCAGGGCGTCACGGCGGGCGATCCGCAGCGTGACCTTGAGGGAGCGGAGCTTCATCGGACGGCCCCGATCCCGTTGGCCTGGTGCGCGCGGCCGTGGCGGGCGGCGATCCGCAGCAGGGAGTCGGCGTCCTGGCCGATGCTCTCGTCCACGATCCGGCCGTCGCTGAGGAAGACGACGCGGTCGGCCCAGGCGGCGTGGCGGGGTTCGTGGGTGACCATCATGGCGGCGGCGCCGGCGTCGCAGCGGGCGCGCAGGACGGCGAGGACGGCCTCGCCGGTGGCGGAGTCGAGGGCGCCGGTGGGCTCGTCGGCGAGGACGAGGCGGCGGTCGCCGATCAGGGCGCGGGCGATGGCGACGCGCTGCTGCTGGCCGCCGGACATGTCGTCCGGGAAGCGGTCCGCGAGCTCGGGGATGCCCATCTCCGCCAGCGCGGCGACGGCCTTGCGGCGCGTCGCCCGCCCGGCGGCGCCGTCGAGTTCGAGCGGCAGGGCGATGTTCTCGGCGGCGGTGAGCGCCGGGATCAGGTTGTAGTCCTGGAAGACGTAGCCGACCGAGCGGCGGCGGACCTCGGCGAGCTTCTTGCGGCCGAGCTCGCCGAGGGCGACGCCCTCGACCAGGACCTGGCCGGTGCTGGGGGTGTCCAGCCCGCCGGCGAGGCTCAGCAGGGTGGACTTGCCGGAGCCGGACGGGCCCATGACGGCGACGAACTCGCCGGGCTGGACCGCCAGGTCGACCCCGCGCAGCGCCTGCACCTCGGCCGCGCCCCGGCCGTGGACCCGGGTGACGTGGTCCAAGTGCAGCACGGGTGCGGTGGCGCTCCTGCTGGGATTGGTCTGAGGCATGGGTGTTCCCCCTTTGGAAGTGGCATGGCGCCCGGGATGCGGCATGGCGACGGAAGGCTTCCGGACCGGCAGGGACTCCCCGCGGCCCGGTCCGGCCTGCATACCCAGTATGTATACCGCACCTGCCAGGGAAAAGTATATGCAGTCCGCCGACATATGTCGGCAGGGGTTCCGGGTCGGCCGCCGTCCGTGACCGGTGGGAACGGTTCCGGCACCCCCGTGGCCGCTGCCCGCCTAGGCTGGCGGGGCCAGTTCTCCGGACGAAAGGATCATCGAGATGGCGGGTATGGCGGACGCTGCGGGCATGGCGGGAATGGCTGGCATGGCGGGAACGGCGGACACCGCGGCCCATCGCGCCGAGCTGGGCGTGATCGGCGGCTCCGGCCTGTACGCGCTCCTCGACGACGTCACCGAGATCGCCGTCGACACCCCGTACGGCCCGCCCAGCGACTCCCTGTTCCTCGGCGAGGTGGCCGGCCGCACCGTCGCCTTCCTGCCCCGGCACGGCCGCGGCCACCGGATCCCCCCGCACCGGATCAACTACCGCGCCAACCTCTGGGCGCTGCACGCCCTCGGCGTCCGGCAGGTGATCGGGCCGTGCGCGGTCGGCGGCCTGCGCCCCGAGTACGGCCCCGGCACCCTGCTCGTCCCGGACCAGTTCGTGGACCGCACCTCGGGCCGGACCCAGACCTTCTACGACGGCCTCCCGCTGCCGGGCGGCGAGGCGCCCGAGGTCGTCCACGTCTCGATGGCCGACCCGTACTGCCCGGCCGGCCGGCACACCGCCGCGGCCGCGGCCCGCGACGCCGGCTGGGAGCCGGTCGACGGCGGCACCCTGGTGGTGATCGAGGGCCCGCGCTTCTCCACCCGTGCCGAGTCCCGCTGGTTCACCGCCAACGGCTGGTCGGTGGTCGGCATGACGGGCCACCCGGAGGCCGTCCTCGCCCGCGAACTCGGCCTCTGCTACACCTCGATGGCCCTGGTCACCGACCTCGACGCGGGCGTGGAGAGCGGCGAGGGCGTCACCCACGCCGAGGTGCTGGAGGTCTTCGCGCGCAATGTCGACCGGCTGCGCACCGTGCTGTTCAAGGCCCTGGAGAGCCTGCCCGTCACCCGGGACTGCGTCTGCTCGCACACCCTGGACGGCCTCACGACGGGCCTGCCGGGCGTCTGACGCCCGCCGTCGCCCCGCCGGGCGGCGGCCCGTTCGCGGTACGCGATTCCTCCCCTGCGTCCCTGTTCCGGCCGGAGGCCCCGAGTGTCACACTGCGTGTCGCAACCAGCCTATCGTCAAAGGAAGTTGGACGACCCGAGGGGGAGCGTCGTGACCATCGGGGAACCGGAGGGGATGCGCATGACCGACCAGGGGCAGGTCGACCCGGCGCGCAGCCAGGTGTTCGGAGAGGTGGCCGAGCTCTACGACGCCGCCCGCCCGGGCTACGCCGACGCGCTGGTCGCGGAGGTGCTGGCGTACGCGGCACTGGGTGACCGTGCCGCGGTGGAGGTCGGGGCGGGTACCGGAAAGGCCACGCTGCCGTTCGCCGCGCTGGGCACACCGCTCGTGTGCATCGAGCCCGACCCGCGGATGGCGGAGGTGCTCCGACGAAACACCGGGCCGTATCCGGGCGTTCGGGTCCACGCCGGCCGTTTCGAGGAGTGGCAGCCGGACGGCCGGAGCTTCGGGCTGCTCCTCGCCGCGATGTCCTGGCACTGGGTGGACCCGCAGCGGCGGTGGGGCCTCGCCCACGAGGCCCTCGCGCCCGGCGGCGCGGTGGCACTGTTCTGGAACCCGCAGGGGATCCGTGATCCGGGGCTGCACGCCGCCCTGGCCGAGGTAGACCGCCGGCACGGGATCACCGACTCTCCGCACAAGGACCTGACCTCGGCCTACGGCGAGGCAGCCGGGAACTGGGCCGGGCTGCCCGGCTGGCCCGAGGACGAGTGCCGCCGCGACGGCCGCTTCACCGACCTGCGCAGCGTCCGGTACCGGCAGGAGCAGCACTACGACACCGCCCGCTACCTGGGCTACCTGGCCTCGCTCTCGCGCTATCGCCTCCTCGCCCCCGACCGGCGCGAGCACGTCCTCGCCGACACCGCGCGGGTCCTGGACGCCCACGGCGGGAGCATCGCCATGGACCTCCTCAGCGACCTCTTCCTCGCCCGGGCGCGGTGAGAGGGGGGCTGCTCGGCGAGGCTGTTCGACCTGTCTACTCGGCGGCGCTGGGTCGGCGGGGCTACTCGGCGGGGATGCCGCGGAGGAGGAAGGGGAGGTGGGCGCCGCGGGCGAGGGCGGTGAGGGCCTGGGTGGTGCGGCGGTGCTGGTGGGTGGCCATGACGTCGGGGAGCCGGGCCTCGGGGACCCAGTGCAGGCCGACGACGTGCGGGGGTGGCAGGTGGCGCGCGAGGGTCACCTCCTGGGCCCGGGTGAGACGGCCGCCCCAGTAGACGAAGTGGACGGCCTCGGGCAGGAGTTGGGTGTCGGTGTAGTCGGTGGCGAGCAGGCTGCGGAGCGGGAGGACGAGTCCGGTCTGGGTCTCGGTGTGACGGCGGGCGGCGAGGTGGGGGAGTTCGTCGCGCTCGGCGCTGCCGCCGGGGAGGGTGTGGCCGTTCTTGTAGGTGGTTTCGAGGAGGAGGACGGCGCCGTCGGAGTTGAGGACGAGTGCCTGGTGGCCGAGCCGGCGGCGGGGCGGGTTGGTGAGGATCTCGGGGAGTGGGTACAGCAAGTCGGGCTCCGGTGGGATGAGTTGGATGTAGGTGACCCGCCCGGCTCGCGCGGGGGCCGCGAGCCGGACGGGAGTCGGGGGTATGGCTCGGTCGGGTTCCGTTGGCATCGAGAGCCAGGTGAAGCAGGCGGGGAGGCCGGCGACGACGCCGGTCGCGACGATGAGGCCGAGGATGAGCAGTCGCGGGCCGCAGGGTCCGTCGCGGATCGGCCAGCAGGCGAGGACGGCGGCGCCGGCGCTGGCGGCAGGCACGGCCGTGACGGCCGCGAGGAGTCTGAGGGTCGGGCTCACGCGGCGTCGTGCGCGCGGGGCCTGCTGGGGTGCTGGACGGTGAGGTGGCGGGGGTGGTCGAGCCGCTGGAGGTGCTCGGGCTTGGTGGTCCACTCGCAGCCGCCGCCGGCGGGGCGCAGGTAGGCGAGGTCGCCGAGGGTGTCCATGTAGACGCCTTCGGAGGGCTCGCCGGTGGCCGTGCGGTGGGCGAGGTCGCGGACGACTTCTCCGACCTTGGGCCTGTACGCGGGCATATGGGGGCGGCTGGGCATGTTGGCTCCAGTGGTTGCTCTGGGTTCCCGATCTCTTACCGGGCGTAGCCATGGTGGCCTGATTGGCCTACGATGGCCAGTGTCTAACCCTTGACTGTTTCGTCTGGTTATAGGTGGCAACGCCCATGCAGCAAAGCGAATCTGACCTGACATCATCGCCACTCGTTCGCTTCGGTGTGGAACTCCGCAGGTCAAGGCGAGCCATGAGATGGTCGCAGACCGAGCTGGGGCGGCGGATGGGTTTCTCGAATGCCATGGTCTCGTACGTCGAACGAGCGAAGAAGCCCGTAACTCATAACTTCGCGGTTAAAGCTGACGAAGTGTTCGGAACTGGTGGCACCTTCTATGAGCTCTGGCGTCGCTACTCGCGTGCCAGCCTGCTTGAGGGCTTCGCCGAGTTCGCGGAGGCTGAGGCACGATGTCGACGCCTGCGAACGTTCGAGCTGGGAGTGATCCCCGGACTGTTTCAAACTCCTGCCTATGCCGCAGCATTTGAAGCCGCAAGCGTCCGCCGTGGCAGCATCAGCCAGGAACAAGCCGATGAACGAGTGGCGTTCCTCGTCCAGCGCCAACAGCTACTGGAACAGAAGGCTCCGCCGACGATCCATGCCGTATTGGACCAGAGCTGTCTCCTACGGCCGATCGGTGGCCACGCTGTGATGCGAGCCCAGTTCGACCATCTTGAGGCGCTGGCCGACCGGCCCAACATCACGGTTCAGGTCGCGCCGTTCGAGCTTGCTGAGCAGCGGCCGTTCATGCTGCCGGTGGTCTTGCTCACCCTGCCAGATCGATCGGTGGTGGGATACGCCGAGTCCCAGCTCCGGGGGTACCTGGAACGCGGCCGTGCCCCGATCGCGGCTTGGGAGGAGGACTACGATCAGCTGCAGGTGGAGTCGCTGTCCACGGTGGCCTCACTCGCCATGATCCGCGCTGTTCGGAAGGACCTTGAATGACGCCCATCAACATGACCGGCGCCCGGTGGGTGAAGTCGCGACACAGCGGCAACGGGGGGAACTGTGTCGAGATCTCGCCTGACTTTCCGGGTCTGATCCCCGTCCGCGACTCCAAGGACCCTGAGGGCCCTGCGCTCGTCTTCCCTGCCGACGCCTGGCAGTCGTTCGTCACCGGCGTCCAGGCCGGCGAGTTCGGCACCGTCTGACCCTGCCTGCCCCTCAGTGCCCCGACCGGAATCCCGGTCGGGGCACTGATGTGTCACGGGTGCCCTGTGCGAAGCGTCAGAGGCAGAGGTTCTCGCTTGTCCAGGTCTTCGATGCCCCGCCGCCAACGGCTTGGAAGTAGATCACCGCGCACTGGAAGTTCTGGCGGATCTGGTCGCCCGCCTTGACCTCGTAGGAGGTGGGGTATCCGGGCCATCCCCGTTCGCATCCGAGGTCGCACCACTTGCCGCCGATGTCTCCCCAGACCGGCCAGGCGCCACTGCGCGGGGACCAGTAGATCGTGCCGTTCTGGAACTGCGTTCGCCGGCCGAACCCGTCGGGGTTGACCAGCTCGTCCGTGAGAGGACACCCGAGCGGCCCGGCGGGGCCGTTCATGTCGATGTACCTCTTCTCGATGTCGCCGACAACGTTCTTCCCGTTGTTGCAGTAGGAGTCGCCGGCCTGCGCGGGCGACGCGGCCGCGACGACGATCACGCTCGCCAGCAGGGTCAGGACCCCAAGTCCTGCGCCGATCCGGCCTCGAATCCTTCGTTGGAGGGTTGCGCCGAGGTGCATCACGTCCCGCCTTCCGCTTCCAGGGGCTGCTCACGATCGGTGTGCAATTGTCATTGCGGCTGCGTGGTCCTTACAAGAGCGCCGAGGGCGGGTACGGCAATTCAGGCCAAAGCCGTACAAGCCGATAGTGAGCTGATCGCGGAAGGGTGAGGCCGTTGCTCCGAGGCCCGGGCCCCAGAGCAACGAAGAGCGGTGCCACCGGCGTTGGGGCGCCGGTCGGGGTCGGGCCGGTAGGCGGCGGTGTCAGAAGGCTGTGCGGGTGTCGCTGCGGGCGTCGCCGACCGGGATGTGCTCGTCGTAGAGCCCGGCCCGGGCTGCGCGCGCCACGGGCGGGCGTGACGAACAGTCAGAGTGATGTCCCTGTCCTGCGAGTCGAGGTCGATGTCCGCGACCGCCAGGGCGGGACGTCCGTCCGAGGGACAGCGCGCCAGCCACCGTCCGCCGAGCGCCACGATCCCGGACGGCACCGTGGCGCTGTACTGCGCCCGGGATGGAGTAGCCGAGCCAGTAGCTGTAGAGCGTCCCGTACGCCTGGGCGACACGGGCCCTGGGCGCGTCGTCAGCCATCACCGACAGCAGGACGCAGTCGACGTCCAGGCGCTCGTACTCGGCGAACACCTCCGGAAATCTGGCTTCGATGCACAGCGCGAAGCCGAACCGGAAGCCGTCCGCCTCGACGACGAGCGACTGGTGCCCGGGGAGTAAAGGAAGGAGAGCTCGGTGTGCGACAGGAACCGCTCCAGTCGCGCACCCGCTCCGGCGGCCTCGGTCATCAGGGCCCGGATCTCCTACCCGGCCGCCCGCAACGCCCCCCGGTCCGTAGGGTCTTCGGGCACCGTGCTCTGCGCGACCGCCAATCGCACTGTCCTCGCCACGCCGTGGACGGGTGGACGGTACGCCCTGCCCTGGTCTACGGCCAGGCCCCCGGCGGGCCCCGGCCCCTGGCCGTGATCATCTCAGGGTGGGCTTTTCGGGTCGAGCCGCAACCCCCAACTGATCCGGCTCACCCGCGTCTTCGTATCGTGTCCGCCATGGCGAATGAACCAGAGCTGGCATCCCACACCAACGGGCGGGGCGACACCTCGGACTCGGCCCCGGGCAGCAGCGCCTCCCGCCGAGATGTCTGCACCTGCTTCGACCAGGGCCGGGTGAGCAACCGACGGCGGGTGCGCTTCCACAATGAGCGACAGGACACATCGTCGCCGGCCTGGCAGCACCTCCTGGCGCTGATTGAGGAAGCCGCCGTGGACGGACGGGAGGTGTTTCGACCACTTGCGGAGATGAGCCCCCAAGAGCGGCGCCAGATCGTCACCCTGCCGCCGAGCATCGCCAAGCTCACCGCCGTCAAGCAGTTCAACCTCTACGGCAGCAGCCTGGTTCGGATCCCTCCGGAGATCGGCGCCATGAGCAGCCTGCAGGAATTCACGCCGTACACGTCCTATCGGCTGCACTGGTTCCCGTACGAGCTGACCAGGTGCCCGAGTTTGAAGCGCAGCACCGTGAGCACGCGCGCCCTGTTCGGCAACGAGAAGCTCCGCCCACCGTTCCCCCCGCTCCAGCCCGCCCGCGTGGTGGCCACGGACCTCGGCCTCGACGACGTCGACCCCGGAGAATGGGGTGCTGCGGCCGTTCGCAGGTGCAGCGTGTGCGACCGGTCACTGGAGGGAGCCGAGATCCACCAGGCATGGATCTCGCTGCGCGTTGCCACCGACGTCTTGCCGCTTCTGGTCAACGCCTGCTCCGCATCCTGCCTGCAGGACCTTCCCAAGCCGCCGCAGGACTATGTCCAGTCCCCGCACGCAGGTGGTCCCGGCCTTGCCCAGCCCACCGCTGACTACGCCTGACCGCCCGTCATACCGGCGAGCCGCGACTTCGCCGCCGGATGCCGGCCCGGCTCCGGCATCCTGGCCATCCGAGATCTGCGACAGAGCCGGTTTTTCAGGCACCTCGGCCAGATCCCTGGACCTCCGCGAGTTCGCGGAAACCGAAGGATCTTCAACGCTGACCCGGGGATGCAGTGCCCTGATTCTCGGGTGTGGCCTCGTGGTGGAAGCCGGCGCCGCGTTTCAGAGGCGCACCCGCGCTGTTCTGCCGGCGGTGAACACCGGCCCGACCGGGCGCGGCGATCACTACGGTCCAGTCCCATGGCGACGATTACTACGCGCACGGTCGAGTACCCTGCCGACGGCCTGACGATGATCGGGCACCTTGCGCTCCCGGCCGGTGTCGATCGCAGACCCGCGGTCCTGCTCGGACCCGAGGGGATGGGGCTCAGTGACGTCGAGCGCCGCCGGGCCGACGTACTCGCTGAGCTGGGATACGTGGCGCTGGCCTTCGACCTCCACGGCGGGCGCTATTTGGGCGACCCTGAGGAGATGCTTGCCCGTTGCATGCCGCTGCTCGCCGACCCCGACCGGATGCGGGGCATCGGCCACGCGGCGCTCGACGTGCTCCGCGCCGAGCCGCGGACCGACCCCGACCGGATCGCCGCCGTCGGCTACGGCACCGGGGGCGCGATCGCGCTGGAACTCGGGCGCGACGGCGTCGACCTGCGGGCGATCGGGACAGTCAACGCACTGACCACGGGCCGACCGGGCGAGGCGGCGCGCATTCGCTGCCCGGTGTGGGCCGGTGTCGGGTCGGAAGACCCCATCATGCCGCCCGCGCAACGGGACGCGTTCACCGCTGAGATGCAGGCCGCGGGCGTCGACTGGCGCCTCGCGCTCTACGGCGGCGCCTTACACGCCTTCCACCACCCACCGGTCGACCACACCGTGGTCCCCGGCGTCGGCTACCACCCACGGCACGCGCAGCGAGCCTGGCGCGACGTCGTCGGCCTGCTCGCCGAGTGCCTGCCTGTGACGGAGTGATCCGGCCGCTCCAGGCTCGGCCCCCGACGGCCCCCGCCGCCGGGCCGACGGTTGTCGGTGTCGAGGGTCGTCGAGCCGGAGCCGGCTGATCGCGCCGGGCTGGCCTGCGCCCTGCAGATCCTGGACGGACGGCGGGAGGCGGGCACCGCAGGACGTCGTAGGTGCCCGGGCCGATGCAGCCGGGCTCGGAGCGCCGGACCGTGGCCTCCTGCCCCGGTGGGAGCTTGTCGTAGCCCCGGGCGGCATCGGCCTTCCGGATCATCTCTGGTTGCACTCCGTCAACAATCGTTCAGGACTGGCGAGTTGTTCAACGGGTCGGCGGCCGTGGATCGTGGTCGACCGGGTCGGTATCGTCGCCGTATGCCTGAACTGATCGCGCCCACCGTCCGCCTGCAGTCCGCCTGGCTCGAAGCGCACGACGAGTGGGGGCCGGGGATCCACGAGGACGGGTTCGGGCTGTTGCCGGCCGACGAGACCGGCTCGCCGGCCGGGTTCGCGGCCTGGGTGGCGCGGCTGGCCGACGCGTCGGATCCGGCGAAGCGCGCCGAGCACGGCGGGAAGGGCTGCACCTACCGCTGGATCGTCGAGGGCGACCGGGTGCTCGGCGGGATCGCGCTGCGGCACGGGCCCGAGGGCTATGTCCCGCTGTACGGGCACATCGGCTACGGCATCCGCCCGTCCGCGCGTCGGCGTGGGCTCGCCACCTGGGCGCTGGGCCGGATGCTGGACGAGGCGCGGCAGTTGGGCATGGACCGGATACTGCTCGGCTGTGCGGTCGACAACACGGCCTCGGCGAGGACGATCACGCATCATGGCGGTGTCTTCGAGGACATCCGGGACACCAGGTTCGGCCCGGTGCAGCGGTACCGGATCACCCTCCGGCGCGCGGCGGAAGGCACTGGAGCCTCTGGGGCCCCCTGACAGCCGATCGTCCGGCCGGTTCACGGTGCCGGGCGGGCTCGTGGGTGCGCGGTGACCGTCGAGGTGGTCGGGCAGGTGCGGCAACTCCGTTCCTGCGGTGCCATTGCACTGTTACTGTCGGATCATGTCCAAGGTCGAGATTGACGCGCTGACCGCCGAGTTCTTCGGCGCATTCGACAACCGGGGCGGCAAGCCCGCCGATGTGGCCCGGCTCCGCCGGCTGCTGATTCCGGGGGGAGTGATCGTCAACACCGGGCCGGCCCTCACCGTCTACACCGTGGACGAGTTCGTCGAGCCGCGCGAAAAGCTGCTGAGCGACGGCCGGTTGGTCGAGTTCTCCGAGTGGGAGACGTCCGAGCGGACCGAGATCGTCGGCGACGTCGCGTCGCGGGTCGGCGAGTACAGCAAGTCCGGGATGATGAACGGCGAGCCCTACGAGGGCAGTGGGACGAAGGTCTTCCAGTTCGTCCGTACCGCCGAGGGCTGGCGGATCGTCGCCTTCTCCTGGTCCGACCGGCCCTGACCGGCGATGACTCGGCACGGCCCCCGGGCGGACGTCCGGTCGGGGGCCACGCGTATCGGCAACGGTGACCCGCCGGCTCGGGGTCGTCGGCTCGGGGGGGCGTTGGCTCAGAAGCCACCGGCGCGGGAGCCGGTGGGCGCGGTGGCGGTGATCGTGGCGGCGTCGAACGTCATCCGCTTGCCACTGCCGGACAGTTCGACGGAATTGGCGGTGAGGGCGATGCCGGTGAGCGGGTCCGTGCTCCAGCCGTCCACCACGAGGTTCCGCACCCCGGTGCAGAGCAGGAAGAACGTGACGGCGTTGTGCCCGGCCTCCTCCCAGGCCGCCGCCGCTCCCGCGGGGACGCCGAAGGCGAAGAAGCGCAGGGTGACGGAGGCCTCGCGCTCGTCGAGGTGCACGGTGGTCAGCGCGTAGTCCGTCAGGGGCGGTGGCGGCGTGCCCAGCACCGCGCGCACGTCCTCCGGGTCGAGCAGCGCGGCCGACCAGTCGGGGTCAGAGGGAGTCATAGAAGGGCATCCTGGTCGGCGGGGGCAGGGTCTCGTACAGGCGCTGGTCGACGCGGCCGGCGAACCGGCGTGGTGCGCTGGAGGCGTCGCCGTCCGAGGAGTTGTAGGCGCTGAGGTGCGCGGCCTGGAGTTCCTCGTAACAGCTGAAGCGGATGGCGCAGCCCTCCCCGTCGATCGAGACCCGCAGCAACCGCTGCCCGAGGCCGCCCGACCGCTGGTGCCGGACGGTCACGGTGCGGCCGCTCGGCATGCCCTGCATCCGGAGGTCCTCCTGCGGGCCGAGGATGAAGTGGAGCTGGAGCTCGAACCGGTCGCAGCCCGCCGCCCGCCAGTCGTCCGGCGCCAGGTCGGGGAAGCGGGGGAGTTCGAGGCGGCAGACGAGCGTCGGGCCGTAGACGTTGAAGTGCACCGACCGGAGGACCACATCCTCCAGGGGCGGCACCTCGGTGTACAGACCGGCCAGCGTCTCCCGGTTGTGCAGCAGCAGCTCGTCCCAGGTCGGGGTCGTGATGGTCGTGCTCCTCTCCTCCGGGGCGGTCCTGGCACACCGTAGCGCCGCGACGGGTGGCCCTGGGGTCGGCCGCCTGCCAAGTCCTGCCCGTGTGCCCCAAAGTGCCCATGGAGAAGGTGAGTCGGGTGCGAAAGCGGCCGCGCCGGGCCGGCTCCAGCCGTTTGCCGAGTCGGTCTGGAGAGACCAGGTCGGGAGACCTTCGCCGTCGGCGCCGACGGAGTCCTCGCGCACGAATACAGCGCCGACGGCGGCGCGTGGACGACGGACGGACCGGACGATGCCGGTCCCGTCGTACCACGTCACCGGCAGCCCGGGGGTGGTCCACAGCCCGGTGAACAAGGTGACCGAGGTCTGAACCACACCTACAACCTGAACGCCGGCCCCTGGGCCGGGCGGGAGTCCCTCGACACCGGCGGCCGGTGCGCCGGCACCCCGTTCGTCGGGTACGAGCCCGGGGCCAAAGCGGCCGAGGCGTGGGGACGGCGTGGACCGGGTGGACCGGGTGGAATGGTCGGGGCTGCGGGGCCTCGGAGTCTCGAAGTCTCGGGGGAGAAGCGGTCCGGGGAGGCCGGCAGGTCCGCCACGCCCGCCGGCATCCGCACGGGTGCGGCCGCGGTCGGCGCCGGCGGGAACGTCGCAGCCCCGGGAGCTTCGGCCGGTCGTGGTGCCCGGCGGGCGCGGCGCCCAGCTGCGCCCCGAGGCCGGGCAGGCCGGGCAGGTCGGCGCCTTCCCCCGTCAGGCGGATCCCCCTGCGGACGTGCGCGCCGCCGTCCCGGCCGTCGGCTCCGGAGCCCCCTGGCGGCGCCGGCAGGGTTCCGGCGGTGCCAGCGTCTCCGGGTGGTGTCGGTGCCGCCGGGCGGTGTCAGCGCGCCGGGGCGGTGCCGGTGCCGCCGGCTGGTGTCAGCGCTTCTTGGCGGGCTTGGCCTGCGGGGCCGCCTGCTTCTGCTGCTCCTTCTGCTGGTCCTTCTCCTGCTTCTCCTTGATCCGCACGGCCTCCTTGCGGACCTCGGCCTGGACGGTGCGCTCGCGCTCCAGCCAGGTGGGGTTGGACTCCTTGAGCGCGTCGATCTGCTCGGTGGTGAGGGCCTCGGTGACCCCGCCGCGGGCCAGGCCGGAGACGGAGATGCCGAGCTTGGCCGCGACGACCGGGCGCGGGTGCGGGCCGTTGCGGCGCAGGTCCTGGAGCCACTGCGGCGGCTCGGCCTGCAGGGCGTTCAGCTCCTCGCGGGAGACCACGCCCTCCTGGAAGTCGGCGGGGGCGGCGTCGAGGTAGATGCCCAGTTTCTTGGCCGCCGTGGCCGGCTTCATGGTCTGGGTGGTCTTCGGCTTGAGCGATGTCATGGTCACTAGGGTAAGCGAGTGAGTGGCGGCCCCGATCACGGTCGGTAGCCTTGCTGCGTGACAGAGATGCAGGCGAACCCCTCGTTCCGGCTGGTGTATGTTCCCGGCGTGACGCCCGGTAAGTGGGTGCGCGTCTGGGAGCAGCGGCTGCCCGACGTCCCGCTCACCCTGGTCGCGGTGCCGGTGGAGGAGGGCGAGCCGACGCTGCTGGGCGGCGGTGCGGACGCCGGGCTGGTCCGCCTCCCGGTCGACCGGGACAGCCTCAGCGCGATCCCCCTCTACACCGAGACCACCGTGGTCGTCTTCCCGAAGGACCACTGGCTGGCGGCGGCCGAGGAGGTGCCGCTCGCGGACCTTGCCGACGAGGTGGTCTTCCACCCGATGGACGACTCCCTCGGCTGGCAGACCCTCCCCGGGCGGCCCGCGATCGAGCGCCCGGCGACGACGGGGGACGCGATCGAGCTGGTCGCGGCGAACGTCGGTGTCCTGCTCGTGCCGCAGTCGCTCGCCCGGCTGCACCACCGCCGGGACCTCACCTACCGCCCGGTTCCGGACGCGCCGCAGTCGCAGGTGGTGCTCTCCTGGCTGCAGGACAGGACGACCGACCTGGTGGAGGAGTTCATCGGCATCGTCCGAGGCCGGACGGTCAACAGTTCGCGTGGCCGGGCCGGCGCAGCGCAGCCCGAGGAGAAGCCCGCCCCGGCGGCCGGGCGCCCGCGCGGCGGCTCGGGCAAGCCGGCCGGCGGCAAGTCGACGGGTGCGAAGCCGACGGGTGGCAAGGCGGCGGGCGGCCGGGCGACGGGTGGCAAGGCGGCGGGCGGGAAGTCCGCCGGCGGCCGGTCGGGCACCGGCAGGCCGGGCACCGGAAAGGCGTCGGGCGGCAAGTCCGGCGGCGCCCGCCGGGGCCGCCCGGGTCGGTAGGCGGTTCCCGGCCATCGCGAGCCTGGTCCGTCCTGAGTCCGGCACTCCTGAGTCGGGCACGTCCTGAGCCCGGTACGCCCTGACCCGGGCACGTCCTGAGCCTGGTACGCCCTAGGCTGGCGGGCCATGAGCGAATTAGTGACTCAGGGCAGCGGGCAACGCGACCAGGCCGCCACCTGGGCGTGGGTCGAGGGGCAGCTGGCGGACGGCAGCAGGGTGGCCGGGAGCACCCGGCTGCGGGGCGGATCCACTTCGCAGATGCGCCGGATGCGGATCGAAGGGCCGTGTGGGGTAGGGGAGTTGGTGCTCCGTTCGTTCGTCGAGCCGTTCTACCTCCGGCATGCCGAAGGCCTGCTCACCCGGGAGGCCGACATCCTCACCCTGCTCCGCGCGGACGGCACCGGAGTGCCGGTGGCAGGGCTCCGCGGGGTGGACGCGACGGGGGAGTTCTGCGCGTACCCGTCGCTGCTGATGACACTGCTGCCGGGCACCGTCCGGGTGGACGGGGAGGAGCTGGACGAGCGCTGCCGGCTGCTGGCCGAGCAGCTGGTCCGGATCCACCGCGTCGACGTGCCGGTGCATGCTCGGCCGCGGGCGTACCAGGCGTGGGTGACCGCGGAGGGTGTGCGGCGTCCGGCGGAGAGCGCGCGCCCGGAGGTGTGGGACCGGGCCGCCGGGGTCATCCGCCGGCCGCCCCCGCCGTTCCCGGGCCGCTTCCTGCACCGGGACTACCACCCGGGCAACGTGCTCTTCGGCGGAGGTGGCGGCGGCGGCGACGGTGGAGGTGGCGCCGAGGGCGGTGGGAGCGGCGAGGGCGGCCGTGACGCGGGCGGGCTGAGGATCACCGGCGTGGTGGACTGGGTGGAGACCTCATGGGGCCCCGCCGACCTGGACGTCGCGCACTGCTCCACGGCGCTGGCCCTGCTGTACGGGGTGCCGGTCGGGATGGGGTTCGCCGACCGCTACCTGGCGGCCGGCGGTGCCTTGACCGAGGATCCGTCCGACCACCTGTACTGGCGCCTGCTCGACGCCCTGGCCTTCGCACCGGACGCGGAGAAGGTCGGGGTGAGCTGGCGTGAGCTCGGCCGCGCGGACCTGACCCCCGCACTGCTGGCCGAACGGCTGGAGGACTACGTCGAGGAGTTGCTGAAGCGCTACGGCTGAGGCGCGTGAGGCGCGTCAGGCGCGTGAGGCTGAGGCGCTTGAGGCACGCGAGGCGCTGCGGTCGCTCGGCGCCGGTGGCCGCTCAGTGCCGGTGGGCGTCGGCCTCGGTGGGCGCGTCGCCACCCGGGGTGGTGACGGTGAAGGCCGCGGTGCGGACGGTGTCCCCGTGCCGGAAGTCGAGGAAGAGGCGGTAGGCGCCCGGGCTGGGTGCGGTCGCGGTGAAGGCGACCTCCGGCCCGGGCGTCGTGCTCTCCGGGTGGACGTGGAGGTAGGCGAGGTCGCCGGCGCGCAGTGCGACCAGGTGGCCGTAGGCGCCGAGGTAGGGCTGGAGGTCGGTGACGGGGCGACCGTCCCGGGTGACGGTGAGGGTGAGCCGGGCGGGCCGGCCGGGGGTGAGGTCGCCGCCGAGGGTGACGGTGTAGCCGTCGACGGTGACACTGCGGCCCGTCTCCGGCAGGGGTGCGGGGCGCAGGTCGCCGGCCGCGTGGAGATCGGCGCCGAGGGTGAGCCCCTCGGCCGCGCCGGCCGGAGTGAAGTCGGCGAAGACCCGGTACTCGCCCGCGGTGGGGAGGACGGCCGCCGCGCTCCAGGTGCCGTCGGCGGCCCGGGTCGGGTGCAGGTGCTGAAAGCTCGTGAGGTCGCGCGGGGCGACGATCAGGTGCAGCTCCTTCTCGTGCGCCGGGCGGTAGTCGGTGACCGGGCGGCCGTCCGCTCCGAGGATGCGGAACCGCAGGCCGGTGGGGGTGGCGCTGGCGGTGACGAACGGGTCGTCGACGCTGAGCGTGTAGCCGCGTTCCGAGACCTGGAGCCCGCCGGGCAGGTGCTCGGCGGCGTTCGCCGCCTCCGGGGTGTGGCCCGCATGCGCGCCGGCGGTGGTGGAGGCGGTCGGGCGCGGGCCTGTGCCGGTGGCGTGGCCGACCCCGTACGCGGCGCCGAACGCGGTGGTGAGGCCGGTGGCGAAGGCGGCGATCTTCAGCGCGGTGTTCATGGCGTGCTCCTTCGGTGGTGATCGGCTCCTCGGGCGGGGCTCCGAGATCTGGAGTAGATACCCCCTGGGGGTATTGAGTCAAGGAGCTTCGACGAGCGGGGAGAGGTTGCGCTCGATACCCCCCATGGGTATAAACGAAGCACGCACCGACCGATACCCCCACCGGGTATCCAAGGCCGAATCCACCGGAGGAACCCATGTCCTGCTGCTCCACCGACGGCACCTGCTCCACCACCGCCACCATCGAGACGGCGCTCGCCGCCGTCACGACCGTCTTCGCGGTCGCCGGGATGACCTGCGGCCACTGCGAGCAGGCCGTCGGCAAGGCGGTCTCCGCCCTGGCCGGCGTCACCGCCGTGCGCGTGGACGTCACGGCCGGCCTGGTCACCGTCTCCGCCGAGGCCGAGCCGGACGAAGAGGCCCTGCGCGCCGCCATCGACGACGCGGGCTACGAGCTGACCGGCCGCGCCTGACCGGCGCTGTTCGATCCGCCCCGGCGGCCGGGGCCCGGACATCCCCCCCCCGCACGACCCCCTGGGGGTATCCGGACCCCGGCAGCCGGGGCCCGGGCATCCCCCCCCCGCACAACCCCCTGGGGGTATCCGGACCCCGGTCCGGGCCCCGGACTCGGCCCCGGGCCCCGGCCCCGGACCCACCCTGATCCACGACCCACGAGGAGCCCAGATGACCACCCAGGCACCCGCCTCCACCGAGGTGGAACTCCAGATCGGCGGCATGACCTGCGCCTCGTGCGCCGCCCGGATCGAGAAGAAGCTCAACCGCATGGACGGCGTCGAGGCCACCGTCAACTACGCCACCGAGAAGGCCCGGGTCGTCGTCGCGGACGGCGTCGAGGTCGCCGACCTGATCGCCACCGTCGAGGCCACCGGCTACACCGCCGCCCTGCCGAAGCCCGCGGTCGCCGGACCCTCCGGCGACGTCCCTGAGGAGCCGGACGAACTCGCCCCGCTGCGGCAGCGGTTGATCACCGCGCTCGCCCTCGCCGTCCCCGTCGTCGCGATGGCCATGGTGCCGGCGCTGCAGTTCGACAACTGGCAGTGGCTCTCGCTCACCCTCGCCGCGCCCGTCGTCACCTACGCCGCCTGGCCGTTCCACCGCGCCGCCTGGACCAACGCCCGGCACGGCGCCGCGACCATGGACACCCTGGTCTCGCTCGGCACCGGCGCCGCGTTCCTCTGGTCGCTCTGGGCGCTGTTCCTCGGTCACGCCGGAATGCCCGGCATGCGGCACGGCTTCGAGTTCACCATCGCCCGCAGCGACGGCTCGTCCAACATCTACCTGGAGGCCGCGGCCGGCGTCACCGCGTTCATCCTGGCCGGCCGCTACTTCGAGGCGCGGTCCAAGCGCACCGCCGGCGCCGCCCTGAAGGCGCTGCTCCAACTCGGCGCCAAGGACGTCACCGTGCTGCGCGGCGGCGCCGAGGTCCGCATCCCGACCGGTGAACTCGCCGCCGGCGAGCTGTTCGTGGTCCGCCCGGGCGAGAAGATCGCCACCGACGGCGTGGTCGAACAGGGCGCCTCCGCCGTGGACGCCTCGATGCTGACCGGTGAGTCCGTGCCGGTCGAGGTCGCGGTGGGCGACGCCGTCACCGGCGCCACCGTCAACGCCGGCGGCCGGCTCGTGGTCCGCGCCACCCGCGTCGGCGCCGACACCCAACTCGCCCGGATGGCCAAGCTGGTGGAGGACGCGCAGAACGGCAAGGCAGCGGCCCAGCGGCTCGCCGACCGGATCTCCGCCGTCTTCGTCCCGATCGTCATCACCCTGGCCCTCACCACCCTCGGCTACTGGCTCGGCACCGGCGAGGGCTGGAGCGCCGCCTTCACCGCCGCCGTCGCCGTGCTGATCATCGCCTGCCCGTGCGCCCTGGGCCTGGCCACCCCGACCGCCCTGCTGGTCGGCACCGGGCGCGGCGCCCAGCTCGGCATCCTGATCAAGGGCCCGGAGGTGCTGGAGTCGACCCGTCGGGTGGACACCGTCGTCCTGGACAAGACCGGCACCGTCACCACCGGCCGGATGACCCTGCTCGCCGTCCACACCGCCGAGGGCACCACCGAGACCGAGGCGCTGCGCCTGGCCGGCGCCCTGGAGCACGCCTCCGAGCACCCGATCGCCCGCGCCGTCGCCACGGCCGCCGCCGACCGGACGGGCGAACTGCCCGGCGTGGAGGGCTTCGAGAACGTCCCCGGCCTCGGCGTCCAGGGCGTGGTGGACGGGCACGCCGTCCTGGTCGGCCGCGAGCAGCTGCTCGCCGACTGGTCGCAGTACCTGCCGGCCCGGCTCGCCGAGGCCAAGCGCACGGCCGAGGCCGCCGGCCGCACCGTCGTCGCCGTCGGCTGGGACGGCGAAGCCCGCGCCGTCCTGGAGGTCGCCGACGCCGTCAAGCCCACCAGTGCCGAGGCCATCGCCCGGCTGCGCGCCCTCGGGCTGACCCCGATGCTGCTCACCGGCGACAACGCCGCCGTGGCCCAGGCGGTGGCGGCCGAGGTCGGCATCAGGCCGGACGACGTGATCGCCGAGGTGCTGCCCCAGGACAAGGTCGCCACCGTGCAGCGCCTCCAGGCCGAGGGCCGGGTCGTGGCCATGGTCGGCGACGGCGTCAACGACGCGGCCGCCCTCGCCCAGGCCGACCTGGGCCTGGCCATGGGCACCGGCACCGACGCCGCCATCGAGGCCGGCGACCTCACCCTCGTCCGCGGAGACCTGCTCGCCGCCGCCGACGCCATCAGGCTCTCCCGCCGGACCCTGGCCACCATCAAGGGCAACCTCTTCTGGGCCTTCGGCTACAACGTGGCGGCGATCCCACTGGCCGCCGCGGGCCTGCTCAACCCGATGATCGCGGGGGCGGCGATGGCCTTCTCCTCGGTCTTCGTGGTCGGCAACAGCCTGCGCCTGCGCACCTTCCGCTGACTCCCCGTCCGCCGTCCGTCCCTCACTCCTTCGAGTGAGGGACGGATGTCATGTCCGAGGCCCGGTCGACGGGTGGCTAGCGTCGGCCGGGTACCGATGTCCCGCATGGAGGAGGAGACCGTCGTGAGCAGCGAACCGACCCGCAGGATCGTCGTGGTCCGGCACGCCAAGGCCGAGTGGAGCGACGCCGACGACCACGAGCGCCCGCTGGCCGAGCGGGGCCGCAAGGACGCTCCCGTCGCAGGCCGGTGGCTCGCCGGTACGGGCATCGTGCCGGACCTCGCACTCGTCTCCACCTCGGCGCGCACACGGGAGACCTGGAAGCTGATCGTCCCCGAGTTGCCCCAGCGGCCCAGGACGGTCTTCGAGGACCGGCTCTACGAGGCGAGCCTCGGGGAACTGATCGCGGTTCTCAACGAGACGTCCGACGAGGTGGCCGACCTGCTGCTGGTCGGCCACAACCCCGGTGTCCACGCCCTCGCCGACGCCCTCGCCGGCGAGGCCGAGGCCGACCTGCTGCCCCGGATGAACCGCTCCGGGTTCCCGACCTCCGCCATCGCGGTGCTCACCTTCACCGGTTCGTGGAAGGGCCTCGAACACGGCGCCGCCCGGCTCGTCGCCTTCTGGGCGCCCCACGCCTGACCTTGGCCACCACACCCGTCCGTCCCAGGCCCACGCCCCGGCGGGGAGTCGGGGCCGGCCTGGTAGGGGGCTGCGGCCGGTGCACCGGAGGAGGGTCTCCGCGGGGGCGTGGGTGAGGTCGCCGGCCTCGGTGGGGGCGTCGGGGAGGAGACGGGCGGCGCTGGTGGCGGAGCTGCGGCGCGCGGGGCGGGCAGGGGCGGGCGGGGGCGCGCATGGGGTCGCTCTGCACCGGCGCGTTCGCGCTCGCCGCCGCCGGCATCCCGGACGGGCGCCGGGCGACCGCGCAGTCGTCCTCCCGCGCACGGGCCAGGCGGGCAGGCACAGTTCGGGGACCCCAGCGGCACCACCCTGCTGCAGTGGCTGCTCAACCAGCGGTTCGCCTGCGCCCAGGTGCTGCTGGGAGGCGACCGACCTGCCCGTCGAGCAGGTCGGCGAGCGCAGCGGCCTCGGCATCGCCACCAACCTGCGCCACCAACCTGCGCCACCAACCTGCGCCACCAATCTGCGCCGCCACCTCACCGCCCCGGTCGGGGTGACACCGACCGACTACCGGTGTGCCTTCGCGGCGCGGGCGGCCGTGGGCGGCCGACAGCACCGGGACGGGGAAAAACGCTGGCCGCCGTCGGCCGGCCGCTGGCATGCTGGCCGGGTGGAGAGACCGGAGATCTGGCTCAGTTTCGCGCCCGAGCTGCACGTCTTCGTCGCCTCGGCGCGGCGGGGGGCGCCCACGGCGCTGCGTGCGGACGGGGCCTCGACGCTCGGGCATGTGGTGGAGTCGCTCGGCGTCCCGCTCACCGAGGTCGGCGCGCTGGTCGCGGACGGGCGGCCGGTGGGCGTCGCACACGTCCCCGCCGACGGGGAGCGGATCTCCGTCGAGGCCGTACCCAGGCCGCAGCCTTCGCCCGCCCCGGTCCGGTTCCTGCTCGACGTCCACCTCGGCACGCTCACGCGCCGGTTGCGGCTGCTGGGCATCGACGCCGCCTACGAGAACCCGGACATCGGCGACGCCGCGCTCGCCGCCCGCTCGGCCGCCGAGCAGCGCGTCATGCTCTCGCGCGACCGAGGCCTGCTGCGGCGCCGCGAACTCTGGGCCGGCGCCTACGTCTACAGCCACCGCCCCGCGGAACAGCTGCGGGACGTCCTGTCCCGGTTCGCGCCGCCGCTCGCCCCCTGGAGCCGGTGCACCACCTGCAACGGGACGCTGCGCAGCGTCACCAAGACGTCCGTGCAGGACCAGCTCCGGGACGGCACCGAGCGCTCCTACGACGCGTTCGCCCAGTGCACCGAGTGCGGCCAGGCCTACTGGCGGGGTGCCCACCACGCCAGCCTGGACGCCATCGTGGCCGACGCCGTCCGCGAGTTCGGCAGCCAGGCGCTCTCCGGGGCGTGAGGGGGAGGGTGTGTGCGGTGTGAGGGGGATGGCCTGAGGCCTGCGCGGCGCGTGACGTGGAGGGCATGAGGGCCCCGTGCACGGTGTGCGGCGTAGGCCGCGCGGAGTTGTGCCGCGAGGGTGCCGCGGGGGCTGCCGCGCGGGTGGCGCGTTCCCGTGGGTGGCGCGTTCCCGCGGGTCTCGCGGGCTTCCCGGACTCGCCGGTGGGCCGCTGTCGACGTAGGTTCGTAGTGTCCGAACGGAAGGCGTCCGGCGCATGCTCGAACTGCGTATCCGCCTCCTCGGCGGTTTCCGGGTACGGGTGGGCCCGCGCGAGATCGCCGCCGACGCCTGGCGCCTGCGGAAGCCCCGGACCCTCGTGAAGCTGCTCGCGCTCGCCCCAGGCCACCGGCTGCACCGGTCGCAGGTGCTCGCTGCGCTCTGGCCCGAGGTGCCGCCCGAGGCCGGCGCCGGCCTGCTGCGCACGGCCGTGCACGAGGCCCGGCACACCCTCGACCCGGACGCGGCCGCCGGCCGGTGCCACCTGGAGTCGGGCGAGAGCCTCGCCCTGCACGGCGGACCGCTGCGGGTCGACGTCCAGGAGTTCGAGCAGGCCGCGCTGCACGCCCGCCGAAGCCGCGACCCCGACGCGTACGAGCGGGCCGTCGCCCGGTACGGCGGGGACCTGCTGCCCGAGGACCGGTACGAGGAATGGGCGGTCGAACGCGAACAGGCCCTGCACGCGGAGTACCTGGCGCTCCTGGTCGAGCTCGGCGCGCTCCGCGAGGCGCGCGCCGACCTGGACGGCGCCGCAGCCGTACTGCGCCGCGCGGTGGCCGCAGACCCGTTGCACGAGGAGGCGTCACCGGCGCTGATCCGGGTCTACGCGCTGGCCGGGCGCCGGCACGAGGCGCTGCACGAGTACGACCGGCTTTCGGCCGCGCTGGACCACGCCTCGGACGGCGCCGAGGGGCCGGGGCCCGCCGCCCAGCGGCTCCGCGAACAGGTCCGGACCGGCGGCGACGTCCGGGCCGAACTCGCCGGCGAACTCTGGGAACACGTCGGGGACCAGCGGATGGCGGCCGGCGACACCGCCGGCGCCGCGGCCGCGTACGGCTCCGCCCTCGACCCGGGCGTGGTGGACCTGCCGGCCTCGCCGGGCGTCCTCACCGGGCGGGCGGCCGACGGCACCGGCCTGCGAGCGGTCCGGCTGCACCGCAAGGCGGCCACCGCCCACCTGGCCGGAGAAGCCCCGGTCATGGCCCTCTCGGCCGGAGAAGCCCCGGCCACCGCCCACCTGGCCGGAGAAGCCGCGACCGCGGCTGAACCGCACCTGGCGGGAGTAGCCGCGGCCGAACCGCACCTGGCCGCCGCCGAGACCGCGCTCGCCGAGGCCGGCGGCGACCCTGCCGAGACCGGCCGGCTGCTCAGCGCCCGTGCCGACTGGCTCCGGGCGTCCGGCCGTTACGAGGAGGCCCAGCGAGCGGCCGAGGCCGGCCTGACCCTCGCCCGGGACCACGGCACCGCCGACGACCTGACCGCCGCCCACGAGGCGCTCGCCACCGTCCACCACCTCCGCGGCGACTGGCCGGAGGGTTTGCGGAGCGAGATCGACCGATTCGGCGCCGCCGCTGACGAGGACGCCCGCCTCGCCCGGATCTTCGACATCCACTGCTGTCTGAGCCAGTACCACCTCTACGGGGACGGGCTCAGCGACAGCGTCGAGGAGTACGCCCGCCACACCCTCGACCTGGCGATCGCCCGCGGTGCGCGCCGGGCGGAGGCCTTCGCCTGGTGCCTGCTCGGCGAGTCGTTGCTGCTGCGCGGGCGCTGGGACGAGGCGCCCGGCTGCCTCGAACGCAGCGCCCACCTGCACGAGGAGCTCGGCGGCCGAGGCGGCGCCCTGCCCTGGCAGCGGCTCGCCGAATACGCGGCCGGGCGCGGCGACAGCGCCGAAGCGGCGGCCTGCCTGCGACAGGGCATGGCCGTCGCCGTCGCTTCCCCGTCGGCCCGGCACGCCGTCGGGCGGCTCCATGCGACCGCCGCACTGGACGCCGTCGAGCGCGGCGAACCCGGCGAGGCCGTCCGCGCGGCGCTGGCCGCCGCGGCCTCCGCGGCCCGGCACGGCGAGTGTCCGACCTGCACGGCGCTGCTCCACCCGGTGGCGGCGGAGGCGTTCGCGGCCCTGGGCGACGCCGACGGCGCGGCCGAACACGCCGAGGCGGCGCGGCGGGTGGCGGCCCCGTCCGACAGTTCGGCCTGGCGCGCGATGGCGCAGTCGGCGCTCGGCTCGCTGGCCTCGGCCCGGGATGACCCGGAGGGCGCCCGGGCCCACCACGTGGCGGCGGCCGGGCTGTACGGCCGGGCGCGACAGCCGTACTGGGCCGCGCGGGCCAAGGCCCAGGCGGCGGCGGTGGCCGTCGGGGCGGGCACGGGCGAGGCGGACCGGCGGCTCCGGGCGGAGGCGGCGGCGCTGTTCGAGACGCTCGGCGCCCGCCGCGCCCTGGCCCGGGTGCGGGAGTCGGGCCAGGTGGCGGGGCAGGTGGCGGGGCAGCCGGCTGGGCGGGTGGCGGTAGGGGGTGAGCCGGGGTGAGGGCGGCCGCAGCGCGTTGTGGCGGCCCGGGCGATCCGTGGCTGCCCGCGGGCGGCGCGTCGCCACGGCGGAGCGCCACTGGCGGCCGGCCGCCATGGCCGATGCCCGCCATGGCCGATGCCCGCCATGGCCGATGGGCGCGGTAGGTGAACGGGCACGAGGGACACATACAGGTGGTGAGCCGGGATGACGACGACAGCCCGCAACGGGACGACCGCCCCGCACTGGGCGCCCGAGACGGTCAGCGCCGAGCCGTACAACGCCCAGACGCCGGCGGCGGCGCTGGCCGAGCCGCTCACGCCCACCGGAGCGTTCTTCGTCCGTGACCACTTCGGGGTGCCGCACCTGCGCCGGGCCGGCTGGCGGTTGCGGGTGGGCGGGCTGGTGGACGCCGAACTCGACCTCGGTTACGAGGAGTTGCGCGCACTGCCGGTGCGCGAGCTGGACATGGTGGTGGAGTGCGCCGGGAACGGCCGCAGCCTGATGGAGCCGCGCCCACCCGGCCTGCCGTGGGGGCAGCGGGCGGTCGGGTGCGCCCGGTTCGCCGGGGTGCCGCTGAGGGCGGTGCTGGAGCGTGCCGGGCTGCGGCCGGGGGCGGTGGAGCTGGTGTTCACCGGGGCGGACGAGGGCGCGTTGCACGGCCGCCGCACCGCCTTCGAACGGAGCCTTCCGGCCGGCCTCGCCCTGCACCCCGACACCGTGCTCGCCACGCACATGAACGGCGCCCCGCTCACCCCCGGCCACGGCGCGCCCGTCCGGCTGCTGGTGCCCGGCCGGTACGGGGTGGCGGACGTCAAGTGGCTGGTCGGGGTGCGGGCGGTGGCGCGGCCGTTCGCCGGCCCGTTCCAGGCCGAGGAGTACGTCTACCGGGGCTCGCGCGGCGTCCGCGGCGGCACACCCGAGGGGCCGGTCGGGGAGATCCGGGTGAAGTCGCTGATCACCGGCCCGGCGCCGGGGGCCCGGCTGCCGCTGGGCCTGCCCTGCACGGTGCGCGGGCGGGCCTGGTCGGGCGGGGTGCCGGTGCGCCGGGTGGAGGTGCGGGTCGGCAGCGCCGGGTGGCGGCCGGCCGAGCTGGCCCCAGCCCGGGGCCCGTACGCCTGGGCGGAGTGGACGTACCGGTGGACGCCGCGGCTGCCGGGGCCCCGGCTGCTGCTGGTGCGGGCGACCGATGCCGAGGGACGCACCCAGCCCCTGCGGGCGCCCTGGAACGAGCAGGGGTACGGGTGCAATCCGGTGGCCGGGGTGGAGGTCGTGGTGGTCACGGCCGCCACCGCCGGCGGGCCGGACCGCGGACGGGAGCGGCCCGGGGACGGGCCGGGCGGAGGCTGAGGGCCATGGGCGGCGACCCCGGTACGAGGAGCGGCAGCGGCGGGAACACCATCGAACCCGTCACCACCGCTGCCCTCGGCGACACCAGCTACCTCCTGACCTCCGGTGACGAGGCCCTGGTGGTGGACCCGCAGCGGGACTGCTGGCCGCTGCTCGCCTCCTGCACGGCGCGCGGGCTGCGGATCAGGTACGTCCTGGAGACCCACGTCCACAACGACTACCTCTCCGGCGCCCTGGAGGTGCGGGCCGTGACCGGGGCGACGGTGGCGGGGCCGGCCCGGGCCGGGTACGGGTTCGACCACCTGCCGCTGGCCGAGGGCGACGAGCTCACCCTCGGCGGGCTGCGCGTCCAGGCGCTGGAGACGCCCGGCCACACGGCCGAGCACACCGCCTACCTGGTGCTGGACGGTGGTCAGGGCCCGGGCGAGGGGCGCCCGGCGGCGGTGTTCACCGGCGGCAGCCTGCTGGTCGGCAGCGCCGGCCGGACCGACCTCTCCGGCGCTGCCCGGACGGAGCAACTGGCCCGCGCCCAGTACCGCTCGCTCCGGCGGCTCGCCCAACTGCCCCCCGACACCCGGGTGCTGCCCACGCACGGGGCCGGCAGCTCCTGCTCGATCGGCGCGGCGGCCGGCGAGCGGACCAGCACGGTCGGCGACCAGCGGCTCGCCAACCCGGCGCTGCTGGCCGGCGACGAGGACGCGTTCGTGGCCGCCCGCCTGCTCGGTCTGCCGCCCGCGCCCGCCTACTACCGGCGGATGGGGCCGCTGAACCGGGCCGGCCCGGCCGTCCTCGGCGGCCCGCCCGGGTTGTTGCCACTGACCCCGGAGGAGGTCCAACAGGCCCTCTGGCGTGACGCGTTGGTGGTCGACGCGCGGGACCGCCGGGCGTTCGCCGACGCCCACCTGCCGGGCTCGCTCGGTGACGAGCTGGACGGCTCCTTCGCGGCCCTGGTCGGCGAGGTGGTGCCGTTCGGCACGCCGCTGGTCCTGGTGCTGCCGGAGCCGCTCGCCGACGCCGCCCGCGAAGCCGTCCTGCAGTTGCTGCGGATCGGCTATGACGCCTGGCTGGTAGGGGAGTTGGACGGCGGGGTGGAACGCTGGCGGGCAAGCGGGCGACCGCTCGCCACGATCCGGACGGCCGACGTCTCCGAGGTGCGCGGAGCCCTCGCGCGCGGATCTCCCGGGCTTCCTGGGTCTTCCGGGCTTCCGGGGCCTTCCGGCTCGCGCGGGCCTGACGGGCGTGACGGGCGTGGAGGGTATGACGTGCCTGGCGGGCGTGACGGGCGTGGAGGGTATGACGTGCCTGGCGGGCCGGAGGGCGGGCGACCGGTCCAGGTGCTCGACGTGCGACCTGCCGCCGATCCACCGGTGCCCGGCGCCCTCGCCATCCCGCTCACCGAACTGCCCGACCGGATCGGCACGTTGCCGCCCGGCCGGGAGTACTGGACGGTCTGCGGTCGGGGCCGCCGGGCCACCGTCGCGGCCAGCCTGCTGGCTGCCGCGGGCATCCCCGTGACGGCCGTGGTCAGCGGCGGCGCCCAGGACCTGGTGGACGAACTCCGGCGGTGAGCCCGCCGGGCGCGCGCCGGCCGGTGCACTCCGGTTGGAGCCCGCCGGCGGGTTCGTGCGCTCCGGCCGGCCGCCCACCGGCCCGCATCGCTCCGGGCCGGCGCTGCGCCCGTTCGGTGGTCGGGGCTGTGGGGCCTCAGGCCAGCTTCTTGAGCAGCTCGGCCGCGAGCGGGGCGGAGGAGGCCGGGTTCTGGCCGGTCACCAGGTTGCGGTCGACGACCACGTGCGGGGCCCACGGCTCGCCCTCCTGGAAGTCCGTACCGGCCTCCACCAGGCGGCTCTGGAGCAGCCACTTCGCCTTGTCGGCCAGGCCGGCCTGGGTCTCCTCGGCGTCGGTGAAGCCGGTCAGCCGGTAGCCGGCGAAGGCGTTGGTGCCGTCGGCGCCGGTGGCGGCCAGCAGCGCGGCCGGTCCGTGGCAGACCACGCCGAGCGGCTTGCCGGAGGCCAGGGTGTCGGCGAGCAGCCGGCCGGACACCGGGTCGACGGCGAGGTCCTCCATCGGGCCGTGGCCGCCGGGGTAGAAGACGGCGTCGTAGTCGGCGAGGTCCACCTCCTCCAGCTTGACCGGGTGCCGCAGCCCCGTGAAGGCCTCCAGGCCGGCCGCGACCCGCTCGGCGCCCTCCGGCCCGCCGTTCACCGCGGGGGCCAGGCTGCCCTGGTCGACCGTCGGGACCACACCGCCCGGGGTGGCGACGGTGACCTCGTGACCGGCGGCGGTGAAGGCCTCGTGCGGGGCGACGGCCTCCTCGGCCCAGAAGCCCGTGGGGTGCCGGGTGCCGTCGGCGAGCGTCCAGTAGGTGGCGCCGGTGACGACGAACAGGATCTTCGACATGCTGGGAGCTCTTCTCTGCAGGGGGGCCGGCAGGGCCCGGAGGATGGAACCGACCATAGGCCGGGTGATCAGCAGTCCACCAATGGCAGAGCCGATGGCTGCCATAGGCATTCCTATGAGTGCCGCGTCGTAGGCTGGCCGGGTGAACGACCACGACCCCGCTGAGGCCGGCCTGCCCGCCGCGCCGCGTCCCGCTGCCGTGCCCGCCGGGCCTGCCGGGCCGCCTCCCGAGTCTTCGGTGCCCGCCGCGCAGCTCCGCGAGTCTTCCGGGACCGCCGACCTCAACCTGCTGCGCACCTTCCTGGCCGTCTACCGGGCCGGCTCGTTCACGGCCGCCGCCCAGGTGCTCGGCCTGTCCCAGCCCACCGTGACCACCCAGATCCGCTCGCTGGAACGGCAGGGCGGGCGCGAGCTGTTCGAGCGGCGGCCGCGCGGCGTCGCCCCGACGCCCGTCGCCGACGAGCTGGCTGCGCGGATCTCCGCACCGCTCGATGCGCTCGCGGCCGCCGCCGGAGCGGGCGCCCGGCCCGACGCGGGTGCGGAACCCGTCCACCTGGCCGGCCCCGCCGAACTGCTCTGCACCCTCGTCCTGCCCGCCCTCGCCCCCCTGGTCGCCGACGGCATCCGGCTGCGGGTCACCGCGGGGCTCACCGACCCGTTGCTGGAGGAGCTGCGCGCGGGCCGCCACGACCTGGTGATCGCAACCTCCCGCCCGCGCGGCCGCACCCTCACCGCCGTGCCGCTGGGCGATGAGGAGTTCGTCCTGGTCGCCGCGCCCGGCTGGGCCGGCCGCCTCAACGGCCGGCTCGCCGCCGAGGGCCCGGCCGCGCTGCACGAGGTGCCGCTGGTCGCCTACGCCGAGGACCTGCCGATCGTGCGCCGCTACTGGCGCCATGTCTTCGGCCGGCGCCTCAACTGCCGGGCAGCGCTGACCGTGCCCGACCTGCGCGGGGTCGTCTCCGCGGTGGCCGCCGGAGCCGGCTTCGCGGTCGTGCCGCGCTACCTCTGCACACCCCTGCTCGACTCCGGCGCCCTCGTCCAACTGCACGACCCCGAGGACCCTCCCATCAACACCGGCTACCTCGTCCAACGCCCCGGCACCCCGACCAACCCCCGGCTCGACCGCGTCCGTGACCACCTCCTGGCGGCCGCCCGTACCTGGTGACCCGCTCGGGCGAGCCCGGAGAGCCGTGAGCGGGGTGGCCGATGAGGCGGCTCCGCCGGCGGCACGCCCTGCCCCTTCACCTCGCCTTCACCTCGCGGCGGGCCGCGTCGGCCAGGAAGGCCGTGCCCAGCAGGGCCAGTGCGACGGCGAGGACGAGCAGTGGGGCTGGGCCGGTGGGGTTGCCGCCGGTGCGGACGGCGCCCATGAAATCGAGGGCGGCGACCTGGTTGACCACCAGGTACCAGAGCGGGAGGTAGAGGGCCTGGAAGACCCGGTGGGTGCGGGAGAGCACGCCGAGGGCCATCGCCAGGGAGGGAACGAATACGGCGCCCGCGGCCCAGGCGGCCGTGCCGGCGGCGTCACCGGCGACGGCGAGGCGTATGAGCGGTGCCGCGCCCGTCACGGCGGCCAGGGCGACGCCGGAGGCCCACTCGGCCAGCAGACGACGGCGGGCGGCCGGATAGGCGCCGAGCAGGACCTCCAGGTCGTTCTCGGCATGACGGCTGCCCAGGCCGGACCAGACCAGCACCGGCCAGACCCAGAGCGCGGGCAGGACGACGCCGGTCACCGCGCCGATCGGGACGGTCAGGCCGGCCAGCGTGAGCCCGGCGGTGACCAGCCACCACCAGGGCGACACCCCGCCGGCCAGGATGCGTACCTCGCCTGCCAGTAGCCGTCCGAAGGTGCCGCCGAACGCGGGGGCGGTGCGGGGCAGCGCGACAATCGCGGGAACGGGAGCGGGAACGGGAACGGGAACGGGGGCAGGGGCAGGGGTGAGCGGCGCGGCCTCCCCGGCGGCCTTCCGACCGGACGACGGGGCGGCAGCGCCGGCCGGGCGGCCTCGGGCCGGGTCGAAGCGGCCGAACCAGAGCGCCGGGAGCACCACCAGTGCCACCGATAGCAGCACCAGGAGCAGCCGCTGGAGCAGAAAGCCGCCATCGAAACCGGCGCCGGCCCAGGGGAACGGCACCAGCGGTGTGTCCACCTTGGTCAGCCCGAGACTGAACTCCTCGCCCTCGACCGGGCCGGCCCCGGCGGCCAGGGCCGCCGCGCGCAGCGATTCGGCGGCCTGGCCGACGCCCAGCCCGCCGAACGGTGCGCCGGGGGACTGCCCGCCGATCGTGACGGCCAGAGCGACGAAGAACCAGACCACGTTGCCCGTCCCGCTGCGCAGCAGCGGCAGCGTCTCGAAGAGGACGGCTGCCGCGGCGGTCACCGCGAGCAGCGGGAGGGCCGTCACCACGAAGGGCGTCAGCAGCGCCACCGGGTCGATCGCGCGGTGCTCGCCCCGGACCAGCTGCATGGCCGCCGCGGTGAGCGCCAGCACGCCCAGCATCGAGCCGAGTACCAGCAGGTTGCTGAGGAACTTCGCCACCAGGTAGGCGGAGGTGCGCAGTGGGGTGGCGGCGAGAATCTGGCCGACCCCGGTCTCCTCGTCCCGGCCGATGCCCTTGCGTACGACGTAGAACCCGCCGAGGGTCAGCCAGAGCGCGCCCGCGAGGGCCGTCGCCAGCCCGACGTACGCACTGTCGTACTCGCCGCGGTAGCGGCCGACCGCCAGGATCACCCAGTGTCCGTCGACCGGTGGGACGGCCAGGTAGCCGAGCCCGACGGCGGCCATCAGTGTGACGGCGTAGACGGGGCGCCGCACCCGGTCGCGGAAGTCGCCGGCGGCCAGGCCGGCCAGGGCACGCGCCGTCATCGCCGCACCGCCTGCTGCCGGAGCGGGCCGCCGGGGGAGAACGGGGGCGAGGGCTCGGCGCCGGCGCCAGGGCCGGGGGCGGCCTGCCGGACGATGCCCAGGTAGGCGTCCTCCAAGTCCGGTGCGGCCGGGGCGGCGTCGCCGGACGGGGCCCGGTCGGCGAGCACCCGGAGCCGGACGCCGTCCGCCGTCCGGACCATCCGGCTGACCGGGTGGCGGCCCTGTACGGCGGCGGCCTCGGTCGGACTCACGAGCAACTCCCACACCCGCCCGGACAGTTCGCCGGCCAGCTGCTCGGGGGTGCCGCGGCGCAGCAGCCGGCCGCCGGCGACGACGGCGATGTCGGCGGCGACGGACTCGATGTCCGAGACGATGTGGGTGGAGAGCAGCACCACGCGGTCGGCGGAGAGCTCGCTGAGCAGGTTGCGGAAGCGCACCCGCTCCTCCGGGTCGAGGCCCGCGGTGGGCTCGTCGACCACGATCACCCGGGGGTCGGCCAGCAGTGCCTGTGCGATGCCGACCCGGCGCAGCATGCCGCCCGAGTACGCGCCGAGCGGTCGCTTCACCGCCTCGGTGAGGTTGACCAGGGCGAGCAGCTCCTCGATCCGGGCCCGCGCCGTGCGGGCGGAGAGCCCCTTGGCGGCGGCGAGGTAGCCGAGGAACTCGCGGGAGGTCAGGTTGGGGTAGACGCCGAAGTCCTGTGGCAGGTAGCCGAGGTGACGGCGCAGTTCGTCGGGTCGGGCGAGCGCGTCGGTGCCCCGGTAGCGGAGCCCGCCGGAGGTGGGCCTGGTCACCGTGGAGACGATCCGCATCAGCGAGGACTTGCCCGCGCCGTTGGGGCCGAGCAGGCCCAGCATGCCGGGGCCCAGGTGCAGGGAGAGGCCGTCGACGGCCCGCTTCCCGCCCTTGTAGACCTTGGTGATGTCGATCAGTTCGAGCATGCGATCCGCTTTCTCGGTCGGGCCGGTGGCGACGCGGTCGAGCCTTCCGGATCGGCGGCCCGCTGCCATCTGCCGTTCGGCAGAGATGCGCGCAGGACTTTCGACAGACCCCGAGCGCCTGGCGCCCCGGTCGTTCGTCCAGGTTTCGGCGCCCAGGCCACCCCGTGCCCCGGGCCACCCCGTGCCCCGGCCGCCGCGGGGTACCCCGGTAGCCGGCGCCCGCGTTCCCTGGGCCACCCAGGTACCCCCGCCACCCCGTGCCCCAGCAGCAGGGCCGCCCCCTCGCCCGGCCCGGTCCGCGCCCGGCGGGCCTCCGACCTGCGCGGCAACCCTTGACAGCCGGTGCGGGTGCTGGATTACTTGGCCATGCCCGAGAGCTGACCGAATGGTCGGTCGGCACGCGGCGCAGGCGGGGCCCTCGGACGGTGGAGGAGACGCGATGACCAGCAGACCGACCGGCCCGGAGCCCGCGCGGACGCGCCTGGGCGAGCCGCTCCCGGACGAGTTGCTGGACGCCGGCGAGCGGATGACCGGCGAGGAGCTGCGGGCGCACCAGCTCACACACCTGCGCCGCACGCTGCACCACGCGTACGACAACGTCGAGCTGTACCGGCGCAAGTTCGACAGGGCCGGCGTACGGCCTGAGGACTGCCGGACCCTCGCCGACCTGGCCCGCTTCCCGTTCACCACCAAGGCCGACCTGCGGGAGACCTACCCCTTCGGCATGTTCGCCGTCCCGATGGAGGAGGTCCGCCGGATCCACGCCTCCAGCGGCACCACCGGCCTGCCCACCGTGGTCGGCTACACCGAGCAGGACCTCTCGGTCTGGGCCGACGTGGTCGCGCGCTCGATCCGCGCGGCCGGCGGCCGGGCCGGTCACAAGGTGCACATCGCCTACGGGTACGGGCTGTTCACCGGAGGCCTGGGCGCGCACTACGGCGCCGAGCGGGCCGGCTGCACGGTCATCCCCGCCTCGGGCGGCATGACGGCCCGGCAGGTGCAGCTGATCCGGGACTTCCGGCCCGAGATCATCATGGTCACCCCGTCCTATCTGCTCACCCTGCTCGACGAGTTCGAGAAGCAGGGCGTGGACCCGCGCGGCACGTCGCTGAAGGTCGGCATCTTCGGCGCCGAGCCGTGGACGGAGGAGATGCGCCGCGAGATCGAGGAGCGGATGGACCTCCACGCGGTCGACATCTACGGCCTATCCGAGGTGATGGGCCCGGGCGTCGCCCAGGAGTGCGTGGAGACCAAGGACGGCCTGCACATCTGGGAGGACCACTTCTACCCCGAGGTGGTGGACCCGATCACCGACGAGGTGCTGCCCGACGGTGAGGGCGGCGAGATCGTCTTCACCTCGCTCACCAAGGAGGCCGTGCCGGTCATCCGCTACCGCACCCGCGACCTCACCCGCCTGCTGCCCGGCACCGCCCGCCCGGCGTTCCGGCGGATGGAGAAGGTCACCGGCCGCAGCGACGACATGATCATCCTGCGCGGGGTGAACGTCTTCCCCACCCAGATCGAGGAGATCCTGCTCCGCACCCCCGCCGTGGCGCCGCACTTCCAGCTGCGCCTGACCCGCCGCGGCCGGATGGACCACATGACGGTCCGCGTCGAGGCCCGCCCGGACGCCGCGCCCGAGCAGCGGGAGGCCGCCGCCGCGGCGATCGTCCGGGCGGTCAAGGACGGGGTCGGGGTGACGGTGGAGGCCGAGGTGCTGGACCCGTACAGCCTGGAGCGCTCGGTCGGCAAGATCCGCCGGATCGCTGACCTGCGCGAGGGCTGACCCCGGGCGGGCTGACCCGGGCGGGCCGCGGCCGTCCCCGTGCGCCAAGTGGCCCATGGATCATGAGCCGGACTGGTCCTGTCCGGCGGGCCACCCGCTCCCTAGGATCGGCGGTGTGAGCAACAAAGTCGACTTCTACTTCGATCCGATCTGCCCGTTCGCCTGGATCACCTCCCGTTGGATCCTGGAGGTCGAGCGCCACCGCGAACTCGACCTCACCTTCCGCGTGATGAGCCTCTCCGTCCTCAACGAGGGCCGCGAGGACCTCCCTGAGCGCTATCGCCGGCTGTTCGACATCGGCTGGGGCCCGGTGCGGGTCTGCATCGCCGCCGCCGAGCAGCATGGCGAGCACGTCCTGCGCGGCCTCTACACCGCGCTCGGCACCCGCCTGCACGACCAGGACCGGGCCGTCGACGAGACCGTCCTCCGCGAGGCCCTGGCCGAGGCGGGCCTCCCCGAGCAACTGGCCGACGCGGCCCACAGCACTGCGTACGACGTTGCGTTGCGCAAGAGCCACCACGAGGGCATGGACCCGGTGGGCGAGGAGGTCGGGACGCCCACCATGCACGTGGACGGCACCGCGTTCTTCGGCCCGGTCCTCACCGCGATCCCGCGCGGCGAGGACGCGGTGAGGGTCTTCGACGGCGTGCGGCTGCTGGCCGGCCACCCGCACTTCTTCGAGCTCAAGCGCACTCGCACGGGGTCGCTCGACTTCTCCTGAGACGGCGCCGCATGAGAGGGCGCCGCACCCCGGGAGAGTGAGGCGTCGTCAAGGGGCCGTCAGGGGAGTGTCAGAGCCGTGTCAGGGCGGCCGGTCGGCCTTGCCCGGGCGTCGGAGGGCGGGCTTGGATGGGGGGCGTGAACCGCTCGACACGCCACCACGACCGCCCGCCGCATCCGCGGCCCCGGGCCGTTGCCGTGGTGCCTGCCGCAGCCGCACCCATGGCCGCAGCCGCGGTCGCGGCAGTGGCCGCGGTCTTCACCGGCGTCCGGTAGCACCGAGCCTCCCCGCTCCGCCACCGGCTGCGCGCGCGGGCCCGGCGGCGTCTCCGCCGCGTCCGCGCCGCTCCGCGCCGTCCGCCCCCCGCCGCTGTGGGCGGGGGCGGACGCGCATCACCTCCCTCTTCGCACCGTCGGCCCCCGGAGGGCGTGCACCGTCACGCCCGCCGGCTGCCCGGCGGTGCCCGCCACCCTTGGATGGGTCATGTCCGACGCAGTTCTGTCCTCCCGCGCGGATCGGCCGGTGGCGCCGTGTGCGAGCGGGTGAGCCGCCACGGTGCGCCCTCTACGATGAGGCCATGAGCGGGAGCCTTCAGCTATCAGGTGCGCACCGGTCGCAGGAGCCGGACGCGGGCGAACGGCTGCGGAACGGCGAGCGGCTGGACACGGCCGCCGGGATCCTCGCGCTGCTCGCCGACCGCACCCGGCTCGCGCTGATGCAGCGGCTGGGCGAGGGGGAGGCCGACGTGACGACGCTGACCGAGGCCTGCGGCGCGGCCCGGCCCTCGGTGAGCCAGCACCTGAGCAAGCTCCGGCTGGCCGGCCTGGTCACCACCCGCAAGGACGGGAGACGGGTCGTCTACGCGCTGCGGCACGGACACCTGCGCCGGCTGGTCAACGAGGCGCTGAACGTCGCAGACCATCAGATCAGCGGACTGCCGCCGCACGACTGAGCGGGCCCGGCTGCTGTGGGGAGGGTCTCCAGCCGGGGCTCTTCCCCGGTCCCTTCGCGGTCCTGTTCCCAGGCGCCCTCCCCAGCCCCCTTCGCGGTCCTCCTCTCCGGCTTCTTCCCTCCAATAGGTGCACACGTACGCACATGTTGTCCTATGCTGAGGCTGTCGCCCCGGCGCCTGCCGCTCCGCTGCCCGAGCTGCCACGCCGGTGCCCTGTCGTCCTGCGCGCCGCCGCCGTGCGCGCCGAGTCCGAGCGGGGTCCCCATGCTGTCCGTGCTGCGCGAGCCCACCTACCGGCACCTGTTCGCCGCCCAGGTCGTCGCCCTGGTGGGCACCGGCCTGGCGACCGTCGCCCTCGGCCTGCTCGCCTACGACCTCGCGGGGGCGGACGCCGGCTCGGTGCTCGGCACGGCGTTGGCGATCAAGATGGTCGCCTACGTCGGGATCGCGCCGGTCGTCGGTGCGATGGCCCACCGGATCCCGCGCCGCCGGCTGATGGTCGCCTCCGACCTGACCCGGGCGGCGGTCGCCGTCGCGCTGCCGTTCGTCACCACGGTCTGGCAGGTCTACCTGCTGATCTTCCTGCTCCAGTCCGCCTCGGCGGCGTTCACCCCGGCGTTCCAGTCGGTGATCCCCGAGGTGCTGCCGGCGGAACGCGACTACACCCGCGCGTTGTCGCTCTCCCGGCTCGCCTACGACCTGGAGAGTCTCGCCGGGCCGATGCTCGCGGCCGGACTGCTGGCGCTGGTCGGGTACCACTGGCTGTTCTGGGGCACCACGGCCGGTTTCCTCGCCTCGGCCGCGCTGGTCGTCTCCGCAGTCCTCCCCAAACCGGTGCCGGCCGACCGCCCCGGCGGCGTCCTGGAGCGCTCGGCCCGGGGCGCGCGCCTCTTCCTGGCCGCCCCCAGGCTGCGCGCCCTGCTCGCGCTCGACCTCGCGGTCGCCGCCGGCGGCGCCATGGTGATCGTCAACACCGTCGTCTACGTCCGTGACCAGCTCGGCCGCCCCGCCGGCGACGTCCCCCTCGCGCTCGGCGCGTACGGCGGCGGCTCGATGGCCGTCGCCCTGCTGCTGCCCCGCGTCCTGGACCGGGTGACCGACCGCGCGGTGATGCTCCCGGCGGCGTTCGGCACCGCCGGACTCCTCGGCGCGCTGGCGGCACTCGCGGTGGCCGGCCCGGACGGTACGGCCGGCTGGCGCTGGCCCGCGCTGCTCGCGCTCTGGGCCGCCTTCGGCGCCGCCGGCTCGCTGATCCTCACCCCGACCGGACGCCTCCTGCGCGACGCGGTGGGCCCGGCCGACCTGCCCGCCGTCTTCGCCGCCCAGTTCTCCCTCTCCCACGGCTGCTGGCTGCTCACCTACCCGTTGGCCGGCTGGCTCGGCGCCACCGCCGGCCTCCCGGCCGCCACGGTGGCGCTGGGCGCGCTCGCGCTGGTGGCGGCCGGGGCGGCCACCCGGGTCTGGCGCCCGGCGCCCGCCCCCGAGGCCCGGACGCATCCCCGCTCCGGCGTCACCGGTCGGGCGGCGGTGGGCCGGCACCGGCACAGGAGGGCTTCGCAGGTGTAGCGGGCGCACGAGCGAGCCGGCCCGACGGTGAAGCAATCGCTGGTGGCCGCGACGGCCGCCGCCTCGCCGTCGCCGTCGCCGTCGCCGTGCCCGGGGCGACGGCACAGGCCCGCGGTTCCGGCGGCGTCGTCCGGCAGGGAATGGACCGCCTCGTCCGCGACGACGGCCACCCCGCCGTCCTGACCGCCACCACGGACCGGGCCGGCCTCCGGGCCCCGTGGGCCGGGAGGGTGGTCCTGGCGGACCCCGGTTCCGGCGGGCCTGGTGGACGGGGGCGGTCGGTCGCGAAGGTGGGGGCATGACCTTTGCGAACCCGACCTCTCCGCACGAGAACAACCAGAACCCCGACGGCGCCCGCGAGTTCGAAGGCCGGACGGTGCTGATCACCGGTGGCAGCGGCGGGATGGGCCTCGCCACCGCTCGGCTGCTGCTGGCGGGCGGCGCGAGCGTGGTGATCACCGGACGCGACGAGGCCCGGCTGGCGCGCGCCGCGGCCGAACTGACCGGCGGCGGGCACGGCTCCCCGACGGGCGCCGGCACCCCAACCGGCGCCGCCCCGGGCCGTGTTCTCCCCGTCCGCGCCGACGCGGCCGTGCCGGCCGAGCTGGAGCGGCTGGCGGGTGTGATCGGCGAGCGGTACGGACGGCTGGACGGGGTGTTCGCCAACGCCGGGATCGCGGCCTTCCAACCCGTCGCCGAGGCCACCGAGGCGCAGTTCGACCGCCTGATGGCCGTCAACGTCAAGGGTGTCTTCTTCACCGTTCAGCACGCGCTGCCGCTGCTCGCGGCGGCCGGCGGAGGCTCGGTCGTCCTCAACGCCTCCTGGACGGCGCACCGCGGCCTCGCCGTCGCCCCGGTGTACTCGGCCACCAAGGCCGCCGTGCAGAGCCTGGCCCGCACCTTCGGCAGCGACCTCGCCGGTCGGGGAATCCGGGTCAACTCGGTCAGCCCCGGCTACATCGTCACGGACATGTTCGAGGCGAACGTCCCCGTCGCCGACCGGGAGGCCGTCCGGGCCCGGGTGCCGCTGGGCCGGTTCGGGCAGGCCGAGGACGTCGCCGAGACGGTGGCCTTCCTGCTCTCGCCGCGCTCCTCGTACCTCACCGGCCAGGACTTCGTGATCGACGGTGGGTTGGTCTCGGCGGCCCCGGCCGGCTGAGCGGTCACCCTGCGGCCGGCGCCGCGGTGCCCGCGGTGCCGGCCGTGTTCGCCGTACCGGCCGGCGCCGCCGTGCTCGCCGTGCCCCCTGTGGCCTCGGCAGCCTGGTTCTGACAGGACCAGGCTGCCGAGGCCACAGGGAGGCGAGAATCCTCCTATGACCACCGCGATCAGCCTCAACGAGTTCCTGCGGACCCGCCGCTCCCGGCTGCGGCCCGAGGACGTGGCCCTGCCGGACTTCGGCGGCCGCCGCCGGGTGGCCGGCCTGCGCCGCGAGGAGCTCGCCCAGCTCGCCGGGGTCAGCGTCGACTACTACACCCGGCTCGAACAGGGCCGGGTGCGCAACCCCTCCGACGCCGTGCTCGACGCGGTGGCCCGCGCACTGCAGCTCGACCGGGAGGAGGCCCGGCACCTGCACCGGCTCGCCCGCACCCGGGCGGACGGCCGGGCCGGGCGCACACCGTCCGCCCCGCAGCGGGTCCGGCCGATGCTGGCCCGGCTGCTGGCCGAACTGCCGGACGTCCCGGCCCTGGTGATCGGCCGGCGGATGGACGTCCTGGCCTGGAACCGCGCCGCCGCGGCCCTCCTCGGCGACTACGGCGCCCTCGCCCCGAACGAGCGGAACATCCCCCGCATCACCTTCCTCGACCCGGCCTCGCGCTCGCTCTACGCCGACTGGACCACCTGCGCCCGGGAGAGCGTCGCCTTCCTCCACCTGGAGGCCGGCCGCCGCCCCGACGATCCCCGGCTGGCCGAGCTGATCGGCGAACTCTCCATGCAGAGCGAGGAGTTCCGGCGCTGGTGGGCGGAGCACCCGGTCCGCGACAAGACCTCGGGCCGCAAGGTCTTCCACCACCCGCTGGTCGGCACCCTGGAGCTGGACTACGACACGCTGCGCCCGGCCTCCGACCCCGACCAGGCGCTGATCACCTACGCCGCCGAGCCCGGCACGCCGTCCGACGACGCCCTGCGCATGCTCCTCGCCTGGGGTGCCGCCCCGGTGTCCGAACGCTCCGGCCACTGAGGGGAGTTGAGCAGCAGTCGGTCGACCCGACCCCTGGCCGACCTCGGGGCCGCGAAGACACGGACCCGGCCGTACGGACCCGGCCGTACGGACCCGGCCGTACGGACACTGCTGCACGGGCCGGGCCGCACGGGCCGGGCCGCACGGGTCCAGCCGCCGAAGGAGCTGCGGTGCCGGCCGCAACGGTCGAGGCGGCCGTCCGCAGCGGCCTGCTGGTGGCCCGGCTCGGCCTGACCGATGCCAGGGGGCACCCGCTCTGCGCCGCCGTCCGGCCGCCCCTGGTCATCTGGTCCGCCTGAGGGGGCACCTGGCCGCGATGAGGCTGCGGCCCGCCGCGATGCGCGTGCGCCCCGCGCCGTGGCGGGCACGGGCGGGGCGCAGCGATCACAACGGGGGCTTACTGCTACTGCCTACTGGTACTGCGTGGTGACGCTGGCGCCGCCGAAGGTCTGCTGGCCGTAGAGGCTGAAGTAGACCCAGCCGGACGGCGGGTTGGCGATGGTGAGGCTCTCGCCGTTGCCGGCGTTGGTGGACTTCGCCTGGTAGCTGCCGGTGGTGGCCCAGTTGCTGCCGCCGTAGTAGAGGTCGGCGTTTCCGCTGCCGCCGCTGCTGGTGATGGTCAGCTGCTTGACGCCGGCGGGCAGGTACAGGAAGTGGTAGCTGTAGTTGCCGGTGGTGGCCGCGAGGTTGTCACGACGGCAGTTCTTGTCGAACTGGCGGGTGTCGGCGGCGGTGCAGAGCGGGGCCTGGCTGACGGGCGGCAGGGTGCCGCAGTTGTCGGCCGCGCACGCGGTGAGCCAGGTGGCGAAGTCGGCGTCGTACTTGGTGCCGATGGTGCTCTTGAGCAGGGTGCGGGCGCCGTTCCAGTCGCCGGTGCGGTACTTGGCGAGCACCGCCTTCACGTCGTCCGGGTGCGACTGCAGCATGTAGCGCACGGCCAGGTAGCCCCACCGGTAGATCCGGTTGGAGTTGACGTTGGCGTCGGGGGTCTGGTCGTAGACGGTGTCGAAGAGCTCGCTGAGCTTGTAGGTCTTCTTGCCGGCCTCGGCGATCGCGTCGGCGTTGCGCACGTTGCGGTAGGTGTACGAGATGTACTCGGCGACGCCCTCGACCCACCAGATGGTCGGGGTGGTCATGCCGGCGTCGAAGTCGCCGTACATGTTGTAGCGGCCGTCGAGGTAGTGGGTGTACTCGTGGTTGAGGTTCCAGATCTGGAAGTCCGGGCGCAGCCAGCTGGCCTCGTGGGCGATGAAGCGGGCCTGGTTGCCGACCTTGGCCGGGTTGCCCTCCTCGTACATGCCGCCGTTGTCGACGGCGATGCCGTACATCGATCCGGCGTAGAGGCTGTACTCGTAGTAGTCGTCGAAGACGACGACCTCCAGGTTGGTGTTGACGTCACCCGGGATCGCGCCGTTGTCCTGGATCACCTTGTGGAACAGGGCGTCTTCGTTGATCAGGCTGGTGCAGGTGTCCGCCAGCTGCTGCGCGGTCATCTCCTGGGCGCGGACGCGCAGGTTGGCGTTGCAGGTGCGCTCGTTGGTGAGCACCAGCGGGGGGAGCCGGGTGGGCAGGTCGCAGAGGCCGTAGACGGAGCAGTTGCCCTTGTCCTTGTTCTCCGTGAACCAGACCAGGTTCATGGTGAGCGGGGCGGTGGCGCCGACCAGCGGGTAACGGCTGACCAGGTCCTTGACGATCGGCCGGCCCTGGGCCCTGAGCTCGTCGTGGGCGACGAGGTTGCCGATCTGGATGCCGATCGAGGTGACCATGTCGCCGCCGTTGATCAGCGAGGCGTTCCGCGTCACGAACGAGGACATGGTGGTGGCGAAGCCGGGATCGGCCTGGAGGGCGGGGATGAAGCCGTCCCGGTCGAAGCCGTTCTCGATGACCGTCTCGGTGTTGGCGACGGCCGTGGCCATCGAACTGGGCCAGCTGGTGGTGTAGTCGGCGAGCAGCCGCTTCACGACGCCGGTGTAGCGGCCGTTCTCGTAGGCGCTGTCGATCAGGGTGACGGCCTCGGCGAGGGTGTCGCCGTTGGCCTGGGTGACGTCCTTGCTGTGCGGGGCGGCGTAGAAGGCGTCGAGCCCGCCGCGGATCGCGGTCTGCAGCGTGCTGCCGTACTGGCCGACGTCGTTGGGGTACTTCCACTGCACGTAGTAGCCGGCGCGCAGGAAGAGCACCAACTGCCCGACGGAGGTGGAGTTGTCACCCGGGTAGCCGGCGGAGGCGTCGCGCAGGCCGTTGGCGACGGTGGCCATCTGGGCCTCGCCGAACGCCCTGGTCGCGTCGGTACCGGTGAGCAGGAAGAGCGAGTTGATGCAGTCGAGGCTCGCGGCCTTGACGTTGGCGACCAGCGCGCTGCCCGTGGCGTTGGTGAAGGCGGACGTGTCGCAGCCGTTGGCCGCGGCGGCGGCCGAGAACTGCTTGGCGGCCTTGGCCGGCGTGCCGGCGGCGGCCGCCTTCGGGGTTCCGGCGGTGCCGTCGGTCTCCGAGGCGAGCGGACGGCCTCCCGTCGTGGCCTCGGGGGACTTGGGGACCGGGATCGCCCGCGGGGCTGCGGCCTTGGCGGCCGGCGCGGCGGCGGACGCCTGACCGATCGGGGCGGCCTGGCTCTGCGGTGCGAACAGGCCGAGCGCGATGAAGAACGCGGCGCCGAGCGCCGGTACCCTTCGCGCCTGGGCCTTGGATATCCGGAAGGGACGCATCTGTGGGGGCCTCCGGGGCCGTTCGGGGCCGCGTGTTGGGGGCGCGACCGCTCGATGTGTGACATGTAAAATGGCACATGGCGCATTGCGGCGGGAAGGCCTCGGACGGGATTGATCGCGACCGCAACCGAAACGTTGTCAGGAACCCGCAGACCGACGGACTCCAGCCCGCAGGCCTGCGGACCCCCGACCGGCGAACCGGCCGTGCCGCAGTGCCGCAGTCCCGCCGTCCCACAGGCCGGCAGGCCGGCAGTCGGCCGCCGCTACGCCGCGCCGGCCCGCGCGGGGGTGAGCGGCGTCAGTGCCGCGTACTCCAGCGGCGCCGAGGGGTCGATCGACAGGTCCGCCGGCGAGGGCGCCGCACCCGAGCGGACCAGCAGGTCGCCGATGGCGGCGACCATGGCGCCGTTGTCCGTGCAGAGCTGCAGTGGCGGCACCCGCAGGGTGATCCCGGCGGCCGCGCAGCGCTGCTCGGCGAGCGCCCGGACCCGGGAGTTGGCCGCCACGCCGCCGACCACCACCAGGGTGGAGATGCCGTGGTCGGTGCAGGCCCGGACGGCCTTGCGGGTGAGCACGTCGGCGATCGCCTGCTGGAGGGCGGCGGCCGCATCGGGGACGTTCGGCTCGGTGCCGGCCATGCGGTGGGCCTCCACCCAGCGGGCGGCGGCGGTCTTGAGGCCGGAGAAGGAGAAGGCGTACGGGTCGTCACGTGGCCCGGTGAGCGGGCGCGGCAGGCGGACGGCGTGCGGGTCGCCGTCGCGTGCGGCGCGGTCGATCGCGGGTCCGCCGGGGTAGGGCAGGCGCAGGATGCGGGCGACCTTGTCGAAACACTCGCCGGCCGCGTCGTCCAGGGTGTCGCCGAGGTGGACGATCGGGTCCCGCGCGAGGTCGCGGAACAGCAGCAGCGAGGTGTGCCCGCCGGAGACGATCAGGACCACGCACGGGTCCGGCAGCGGCCCGCCGTCCAGCGTGGCGGCGGCGACGTGCCCGGCCAGGTGGTGCACCCCGTAGTGCGGGACGCCGAGCGCGAAGGCGTAGCTCTTCGCGGCGGCCACGCCGACCTGGAGCGCACCGGAGAGCCCCGGACCGGCCGTCACCGCGACGGCCCCGACGTCGGCGAGGGTCAGCCCGGCCCGGTCCGGCGCCTCCCGGACCACCGGCGCCACCGCGTGCACGTGGGCCCGGCCGGCGGTCTCGGGCACCACGCCGCCGAACCGCGCGTGCTCGTCCATGGAGGAGGCCACCGCCTGGCCGAGCAGTACTCCGTCGCGGACCAGGCCCGCGCCGGTCTCGTCGCAGGAGGACACGATCCCCAGCACCACCGGCGATCTGGTCATGGTCACTCACCCTCATCGGTCATTACACCTGCGTGCGACCATGGTGCCCGACGGGGTGTGAGGAATATGCAGGAGCCCATGCTTCGTTTCTGCAACTGATACGCAATAGTGTGTTTCCGGCACGATCGTCATCGTTCAACCCGCCGAAAGGGGCCGTGTCCTGATGGGCACCTACTCGCTTCCCGACCTGCCGTACGACTACTCCGCACTCGAGCGGGCGATGTCCCCCGAGATCCTGGAGCTGCACCACTCCAAGCACCACGCCGCCTACGTCAAGGGCGCGAACGACACCCTGGACCAGCTCGCCGAGGCGCGCGACAAGGAGCAGTTCGGCGGCCTGGTCGGCCTGCAGAAGACCTTCGCCTTCCACCTGTCCGGCCACGTGCTGCACTCGCTCTTCTGGGAGAACCTCTCCCCGGAGGGCGGCGACCGCCCCGAGGGCGCCCTCGCCGACGCCATCACCGAGCACTTCGGCAGCTTCGAGGCCTTCCGCAAGCAGCTCACCACCGCCACCACCGGCGTCCAGGGCTCCGGCTGGGGCATCCTCTCCTGGGAGCCGCTCGGCAAGCGCCTGATCGTCGAGCAGGTCTACGACCACCACGGCAACGTCGGCCAGGGCACCACCCCGCTGCTGGCCTTCGACGCCTGGGAGCACGCGTACTACCTGCAGTACCGCAACGTCCGCCCGGACTACGTCGAGAAGCTCTGGGACGTCGTCAACTGGCAGGACGTGTCGCAGCGCTTCGCCGCCGTCACCGCCGCCTGACGCGGGCAGGGCAGCAGAACGGCCCCGGACCGCGAGGTCCGGGGCCGTTCTCCGTTCATCTGCGCGCCCAGCCGGCGTGACCGTCAGGACGAGGGGCCGAAGAAGCCGTCCAGGATCTGCTGGGCGGCCGACCCCGCCGGGAGGGTGCCCGCGCGGACCTGCTGCTCCAGCCCGGGGGCGAGGCGCTGGACCTCGGGGTGGGCGTGCAGGCGGGCGAAGAGCTGGTCGTGGACCATCGCCCACGTCCACTCGACCTGCTGGTCGCGGCGCTTCGCCGTCAGGGCGCCGGTCGCGTCGAGCACCTTGCGGTGCTGCTGCAGCCGCTCCCACAGCACGTCGAGGCCGCTGCCGTCGCGGCCGCTGCAGGTGAGCACCGGCGGCGTCCACGGCGCGTCCGGCGCCTGCAACAGCCGCAGCGCGCCCGCCAGTTCGCGGGCGGCGGCCTTGGCGTCGGTCTCGTGCGGGCCGTCTGCCTTGTTGACGGCGATCACGTCGGCGAGTTCCAGCACGCCCTTCTTGATGCCCTGGAGCTGGTCACCGGTGCGGGCCAGCGACAGCAGCAGGAAGGAGTCGACCATGCCGGCCACCGTGGTCTCCGACTGCCCGACGCCGACCGTCTCGATCAGCACGACGTCGTGGCCGGCGGCCTCCATCACCACCATCGACTCGCGGGTGGCCCGGGCCACGCCGCCGAGTGTGCCGGAGGTGGGGGAGGGGCGGACGAAGGCGTTCGGGTCGACGGCGAGGCGCTCCATCCGGGTCTTGTCGCCCAGGATGGAGCCGCCGGTGCGGCTGGACGTCGGGTCGACGGCCAGCACCGCGACGCGGTGGCCGAGGCCGGTGAGCATGGTGCCGAACGCGTCGATGAAGGTCGACTTGCCGACACCGGGGACGCCGGTGATGCCCACCCGGACCGCCCCGCCCGCGTGCGGCAGCAGCATGGTGAGCAGCTGCTGCGCCAGCGCGCGGTGGTCGGGCCGGGTGGACTCGACGAGGGTGATGGCCCGCGCGATGTACGCGCGCGAGCCTTCCCGCACCCCCTGGGCGTACTGGTCGAGGTCGATCGTCCGGGGCGCCATCGGCTCAGTGCCTCAGAGCTCGTGGCCGAGGTCGGCGGCCAGCGACTTGAGCAGGTCGTAGGCGGCGTCCGGGATCACCGTGCCGGGCGGGAAGACCGCCGCGGCGCCCGCCTCGTACAGGGCGTCGAAGTCGCCCGGGGGGATGACCCCGCCGACCACGATGGTGATGTCCTCCCGGCCGGCCTCGGCCAGCTCGGTGCGCAGGGCCGGCACCAGGGTGAGGTGTCCGGCGGCCAGCGAGGAGACGCCGACGATGTGGACGTCCGCCTCGACGGCCTGGCGGGCCACCTCGGCGGGGGTCTGGAACAGCGGGCCGACGTCCACCGTGAAGCCGAGGTCGGCGAAGGCGGTGGCGATCACCTTCTGGCCGCGGTCGTGGCCGTCCTGGCCCATCTTGGCGACCAGGATGCGCGGCCGCCGGCCCTCGGCCTGCTCGAACCGCTCGACCAGGTCGCGGGTGCGCTGGAGCGGGGCCGACGCCCCGGCTTCGTCTCGGTACACACCCGAGATGGTACGGATCTGGCCCGAGTGCCGGCCGTACACCTTCTCCAGGGCGTCCGAGATCTCGCCGACGGTGGCCATGGCCCGGGCCGCGTTCACCGCCAGGTGGAGCAGGTTGCCGTCCAGCGAACCGCCGCGCTGCGGACCGGCCTCGGCGGCCCGGGTCAGCGCGTGCAGCGCGGCCTGGGTGGCGGCCTCGTCGCGCTCGTCGCGCAGGCGGCGCAGCTTCTCGACCTGGCGGGCGCGCACCGAGGAGTTGTCGACCTTGAGCACGTCGATCTGCTCGTCGCTCTCCACCCGGTACTTGTTGACGCCGATCACCGGCTGGCGGCCGGAGTCGATCCGGGCCTGGGTGCGGGCCGCGGCCTCCTCCACGCGCAGCTTGGGGATGCCCGCGTCGATCGCCTTGGCCATGCCGCCGGCCGCCTCCACCTCCTGGATGTGCTGCCAGGCGCGGCGGGCCAGGTCGTGGGTGAGCTTCTCGACGTACGCGGAGCCGCCCCACGGGTCGATGACCCGGCAGGTGCCGGACTCCTGCTGGAGCAGCAGCTGGGTGTTGCGGGCGATCCGGGCCGAGAAGTCGGTCGGCAGCGCCAGCGCCTCGTCGAGGGCGTTGGTGTGCAGCGACTGGGTGTGCCCCTGGGTCGCGGCCATCGCCTCCACACAGGTACGGGTGACGTTGTTGAACACGTCCTGTGCGGTCAGCGACCAGCCGGACGTCTGCGAATGGGTGCGCAGCGACAGCGACTTGGCGTTCTTCGGGTCGAACTGCCTGACCAGCTTGGCCCAGAGCAGCCGGGCCGCGCGCAGCTTGGCGACCTCCATGAAGAAGTTCATGCCGATCGCCCAGAAGAACGACAGCCGCGGCGCGAAGGCGTCCACGTCCAGCCCGACGTCCAGCCCGGCCCGCAGGTACTCCACGCCGTCGGCCAGCGTGTAGGCCAGCTCCAGGTCGGCCGTGGCCCCGGCCTCCTGGATGTGGTAGCCGGAGATGGAGATCGAGTTGTACCGCGGCATCTTCTGCGAGGTGTACGCGAAGATGTCCGAGATGATCCGCATCGACGGCTGCGGCGGGTAGATGTAGGTGTTGCGGACCATGAACTCCTTGAGGATGTCGTTCTGGATGGTCCCTGCGAGCTTCTCCGGCGGCACCCCCTGCTCCTCGGCCGCCACGATGTACAGCGCCAGGACGGGCAGCACCGCGCCGTTCATGGTCATCGACACCGACATCTTGTCCAGCGGGATGCCGTCGAAGAGCTGGCGCATGTCGTAGATGGAGTCGATCGCCACGCCCGCCATGCCGACGTCGCCGGTCACCCGCGGGTGGTCGCTGTCGTAGCCGCGGTGGGTCGGCAGGTCGAAGGCGACCGAGAGGCCCTTCTGGCCGGCCGCCAGGTTGCGGCGGTAGAAGGCGTTGGACTCCTCGGCGGTGGAGAACCCGGCGTACTGCCGGACCGTCCACGGCTGGTTGACGTACATCGTCGGGTACGGGCCGCGCAGGTACGGGGCGACGCCGGGGTAGGTGCCCAGGAAGTCCAGGCCGGCCAGGTCGTCCGCGGTGTACAGCGGCTTGACGCCGATGCCCTCGGGAGTGTCCCAGCGCAGCTCGTCGACGTCCTTGCCGGTGGCCTGGCGCCAGGCGGCCTGCCAGCTCTCGTCGGTGACGTCCCGGGCGGCGTCGCCGTCCAGCCCGATTCCGGTGAAGTCGGGGATCATCACGCCACCTTGCTCTCGTCGGCGATGTTCTCGTCGGTGATCTCGTCCAGCAGGCCGGTCAGCGTGGCGACGGCGTCGCCGCCCGCCGCCACGAAGCCGTCCACGCCCGCCGCCTCGTAGGCCGCGCGCTGTTCGCCGGGACGCCCGGCCAGCAGCACCCGGCGCGCGCCCGCCGCCTTGAGGGCGGCGGCGACGGCCTCGGCGTGCTCGCCGTACAGCGCGTCGCTGGAGCACAGGCACGCGGCCGTGGCACCGGAGGCGGCGAAGGCCTCGGCGAACGCGGCCGGGTCGACGGACTCCAGCGAGGTCGTCGCGATGCCGCCGGCCTGGAACAGGTTGGCCGCGAAGGTGGTGCGCGCGGTGTGCGCGGCGGCCGTGCCGATCGAGGCCAGGAACAGCGTGGGCCGGGCGCCGGTGGCGGCCAGGACCGCGTCCGAGCGGTCCCGCAGCGCCTCGTACGCCTCGGCGCGGCGCACCTGCGGCAGCCCGCCGCCCGGAGTGGCCGGGGCCGGCTCGCGGACCAGCGGCTGCTCGCCCAGGTGCGGGAACTCACTGACGCCGGTGACCGGTTCGCGCCGCTTGGCGAGCCGGACGGACCGCTCCGCCCAGGTCGCGGCGATCCGCTCGCCGACCAGCCCGTCGGTGAGGGCGGCCAGCTGGCCGCCGGCCCGTTCGATCTCCTGGAACCAGGCCCAGGCGGCCTGCGCCAGCTCCTCGCTCAGCTGCTCGACGTACCAGGAGCCGCCGGCCGGGTCGATCACCCGGGCCAGGTGGGACTCCTCCAGCAGGATCGACTGGGTGTTGCGGGCGATCCGGCGGGCGAAGGCGTCCGGCAGGCCGAGCGCACTGTCGAAGGGCAGCACGGTGACGGCGTCGGCGCCGCCGACCCCCGCGGCCAGGCAGGCCACGGTGGTGCGCAGCATGTTCACCCACGGGTCGCGGGCGGTCATCATCACCCGGGAGGTGACGGCGTGCTGGCGCTGCGCCGAGGCCTCCGCGGACGCCCCCGACACCTCGGCGACGCGGGCCCAGAGGCGGCGTGCGGCACGGAACTTGGCGATCGTCAGGAACTGGTCGGCGTCCGCCGCGTAGCGGAACTCCAGCTGGCCGAGCGCGGCGTCGACCGACAGCCCGGCGGCGGTCAGCGCCCGCAGGTAGGCGACGCCGGTGGCGAGCGAGCAGCCCAGCTCCTGGGCGGGGGAGGCGCCGGCCTCGTGGTACGGCAGGGCGTCGACGGTCAGGGCCCGGACGCCCGGGTACGCGGCGGCGCAGCGGGCGGCCAGTGCGGTGGCCTCGGCGAGCAGCGCGGGGGTGCGGTCGGCCTGGCCGGTACGGGCCTGGAGGCCCAGCGGGTCGGCGCCGAGGTTGCCGGCGGCGGCGCCGGGGGAGACCTCGCGCTCCTCGTACAGCTTGAACAACTGCTCGGCGGCGTCCGTGAATTCGGGGCCGGCGTCGAGCGCCACGGCGGCCAGGTCCAGGTACACCCCGGTCAGCGCCTCGGGCAGGGCGGTCACCGGGAGGCCCTCGCCGCCCAGCTCCAGCCAGATCGAGCCGACGCCGTGCTCCAGGTCGGCCAGGACGGCCTCGTTGGTGCGCCGGCGGTCCGGGTCGGCGTGTCGCTGGCGGACGTCCCACCCGGCGACGACCGACCCCTGCGGCCTGCCGCCGCGCACGAACGGCGGGAAGCCCGGGTAGCCGGGCTCGGCCGTGGTGTCCTCGGCGGTGTACAGCGGGCGGGCGCGCAGGCCGTCCTGGAGGCCGGTGGTGAGCGCCTGCTCGGCGGCGGCGCCGTCCTCGGGCTGGGCACCGGACTTGCGCAGCACACCCTCGACGAGCTGCTGCCACTGCTCACGGTGCGCGGCCGGGAACTCGGCAGCGAGGGGGAGCCCTTCGGGCGGGACCTTCATGACCGCAGGTTAGCGCCCGTTAGCGAGGGCGCAGGAGGGGAGGCGCGTGTGACCTTTCCCTCGATTTAGCGAAGCCTCAGCACTCCGGGCGGCGAGGAGTGCCGCGGGAGGCGGCACCCGAGGTCAGGGCCGGTGTCGCGGGCGGCGGCACCGGTGGTCGACGCCGGTGTCACGGGCCGTGATCGACTGACCGGAATCGCCCGGAACGGGGGAATTGCGGAACCCCGCCCCTCGGCAGCCGAGGCCCGTTCGAAGAGGACGCACGGAGACGGCACCCCCGTGCGTCCCTGCTCGCCTTCGCCGTGCCTTTCGCGGCTCCCGGCGCCTCGAAGTGAACCCGCGAACGCCTCCCGGACGTTTCTCCAATGTCCCCTCCAGCGTCCCCCGAAGGAGAGCCCACCGCCATGGGAAAGCGCCGCAAGCCCAACCCCGCGAGCCGGGCCCGCCTGGCAGTCCTCACCACGGCCATGGCCGGTGGCGCGGTGCTCGCCTCCGGTACGGCCCACGCCGAGCCCGCCCCCACCCTCGCCTCCGTCAAGGAGCAGGTGGACCAGCTCAACCAGGAGGCCGAGCAGGCCACCGAGCGCTACAACGGCTTCCAGGCCAAGCAGCAGAAGCTCCAGGGCGAGGCCAACCGGATCCAGGAGAAGGTCGCCCGCGGCCAGGAGGCCATGAACGAACTGCGGGTCCGGCTCGGCGCGGTCGCCGCCGACCAGTACCGCAGCAACGGCATGGACCCGGGCGTCCAGCTCATGCTCGACTCCGACCCGGCCGCCTACCTGGCGCGCGCCTCGGTGCAGAACCAGGTCGCCGACTCCCAGACGAACCTGCTCAAGCAGGCGCAGGACGAACAGCGCAAGCTCGACCAGGACCGCACTGAGGCCGCCGCCACCCTCGCCGAGCTCGACACCGTCGGCGCCTCGCTCGGGGCGGAGAAGGGACAGGTGCAGACCAAGCTCGCCCAGGCCCAGGCCCTGCTCAACAAGCTCAGTGCCGCCGAGCGCGCCAAGATCAACGCCCAGGAGTCCGCCGACAAGGCAAAGGCCGCCGCCCAGCAGGCGGCCGCCGCCGACCGCGCCTCCCGCTCCGCCGAACGCCCCGGCACGAACACCCCGCCGCCGCCGGCCGCCAGTGGCCGCGCCGCCGCCATCGTCCAGTTCGCCTACGCCCAGCTCGGCAAGCCGTACGGCTGGAGCATGACCGGCCCCAACAGCTTCGACTGCTCCGGCCTCACCGGTGCCGCCTACCGCGCGGCCGACGTCAAGCTCCCCCGCATGTCCCAGGACCAGTGGAACGCCGGCGCCCGCATCGCCCGCGGCGACCTCCAGCCCGGCGACCTGGTCTTCTTCTACGACGACCTGCACCACGTGGGCATCTACATCGGCGACGGCAAGATGATCCACTCCCCCCGCACCGGCAAGAACATCGAGGTCCTCCCGATCGGCGTCATGCCCTACATGGGCGCCGTCCGGCCGTAGCCGCCGCAGCCCGCCCGCGCTGCGGGTGCGGGGCGCAGGCGAGGAGGTGGGGGAGGGCCGGAGCGGAGGCCGGCTCCGCCGCCCGCCGCCCGCCGCCCGCCGCCCGTCGTACGGGCGGGGCCTGGTGCCGGTCAGCGCCGCAGCCGGCGGGCGAGGTCGACGGCGGCCGCGGGCCAGTGCGGGTGCTCGAAGCCGAAGCCCGCGTCCTGGAGCCGTCCGGGCGCCACCGAGCGGCTCTTGAGCAGCAGTTCGGTGTCCGAGCGGAGGGCGAACGCGCCGAGCTCGGCCATCCGGCGGGTGGCGGGGAGGCCGACGGGGATGCCCCAGGCCCGCCGGATCGCCCGCATGAACGCGCGCTGTGGCAGCGGGTGCGGTGCGGCGAGGTTGACCGGGCCGGCCAGGTCGTCACGGTCGAGCAGGAACCGGACGGCGCGCACGAGGTCCCGGTCGTGGATCCAGGACATGTACTGCGCGCCGCCGTCGATCGGACCGCCGAGCCCGCACCGGGCCAGCCGCAGCATCAGGTCGAAGGCGCCGCCACGGTCGGGGCTCATCACCATGGCGGTGCGCAGCGCGACCCGCCGGGTGTCCGGGGTGGGGGCCTCCTGCTGGGTGCGCTCCCAGGCCCTGGCGATGTCGGCGCTGTAGTCCCAGTACCGGGGGACGTCCGGCTCGCCGCCGCCGAGGACGCCGCTCTCCTCGTCATACGGGGTGCCGAAGTGGTGGGCGTAGATGGTGGCGGTGCTCATCTGCAGCCAGACCCGCGGCGGGCGCTTCGCGGCGCCGACGGCCTCGCCGACGACGCGGGCGGAGTCCACCCGGGAGTCCAGCATCTCGCGCTGGTTGGCCGGCGTGTAGCGGCAGTTGACGCTGCGCCCGGCGAGGTTGATCACGGCGTCGCTGCCGTCGACGGCCTCGGCCCAGCGGCCGAGGGTGCGGCCGTCCCAGTAGAGCTCGCGGTCGCGCTGCGGCCGCCGGGTGAGGATCAGGACGTCGTGACCCTCGGCGGTCAGGGCGCGGTCCAGGATGCGGCCGATCTGGCCGGTGCCTCCGGGTATGACGATTCTCATCAGGTTCCCCCCTCGAAGTGTTGTCTTTAGCTTAATACGAAAATGAACGCGTTCAAAAGGGGGCGGTGCCCGGGTGGCGCCCTCCGATGGAGGGGGCCGTCGCGAGCGGGAGGAGGCGAAGGCGGGTCGTGTCCGACCTCGTACGGCATGGCCGGAAATGTGTCCGGATCGAGGGAACCCCGGGCCCCCGCCGCACGACTGGTGGACCGGGCGCCGACGGGCGGCCGTGCCGGGCCGGGTGCTCCGGGCGGACGGCGCGGTCCGTCCGCCCCGCCAGCCCGGTCCGACTCTGCCCGCCCCAAGGAGTGCACGCGCATGTGCGGAATCACCGGCTGGGCGTCCTTCCACCAGGACGTCCGCCACAGTGCCCCCGTCATCGAGGCGATGACCGCCACCATGGCCCTGCGCGGGCCCGACGCCGGCGGGGTCTGGCTCGGCGCCCACGCCGCGCTCGGCCACCGCCGCCTCGCCGTGATCGACATCGAGGGCGGCGCACAGCCCATGGCCGACCGCCGCGACCACCCGGGCGTCGTCCTGACCTACAGCGGCGAGGTCTACAACCACCACCAGCTGCGCGCCGAACTCCAGGCCAAGGGGCACCGGTTCGAGACCCGCAGCGACACCGAGGTGGTGCTCCGCGCCTACCAGCAGTGGGGCGACGCCCTGGTCGACCGGCTGGAGGGCATGTACGCCTTCGCCATCTGGGACGAGCGGGCCGAGCGCCTGCTGCTCGTCCGCGACCGGCTCGGCGTCAAGCCGCTGTTCTGGGCGCCCGTCGGCGGCGGCCTCGCGTTCGGCTCCGAGCCCAAGGCGCTCTTCGCCCACCCCGAGATCACCCCGACCGTCGACGCCGACGGCCTGCGCGAGGCCTACAGCCTGCTCTTCAACACCGGCCCCACCGTCTGGGCCGGCGTCCGCGAGGTCCAGCCCGGCGGCCTGCTCGTCCTCGACCGGGACGGCATCCGGGAGCGGCGGTACTGGGAGCTGCAGGCCCGCCCGCACACCGACGACCTCGCCGCCACCACCGAGCAGGTCCGCTCGCTGGTCAACCGCGCCGCCCGTGCCCAGCTGGAGGCCGACGTCCCGCTCTGCAGCCTGCTCTCCGGCGGCCTGGACTCCACCGTCGTCACCGCGCTGGTCGCCGACGAACTCCGGCTGACCGAGGGCCCGCAGGCCAAGCTGCGCTCCTACGCCGTCGACTACAGCGACCAGGCCGAACAGTTCACCGGCGACGTGCTGCGCACCGGCCACGACACCCCGTACGCCGCCGAGGCCGGCGCCTTCATCGGCAGCGACCACTCCACCGTCGTCCTCGACCCGGGCGCCCTGCTCGACCCGGAGAACCGCCGGGCCGTCGTCGTCTCCCGTGACTCGCCGATCGGAGTCGGCGACATGGACACCTCGCTCTACCTGCTGTTCGGCGAGATCCGCAGGCACTCCACCGTCGCCCTGTCCGGCGAGGCGGCGGACGAGGTGTTCGGCGGCTACCCGTGGTTCCACACCCCCAGGGCGCTCGCCGCGCAGACCTTCCCCTGGCTGCTCGTCACCGGCGACGAGGCGGCCATGCCGATCAACCCGGACCTCGCCGCACACCTGCGCATCGGCGAGTTCCGCGACGACACCTACCGCACCGCGCTCGCCGCCGTCCCGCACCTGGACGACGAGAGCCCCGCCGAACACCGCCAGCGCGAGATGCAGCACGTCTCGCTCACCCGCTGGCTGCGCCAGCTGCTGCACCGCAAGGACCGCCTTTCGATGGCGCAGGGCCTGGAGGTCCGCGTCCCCTACTGTGACCACCGTCTGGTCGAGTACGCCTTCAACACCCCCTGGGCGATGAAGAGCCACGACGGGCGGGAGAAGAGCCTGCTCCGCTCCACCGGCCAGGGCATCGCGCCGGACTCGGTGCTCTGGCGGCCGAAGAACCACTACCCGACCACCCACCACGCCGACTACAACAGCGGCCTGCAGCGCCTCGCGCGCGAGGCGCTCGACGCGCCGCACGTGCGCGACATCGCCGACGAGACGGTCATCAAGGCCAGCCTCGACACCCCGGCCGAGCAACTGGAGTGGGGCCACCGGCTGCGCCTGGAGCGGGTCGTCGACCTCGCGCTCTGGCTCGACCATCACCGCCCGGCGCTCGCCGTCTGACGGCCCGCCCGCGGCACCGCCCCCGTCCCGGAGAGCGTCCGGGACGGGGGCGGTGCCGCTTCCGGGGCACGTGCCGGGGGCTCGGTGGTGGGGTGTGGTGGCGGGGCCGTGGTGGTCGGGTCTCGGTGGCCGGGTGCCGGATGGGGCAGGGGTGGTTCGGGCGCCGTGTCCGGGGACGGGGGGCGTGGCGACCGGGGTTCGGCGCGACCCGGAGGGCCGGGCGGGCGTAGAACGGACGGAGAGATCGCCGGGTGTCACCGGGCGCGCCGCACGACCGGAGGAGAACAGGCTTGAAGACCGACCCCCGCCACGGCCCGCTCGTCCCGATGCTGCTCGTGCTCACCGTCGTCACCGGGCTGGTCGACGCGGTCAGCTACCTCGCCCTCGGACACGTCTTCGTCGCCAACATGACCGGGAACGTCGTCTTCCTCGGGTTCGCCCTCGCGGGCGCGCCCGGCCTCTCGGTGACGGCCGCGCTCGCGGCGCTGGCCGCCTTCCTCCTCGGCGCGCTCGCCGGCGGCCGGCTCTGCGAACGGCTGCCCGGCAACCGGGGGCGGCTGCTGGTGGTCTCCGCCGTCGTCCAGGCCGTCCTGCTGGCCGGCGGAACCGCCCTCGCCGCGCTGGCGGGGCACACCGCCGGCCCGGTCCGTTACCCGCTGATCGGCCTGCTCGGCTTCGCGATGGGCCTGCAGAACGCCGTCGTCCGCCGTATCGGGGTGCCGGACCTCACCACCACCGTCCTCACCATGACCATCACCGCCCTCGCCGCCGACCGGTCCGGCCCCCGCAGACTGGCCTCGGCGGTCTGGATGTTCGGCGGCGCCCTGCTCGGGGCGGTGCTCGTCCTGCACGCCGACGTCCCGGCCGCGCTGGCCCTCGCCCTCGCCCTGCTCGCCGCCGTCGCGGCCTTCGCCCATCACGCCTCGCGCACCCAGCCCGCCTGGGTGGACCCGGACGGCGCGCCCTGACGGACCGTTGGGTCCCGAGGGACCGGCGCGTCCTGACGGACCGGCGGCCCCCGACGGACCGCCGGGCCCAGCGGGTCACTCCACCTGGCGCGCGTCCGGCGCCTGCCCCGGCCGGTGCGGCCGGCCGACGTCGGCCCTGGCCTGTTCCGCGGCGATCAGCGGGCCGACCACGTCCTCGACCGTGCGGTGCGAGATCTCCGCGAACGCGCGGACCCAGTCCACGAGTTCGGCCGGCAGCCGGAGGGTGGGGCGGCGCGTCGCCCCGGCCCCGGGATCGCCGGCACTCCCGGCAAGCCCGGCAGCCCCGTCCTGCGGCTCCCGGAGGCGGGCGGTGAGCCGGTCGGTGGTGAAGGCGATGAGCACGGGGGTCTCCGTCATTCGTCCTGCGGCCCGCCGGGGCTGCTGGCGGTGCGGCCGCTCCACCTGGGTTCGTGCCGGGCCCAGGACTCCTCCCAGGCCCGGTCGGCCTGCCGGTCGAGGACGCGCAGGCGTAGTGCGAGGGCGCCGCCGAGCGCGGTGGCGACGGCGAGGAAGCCGGCGAGTCCGGCGCAGACGGCGTCGGCGATCAGGCCGTTCCTGGTCGTGGGCGGAGCGGTGGGGGTGCCGGCCCCGTCGAGCCAGAGGGTGACGGTGGAACCGGCGGTGGTGGTGTGGCGGACCTCGATAGCGCCGGTGCGCGGCTGCCCGTCGGGGGCCGTCCAGGTGGCCTCGGCGGTGAGCAGGTTCTGGTAGTCGCCGGTGCGGCGGGCGCTCGTCGTGGCACCGGGCCGGTCGACGCTCTGGACGACGGCGTCGACCGGGTGCAGGCGGGCGCGGTCGGCGGCCGCCGACCGCGCGGTGGCCTGGTAGCCGAGCAGCGCACCGGCGACGGCGGCCACGAGGGCGAGGAGGACGCCCAGCGCCGCCGCGAGCCGTGCGCGACTGCGACTGCGGTCCAGCGGGCGGTCGAGCGGCAGGTCGAGCGCCCGGCCGAGGGGCCCGCCCAGCGGCCGCACCGAAGCGGCGGGGCGCGCGCCGAGGGCCCGCCGCAGCTCCCGGCCGACTCGCCGCGGCAGCGACCCGGGCCTGGCCGGGCGGGGTGTGCTGGACACGATGCGCGCTCCTCGGGGTACGTGGGGCAACGGTGCGAGGCGATCGTGCGAGGCGCCCGGTCGGGCACCCCGGCCGGATGCCCGGACTGCCACAGCCGGCGGTACTGCGGGCATCCAATCTCCCTCCGCTCCCCGCCCGCGCACAAGAGCGTCCGGGCCCGCACCACCCGGGTCCGGCCCGCGAACCGGGACGTTCGGCCCTCGGCGGGGGAGGGGCCGGCGGGGCAGGCTGGGAGTGGTCGCGCCCTCCGAGTGCCGGGGCGCGGCAGGTCCGGCGTGCTGTGGGGGCGTGCCGGACCGTGGTGCGGGGCGGGGGGCGGACGTGGGGCCGCCTCCCGCTCGCGCCGTCCGAACGCTTCCGCTCGGAAGCGGCGCCTCTGCTTGGACGCGCGGTCCACCTGGCCCGTCCCGGACGCGCGGTCCCGAACGCTTTCGCCTGAACGCGCCGTTCCCCCTTCGCCGGCTCGCTCGCGCCGTCCGAACGCCTCCGCCCGGACGCCTCGCTCATCGTCTTCGCAGGTCACATCCGTATTCTCGCCAGCTATACACCCGGAGTATACGCCTGATGTATGGTCATCTCATGAGTGTTCCTTTGACCCTTCTCGGGCTGCTGGAGCGAGAGCCGAGCCATGGCTACGACCTCAAGCGCGACTACGACGCCTTCTTCGGGCGGGGCAAGCCCCTGCCGTACGGTCAGGTCTACGCCACGCTCGGCCGGCTGGCGCGGGACGGCAAGGTCGTGGCCGGCGAGGCGGAGCCCGGCGACGGGCCCGAGCGCAAGCGCTACGTGATCACCGACGCCGGTGTGACGGAGTTCGAGCACTGGCTCACCGAGCCCGTCTCGCCCGAACCGAACCTGCAGACGGTGCTCTTCACCAAGGTCGTGCTGGCCCTGATGCTCGGCCGCGACGCCGAGGTCTACCTCGACACCCAGCGCGCCGCCCACATGCGGCGGATGCGCGAACTGACCGACCTGCGCCGCAACGGAGCGCTGGTCGACGCCCTGCTCGCCGACCACGGACTCTTCCACCTGGAGGCCGACTTGCGCTGGATCGACCTGACCACCGCCCGCCTGGACGCGCTGGCCGAGGCGGTGCGGTCATGACGCTGCTGATCGAGGCTCACGACATCACCCTCGCCTTCGGCGAGACCCCGGCCCTGCGCGGGGCGAGCCTGGCCGTCCACGCCGGCGAGGTGCTCGCCATCATGGGCCCCAGCGGCTCCGGCAAGTCCACCCTGCTGCACTGCCTGGCCGGCATCCTCACCCCCGACTCGGGCGAGGTCCGCTTCAACGGGCAGCGGATCGACACCATGGGCGAGGCCCAGCGCAGCGCCCTGCGCCGTGACAGGTTCGGCTTCGTCTTCCAGTTCGGCCAGCTCGTCCCGGAGTTGACCGCCGAGGAGAACGTCGCACTGCCGCTGCTGCTGAGCGGCACCAAGCGGGCGGCGGCCCTGGCCGAGGCCCGGCCCTGGTTCGCCAGGCTCGGCCTGGACGGCATGGAACGGCGCCGCTCCGGCGAGCTGTCGGGCGGTCAGGCGCAGCGCGTCGCGCTGGCCCGCGGGCTGGTGGCGCGGCCGCAGGTGCTGTTCGCCGACGAGCCGACCGGCGCGCTGGACTCGCTCACCGGCGAGCAGGTGATGGAGCTGATGGTCGGCGCCGCGCGCGAACAGGGCACCACCGTCATCCTGGTCACCCACGAGCCACGGGTCGCCTGCTACGCCGACCGCGAGGCGATCGTCCGGGACGGCAAGGCCACCTCGCTCCCGGCGGGACCGGCGGCCGACCGCGCGGCGGAACGGATCGCCTCGTGATCCACTTCGCACTGCGCCTCGCCGTCAGCGGCGGGCGGGAGGCCGTGGCCCGGCTGGTGATGATCGCGGCGGCCGTGGCGATCGGCGTCGGCCTGCTGCTCTCGACGCTGGCCAGTCTCAATGCCGTCGACCGTGCCAACGAGCGGCAGTTCTGGATGAACACGGGGGTCAAGACCCGCACCGAGACGGCCCAGGTGGACCCGCTCTGGTGGTACGGCCACGGCGACTTCTACCAGGGCAAGCAGGTCTTCGAGGCCGAGGTCGCGGCCACCGGCCCGACCTCGCCCGTCCCGCCCGGCCTGAGCAGGGTGCCGGCGCCCGGCGAGTACTACGCCTCGCCCGCCCTGGCCGAGCTGCTGCGCGACGTCCCGGCCGTCGAGCTGGCCGACCGACTTCCGGGCCGGCTGGCCGGGATCCTGGGTGACGAGGCCCTGCCGTCGCCGGACTCGTTGTCGGTGGTCATCGGCCGCACCGTGGACGAGGTCAAGGCCGCGCCGAGGGCCGCGGCCGTGACGACCATCGCCACCGCGGTCCCGACCGAGTGCGACAACGACTGCTACGGCCAGGGCGTACGCGGCGACGCGATGACGCTCATCCTCTCCGTGGTGGCCGGTGCGCTGATCTTCCCGGTGCTGATCTTCATCGGCACCGCCACCCGCCTGTCCGCCGCCACCCGGGAGCAGCGCTTCGCCGCGATGCGGCTGGTCGGCGCCACCCCGGGGCAGGTGTCGGCGATCTCGGCCGTCGAGTCCACGGTGGCGTCGGTGGTCGGCACGGTCATCGGCTTCGGCCTGTACTTCGCGCTGCGTCCGCTGGTCGCCACCGTTCCGTTCACCGGGGACCGCTTCTTCGCCGCCGACCTGAGCCTGAGCGCGCTTCAGGCGGGCGGTGTCGCGCTGGGCGTGCCGGCAGCGGCGGCGCTCGCCGCCCGGTTCGCACTGCGCCGGGTCACCATCTCGCCACTGGGCGTCACCCGCCGGGTCACCCCGCAACCGCCGCGAGCCTGGCGGCTGGCTCCGTTGCTGGCCGGCCTCGCCGAGCTCGGCTACTTCGTCGACAACCGGCCGGCGACCACCAACGGGCAGACGGCGGCCTACCTCACCGGCTTTCTGCTGGTGATGCTGGGGCTGGTGATCGCCGGCCCGTGGCTGACCATGGTCGCCGCCCGTACGGTGGCCCGGCGCACCAGCCGCCCGGCCACGCTGATCGCGGTGCGCCGCCTCTCGGACGACCCCAAGGCGGGGTTCCGCTCGGTCGCGGGCCTGATCCTGGCGCTGTTCGTCACCACCGCGACGGTCTGCATCATCGGCACGATCAACGAGAACCGCGGTGCGCTGAGCGGAGATCCGGGGACCCGCAACGCCGTGGTGCACACCTCCGGGGACATTCAGGGGCCCACGGTGATCGACTCCGTGTCCGACAGCGTGCTGGCCGCGGCCCGGGCCGTTCCCGGCTTCCAGGGACTGACGCTGGCGCACGCCAATCCGGCGGGGATCGGCAAGGACCCGGCGGACCCCCGCCCGTTCCCGCCCGCTCTGGTGCTCTGCTCGGAGTTGGCGCAGACCCCGGTGATCGGCCACTGTGCGCCGGGGGCGAGCGTCGCGGCCGTCCCGATGTGGCAGTTCGTCGATCTGCGGAGCGCCGTGGCCCAGGAGTGGCCGGCCGCACCGGTGTCGGCGGAGGAGGTGGCCCAGCTGCCGGTGAAGATGATCTACGCGACCGCCGACGGGTCGCCGGCGGCCATGGAGCAGCTGAGGACGCTGTTCACCAAGGCCTACCCGAGGTTGGAGGCCCGCATGGTCGCGGACTGGGGCACCACCTCGCAGAAGGAGCTCGCGGGCTGGCGGCAGCTGGCCGACGTGGTTCTGCTGACCACCCTGCCGATCGCCGGCTGCAGCCTCGCGGTCAGCGTGGTGGCCGGCCTCGCCGACCGGCGGCGGCCGTTCGCGATGCTGCGGCTCACCGGTGCGCCGCTCGGCCTGCTGCAACGGGTGATCGGCCTGGAGAGCGCGCTGCCGCTGCTCCTGGTGTCGGCGCTCTCGATCGGGACGGGCTTCTCGGCGGCGGCCATGTTCCTCAAGTCGCAGATGAACTACGACCTGGTGTCGCCGGGCACGCTGTACTACGTGCTGACCGCGGTCGGCCTGGTGGCCTCGCTCGGGATCATCGCCTCGACGCTCCCGCTGCTGAAGCGGATCACCGGCCCGGAGGCGGCCCGCAACGGCTGAACCCGCCGCGGTCACGCGCGCACCGCGCCCCGACCGCAACGGCTGAACCCGCCGCGGTCACGCGCACCGCGCCCGGCCCGCAGCGGCTACCCCGTCACCTGCTTCCGCCGGTGACGGGGTACGCGTACGTCCCGGCCCGGAGCGCCGAGGGGGCGTCCGGCAGCCAGCTGCCCAGTACCAGCGCGGACGGGTAGAACATCGGCCCGGGCAGCGTGTCGAGCGGGAACCGCTCCCAGCCGGCGCACGCGTGCGGCTCGGTGACCTCGGCGGCGGCCAGGCTCGGCGGCGCGAGCACGGCCGCGGTGAGCCGGGGGCGGCCCAGCTCGTGGTCGAGCAGCACGGCCAGCACCCGCATCCGTTCGGCCGGCAGCACGATGCCGGTCTCCTCGGCCAGTTCCCGGGCGGCGGCCTGTTCGAAGGACTCGCCCGGGTCGTCCACCTTGCCGCCGGGCAGGCTCCAGGTGGGCGGCTCGCCGGCCGTGATCCGGCGGCCGAGCAGGACCCGGCCGTCCCCGGTGGGCACGATGACGCCGGCGCCGAGCAGTGGTGCGGTGGTCAACTCGGTTTCTCCTTGCAGGGCTACCAGGCGGCGCGGTCGAAGTCCTTGAGGAAGCAGCCGTAGAGGTCCTCGCCCTGCTCGCCGCGGACGATCGGGTCGTACACCCGGGCCGCGCCGTCGACCAGGTCGAGCGGGGCGTGGAAGCCCTCGTCGGCCAGGCGCATCTTGTCCGGGTGCGGGCGCTCGTCGGTGATCCAGCCGGTGTCGACGGCGGTCATCAGGATGCCGTCGGTCTCGAACATCTCCTGCGCACTGGTGCGGGTGAGCATGTTCAGCGCGGCCTTGGCCATGTTGGTGTGCGGGTGGCCGGCGCCCTTGTAGCCGCGCTGGAACACCCCCTCCATCGCGGAGACGTTGACCACGTACTTGCGGCGGGACGCCGAGGCGGCCATCGCCGGGCGCAGCCGGCTGATCAGGATGAACGGCGCGGTGGAGTTGCAGAGCTGCACCTCCAGCAGCTCGACCGGGCCGACCTCGTTGACGGTCTGCACCCAGCTGTTGGTGGGCGCGAGGTCGGGCACCAGGCCGCCGGCGTCGATCGCGGTGCCGGCCTCGATCCGGGCGGGCGTCGCGGAGCCGGTGACCAGCGCGAGCGAGGTGACGTCCTCGGCGGACAGCCGCTCCTGGGCGCCGGTGGCCTGCGCGGGCAGGGCCGGCAGGTCCACGCTGCCGCTGCCGAAGCGGCCGATGGTGGTGGACTGCGGCAGCTCGCCGGCCGGCAGCGGGGCCGACTCGGCGTTGACCAGCTCGCGGTAGGACTCCGGCGGGCGGCGCACGGTCTGCGCGGCGTTGTTGATCAGGATGTCCAGCGGGCCGTCCGCGGCGACCTCGTCGGCCAGCGCCATCACCTGGGCAGGGTCGCGCAGGTCGATCCCGATGATCTTCAGCCGGTGCAGCCAGTCGGCGCTGTCCGGCATCGCGGTGAAGCGGCGGATGGCGTCGTTGGGGAAGCGGGTGGTGATGGTGGTGTGGGCGCCGTCGCGGAGCAGCATCAGCGCGATGTACATGCCGATCTTGGCCCGGCCGCCGGTGAGCAGGGCGCGCTTGCCGGTGAGGTCGGCGCGGGCGTCGCGGCGGGCGCGGTTCTTGACCGCGCAGGCCTGGCAGAGGTTGTGGTAGAAGGCGTCCACCTCGACGTACCGCTGCTTGCAGGTGTAGCAGGAGCGGGGGCGCTCCAGGATGCCGGCGATCTCGGTGGTGGTGACGGTGGTCAGGCCGAAGGCGCCGGCCGTCTCGTCGTCGATCCGGGTCGGCGCGCCGGTGGCCGTCCGGGCGGTGACGGCGCGGTCGTTGGCGGTCTTGCGGGCCCGGGTCTCCTGGCGGCGGCGCTGCTTGAGCGTGCGGAATATGCCGCCGACCGCCTGGCGGACGGTGATCGCGTCCGGGTGGTCGACGTGCAGTTCGTCCAGCTCGGCGAGCACGTCGAGGCAGAGCCGCAGCCGCTCCGGGTCGAGGCCGGGACCGTAGTCGATCTCCTCCTCGGATCCCTCGGTGCCGTTCTCCTGCTGGATGTCCACGCCCGCCGTCATCGCCCGCTGCCGCTTTCCTGGATTGCCTCGCCGTTACCGCGTGAATGCTACGGGAGCGGCCCCGGCCGGGGCGAAAAGCCGATCACTTGGAGAAACCTCCAAGCCTGCGGGTCCCCGGGTGATCATGGTTTGTGCACTGCGCCAGCAATCGTCCTCGAACTGGCTTTTGCCCCCACCGTGCCGGAGAATCGAATGTTGGGTGCGGGGCGCCCGAGTGCGCCCCGCGGCCTCGCCGCAACCGCACCCGAGGTGTACCTTCTCCCAGCCAGAGAGCCCTATCTTCATGCGCTTCCTGAACGACCTCAAGCCCTCGTACGACCTCACGTACGACGACGTCTTCATGGTCCCCAGCCGCTCCGCCGTGGGCTCCCGGCAGGGTGTCGACCTCTCCTCGAACGACGGCACCGGCACCACGATCCCGCTCGTCGTCGCCAACATGACCGCCATCGCCGGCCGCCGGATGGCCGAGACCGTCGCCCGCCGCGGCGGCCTGGTCGCCATCCCGCAGGACATCCCCACCGACGTGATCGCCGACGTCATCGGGTGGGTCAAGCAGCGCCACCTGGTGCACGACACCGCCATCACCCTCGACCCCGGTGCCACCGTCGCCGAGGCGCTCTCGCTGCTGCCCAAGCGGGCGCACGGCGCGCTGGTCGTGGTCGAGGACGGCCGGCCGGTCGGCGTGGTCACCGACTCCGACTGCCAGGGCGTCGACCGCTTCACCAGCCTCGCCGACGTCATGTCGCGCGACCTGCTGCTGCTCGACGAGGGCATCGACCCGCGCGCCGCCTTCGACCGGCTCAGCGAGGCGCACCGCAAGCTCGCCCCGGTCGTGGACGCCGAGGGCAAGCTGGTCGGCCTGCTGACCCGCAAGAACGCCCTGCGCGCCACCCTCTACACCCCGGCCGTGGACGCGCGGAACCACCTGCGGATCGCCGCCACCGTCGGCATCAACGGCGACGTGGCCGGCAAGGCCAAGGCCCTGATCGAGGCCGGCGCAGACGTGCTGGTCGTCGACACCGCGCACGGCCACCAGGAGTCGATGATCAGCGCGCTGCGCGCGGTGCGCGGGCTGGACCCGCAGATCCCGATCGTGGCCGGCAACGTGGTCTCCGCCGCGGGTGTCCGCGACCTGGTCGAGGCGGGCGCCGACATCCTCAAGGTCGGCGTCGGCCCCGGCGCCATGTGCACCACGCGGATGATGACCGGCGTCGGCCGCCCGCAGTTCTCCGCCGTGCTGGAGTGCGCCGCCGAGGCGCGCAGGCTCGGCAAGCACGTCTGGGCCGACGGCGGCGTCCGCCACCCGCGCGACGTCGCGATGGCGCTGGCCGCCGGCGCGTCCAACGTGATGATCGGCTCCTGGTTCGCCGGCACCTACGAGTCGCCCGGCGACCTCCAGACCACCGCCGACGGCCGCCAGTACAAGGAGAGCTTCGGCATGGCCTCGGCGCGCGCGGTGAGCAACCGCACCGCCCAGGACTCCACGTACGACCGGGCCCGCAAGGCGCTGTTCGAGGAGGGCATCTCGCACTCCCGGATGTTCGTCGACCCGGTCCGCCCCGGCGTCGAGGACCTGATCGACTCGATCGTCGCCGGTGTCCGCAGCTCCTGCACCTACGCGGGCGCCTCCAGCCTGGAGGAGTTCCACGAGAAGGCCGTGGTCGGCATCCAGAGCGCGGCCGGCTACGCCGAGGGCAAGCCGCTGCACTCCAGCTGGGCCTGATCCCGCTCAGCGCACGGCCGGCCGGTTCCTCGCCTCTGGGAGCCGGCCGGCCGTTCCGCTGTCCGCGCCGTGGAACCGTGTGCCGTCCGGGCGGGCACCGTCGGAGCACGTGCCGGCGGACCGGGTGTCGTGCGGGCGGGCCTCCTGCGAGCAGGCCTCCTGGGAGCGGGGCCCGTCCGGTCGGGTGCCGTGGAACCCCAGCGGGGTGAGCAGGGCCCGGCCGAGCAGGCCGACCGAGGTGTCCAGCGCGGCGGTGAGCGCCGCAGCGGCGCACGGCACCTCGCGCAGCTCCCAGAGTGCGCCGACGCTCGCCCAGGCCGCGTCCCGGGCGGCATCCACCGACCAGGCACCGACCCGGTGCGTCAGCGGCTCGGCCCGCTCCAGCACGTCCGGCCCCGGCATCAGCTGCTCCCGCACGGCCGTCTCCACCGCGGCGAGCAGGCCGTTGATCCGGTGGTAGTCGGCGGCGAGCTGCCCGGGCGTGCGGCCGAGCCGGTGGCAGGTGTCGATCACGGCGAGCGGCAGGTCGTGCTGGATGTGGGCGTTCATCCCGGCCAGCGCGAACTGAAGGGGGTGGACCCCCGGCTCCGCCCGCAGGTCGAACAGCGGCCGCCAGCAGGCCGGCGGCCGCCGCCCCGCCGCGACGGCGTCCACGGCCAGCAGGTACCGCCCGGCGAACACCACGTCCAGCTCGGCCATCGCGGCCGGGTCGGCGAAGTACCGGCGGCCGAGGTGGCGGCGGACCGCCTCCGTCACGGTGAGGTACATCCGGTTGAAGACCGCGACACCGTCGTCGTGCGGGAGGCCGGCGCCGATCCCGCGCAGCCGGTGGATCACGTCGTCGACCGCGTGCGCCGAGTTCCGAGCCATCCGTCACCTTCCGCGATCGACGGTTCACCGATCGCCTCATCGTGACAGTGGCGGGCCGGGCGCCGCCGACGCCGCGCAGGCACTCGCGCCGGCGTACCGGCCCGGCCCGTCGGCCCGTACCGACCCGGCCCGGATCGGCTCGTGTCGGACCGGCCCGGGTCAGCCCAGCTCGTACTCCAGGGCGTAGCTGTGCCTGCCCTCGTCGTCCACGATCAGCTCGAAGGTGCCCGTGATCCCCTCCAGCTCGCCCGCGCCGGTGCCCGCCAGCAGCCGGATCGCCAGCCGCTCGCCCCGGCTGTCCGGCGCCGTGTGCTGGAGCACGAAAGAGCCCTTGCGGCCGTCCAGCTCACCGGTGAAGTGCTCCATCGCGACGTACCCGGCCGGGGCGCCCGAGCCGCCCAGCACGGAGAGCATCCGCACCACGCTGCTGCCCGTCAGGCCGCCCGTGAACTCCTTGGCCATCCGGACCCGGCCGAGCGTCGCGCCCGGTCGTTCGTCCGTCTCCTCCGGCTCGAACGCCGTCACCTCGAACGCCCCGCCCGTCTTGATCCCCATGACACCGCCCCCTCGACGAACCTGCCCGTGGACGGCGCTCCGCCGACCGCACCGACAGCGTTGCACACGGCACTGACAGCGGCGGCCGACCGAGGCGGGACGGTCGCGGAGCGGGCCGAGCCGCTCAGCGTTCCCAGCGCAGTGCCAGCAGGGCCACGTCGTCGGCCAGGCCGGCGACGTCCACCCAGACGCGGACCTCCGCCAGCAGCTCGTCCAGCACGTCCTCCGGGCTCCCCGCGGACGCCCCCGTCAGCCGCTCCGCCAACGGGAAGAACCGGCCCGCCGCGTTCCGGGCCTCGGACACGCCGTCGGTGTAGAGCAGCAGCAGGTCACCCGCCCGGGGCTCGAAGCCGCCCGCCCGGTAGCTCCCCCCCATCAGGTCGAGCAGCCCCAGCGGCGGGGCGTGCTGCGGCGGCTCCAGCTCGCTCACCCGGCCCGCCGTGCGCAGCAGCGGGTGCGGATGGCCGCAGTTGACCAGCTGCGCCGCGCCGCCCGCCGGGTCCACCCCCAGCAGCAGCGCCGTGACGAACCGCTCGTTCACCGGGCGGCTCGCCAGCGCCGAGTCCAGCCGCTCCGCCACCCGGGCCAGCTCCGGCTCCGTGCGGGCCGCCTCCCGGAACACCCCCAGCACGTCCGCCGCAGTCTCCACCGCCGGCAACCCGTGCCCCTGCACGTCCCCCAGCAGGATCCGGATCCCGTACGGGCCCTGCGCCACCTCGTAGAGGTCCCCGCCGATCCGCGCCTCGGCGGCCGCGGCGACGTACCGCACCGCCACCCGCAGCGGCCCGAGCCGCTCCGGCGGCGGCCGCAGCAGCGCCCGCTGCGCCGCCTCGGCCACCGTGCGGACCTGGAAGAGCTCGCGTTCCCGCGCGGCCACCAGCACCACGTTCCCGGCGCTGGCCAGCGTGGCGGCGAGCACGGTGATCAGCGCGGTCAGGTGGACGGAGACGGGCAGGGCGCGGTTGGTGACCTCCAGCAGGCCGACCGCGACGATGGCGGCCGCTCCCGTGAGCAGTGGCACCCGGGCCCGCCGGGTGGTCGCCCCGGCCAGCACCGGCGCCACCGCGAGCACGGGGGAGAGGGTCGTCCCCGGCCCGGACACCAGGTCGGCCACCACGGCCGCGATCAGCAGGAGGTACGCGCCGGCGAGCAGCAGCCTCGTCCGCCGCGGCAGGTGCAGCGGCGGCACCGCGTCCTGCGGTCGGTCGACGGTCACGCGTACGCCTCCAGCGGGGTCGGCGGGGGCCTCACCGTCCACTCTCCACCGCGGCGGCCGCCATCGGCACGTCGGACGCGGGCGTCCCGCTCTCCCAGCGGCCGCCCCGGCCTCCCATTGGCCGCCCCGGGGTGCCGGCGACGGCCCGGATAGGCTGGCGGCGAGATGAGACGCAAGAGCAAGCCGGTCGCCCCCCTTCCACAGCGCCGCGGGGTGGACCCGGTGCACCTGCGGCTGCCCGTGGAGGGGCCCTGGCCGACGGTGCGCGCGTACCTGGCCGAGCGGCTGCCAACGGTGGCGCCGGAGCGGATCGACGCGCTGCTGCACGGCCGCGAGATCGTCGGCCAGGGCGGGCCGATCGGGCCGGACGAGCCGTTCCGGCCGGGGGCGCACCTCTGGCTCTACCGCGAGTTGCCGGACGAGGTCCCCGTCCCGTTCGAGGTGGCGGTGGTGCACCGCGACGAGCACCTCGTCGTGGTCGACAAGCCGCACTTCCTGGCCACCACCCCGCGCGGCCGGCACGTCGTGGAGACGGCGCTCTCCCGGCTGCGGCACTCGCTGGACCTCCCCGCCCTCAGCCCGGCCCACCGGCTGGACCGGCTGACGGCGGGCCTGGCGATGTTCGTGGTGCGCCCCGAGGAGCGCGGCTCCTACCAGACGCTCTTCCGCGACCGGCTGGTCCGCAAGGAGTACCGGGCGATCGCGCCGTACGACCCGGCGCTCGCGCTGCCGCGCACCGTGCGCAGCCACATCGTCAAGGAGCGCGGCGTGATCGCGGCCCGGGAGCTGGACGCCCCGCCGAACAGCGAGAGCCGGATCGAGCTCGTCGAGCACCGCGACGGCCTCGGCCACTACCGGCTGCTCCCGCTCAGCGGGCGCACCCACCAGCTGCGGTTGCACATGAGCGGCCTGGGCCTGCCGATCCTCGGCGACCCGGTGTACCCGGTGCTGCTGCCGGAGGCGGCCCCGGACGACTTCCGCCGTCCGCTGCAACTGCTCGCCTCCACGGTCGAGTTCACCGACCCGCTGACCGGCCGCCCGCGCCGCTTCGAGAGCCGCCGCACGCTCGCCGCCTGGTCGGACCCGGCCGCCTGGGCGGGCCCGGAGGGATGGCCGGACGGCCGGGAGCACCCGGCCACGGTGCCCGACGCGCCGTAGGGCGCGTCCGACGGTTCGCGTCGCGCGCCCGGCGGCAACTGCCTGACACGCCCCGGGCCCGGGGCGGGCCCGGGGCGGCGAGCGACGCGGCCGTGCACCGGCTGCTGCGGTACTACGTCGACGGGGCCAGGGACGCGGACGTGCACCTGAGCCCCGGCGCGCACGGCGACGCGACGAGGTTCCGGGACCGCGCCGAGGGAGTCCGAGTCGACGCCGATGGAGGCCAAGGCGCTGGAGGGGCTTGCGATCAGCCCGGCCATGGCCGGCCACCCAGCCGCCGAGGTCCGGTCCGTGTGCGAGGCCTCGGCGGACGCCTACCGGCGTACCGGCGACGACACCGGGGCGGCGCGCGTCCTCGGCCTCCTGATCCAGCCCTAGGCCCAAGGGATGACCCGGTCCCGGGCCGGGTGGCCGATCCGGCGGCGGCCGTCCGGGGCGATCGTGGTGCCATGAACACCGCATCGCAGCACACCGTCCAGCCCGTCGCCCAGGACACCGCCCAGCCCGTCGCAGTGATCACCGGCGCCTCGCGCGGCCTCGGTCTGGCGCTCGCCAGGGCGCTGGCCGCCGACGGCTGGCAGCTGGTGATCACGGCTCGCGACCGGGCCGCGCTCGCCGCCGCAGAGGCCGAGCTGGCTGCCGTCACCAAGGTCACCGCGCCGGCCGGTTCGGTCGTCGACGACGACCACCGCGCGCGCCTGGCCGAGGCCGCCGCCGCGCTCGGCGGCGCGACGCTCCTGGTCAACAACGCCGGCACGCTGAACGGTTCGGACGCGGGCGGCGAACCGCTGCCCCGGCTCGCCGACGTCCCGCTTCCCGACCTGCTGGAGATGTTCGAGGTCAACGCCCTCGCGCCGGTCGCCCTGACCCAGCTCCTGCTGCCGCAGCTGCGCGCGCACTCCGGCGCCCTGCTCAACATCAGCTCCGACGCGGCCGTCGAGGCCTACGAAGGCTGGGGCGGGTACGGCGCGAGCAAGGCCGCGCTGGACCACGCCTCCGCCGTACTGGCCCGGGAGGAGCCGCAGTTGCACGTCTGGGCGGTCGACCCGGGCACCATGCGGACCAGGATGTACCAGGAGGCCTGCCCGGGCGAGGACATCTCCGCCGAGCCGCTGCCGGAGGCCGTCGCCCCCGCCCTGCTCGGTCTGCTCCGCGACCGTCCCGCCTCCGGCCGCTACCGGGCCGCCGACCTGCTCGCCGTCACCGACACGGCCACCGACACCGTGGCCACTGCCACTGCCACTGCCACGGCCCCTGCCACCGCAGCCACTGCCCAGGGCGACCGATGACCGCACTCACCGACCCCGGGATCGACGTCACCGTCCCGCCCGAACTCTCCGCCCGCGCACCCGCGGAGGCCCGCGGGACCGCCCGCGACGGCGTGCGGATGCTGGTCGGCCGCCGCGACGGCACCGCCGTCGAGCACCGCCGGTTCACCGACCTGCCCGAGGTGCTGCGCCCCGGCGACCTCCTGGTGGTCAACAACTCGGCCACCCTGCCCGCCGCGCTGGCCGGCCGGCTGCCGGACGGCGGCCCCGTCGCGCTGCACCTCTCCTCCGCCCAGCCCGACCAACGTGGCTCCTTCCTGGTGGAGTTGCGCCGGCCGGCACCCGGCGAGGCCGCCGCCTACTACCCGCCGGAGGAGTCCCCGGCCCGCCCGGGGCTGCGGGTGGCGCTGCCGGGCGGCGGCTCGGCCGAGCTGGTCGAGGCGTTCACCGCCCGCCTCTGGTACGCCCGACTCGACCTGCCCGCACCGCTGTTGGGCTATCTGGCCCGCCACGGCAAGGCCATCCGGTACGGCTACGTGGACGGCGACTGGCCGATCGAGGCGTACCAGACGGTCTTCGCAGCCGTCCCGGGCAGCAGCGAAATGCCCAGCGCCGCCCGACCGTTCACCGCCGAAGTGGTGGCCCGGCTGGCCGGCCGCGGGGTGCTGGTCGCGCCGATCACCCTGCACACCGGCGTCGCCTCCCCCGAGGCGCACGAGACCCCGTACGCCGAACGGTTCCAGGTGCCGGCCGCCACCGCCCGCCTGGTCGGCCACGTCCGGTCCGGCGGCGGCCGGGTGATCGCGGTCGGCACCACCGCCGTCCGTGCCCTGGAGTCGGCCGCCGCCCCGGACGGCACCGTCCACCAGGCCGACGGCTGGACGGAGTTGGTGATCACCCCCGAGCGCGGCGTCCGTGCCGTGGACGGCCTCCTCACCGGCTGGCACGAGCCCCGCGTCTCCCACCTGCTCATGCTCGCCGCCGTCGCCGGTCGCCCCCTGCTGGAGCGCTGCTACGCGGAGGCGGTCCGCCACCGCTACCTGTGGCACGAGTTCGGCGACGTCAACCTGCTGCTGCCCGACTAGGGCCGGACAGGACGTGGGCGCGATCGCCCGGGGAGGGCCACCCCAGGGCTCCCGGGCGGCCCGGCCAGGGGCTCAGGCGGACCGGTCCGCGAACAGCGTGAGAGCCGCGTGGTGGGTGTCCAGGTACTCGCGCACCGCCGTGATCAGGCCGTTCTCGACGGTGAAAATGCCCAGGCACTGGTTGTCGTACGCGCTGCCGTCGGCCGCCGTGCCCTTGGCGGTCCACTCGGCGACCACCTGCGGGCCGTCCGCCAGGAGGCCGGTGAGGGTCACCTGCGGGGCGCCGTCGGGCGCGAACAGGGTGCCCACCGAGCCGAGGAAGTCCTCGACGATGGCGTCCCGGCCGCTCCAGACGCGCGACAGCGGCAGGTTGCCGGGGTAGGACCACGTGGCGTGCTCGGCGAACGAGGCCACCGCGGTGGGGAGGTCGCCGGTCGTGATGGCGGTGACGTAGCGCTCCACGACGGTACGGGGGTCGAGCTGGTCCATGGTCTGCTCCTGATGCTCGGGATCGGTCGTTCTGCCGGGACCAAGCCAAGCTCCTCGGGGTGCGCGCGGGCGAACAACCGCACGGCGGCGGCGACAAGCGGCGGTTGTCGTGCATGGTCGGCGGGTCAGCGGGCCGGCGTGCCCGGCGGCAGCTCCAGTTCGAACCAGACCACCTTGCCGTCCCGGGTGCGCCGGCTGCCCCAGCGGTGGGCGAGCTCGTTGACCAGGTGCATGCCGCGCCCGCCCTCGTCCTCCTCGCGGGCGCGCCGCATCCTGGGCGACTCGGCGTCCCGGTCGGCGACCTCCACGGTGAGCAGCCGGTTGTAGAACAGCCGTAGCTGGGTGGGGGATCCGGCATGCACCAGGGCGTTGGTGATCAGCTCGCTGGTGAGCAGCTCGGCCCAGTCGGCGAGCGGGGCGAGCCCCCAGCCGATGAGCGTGTCGCGGGTGAACCGGCGCGAGTGCGCGACCATCGCATGGTCGTCGGTGAGCGGCAGGGTGGCGATCCGGTCCGAGCCGGCCGGCCGGACCTGCGCCAGGATGATCGCGATGTCGTCCTCGCTGGTGCGGCCGGTGAGCTCGGCCAGGACGGCGTCGCAGGTCTGCTCCAGCGAGCGGCGCCGGTCGGCGATGGTCCGGCAGAGCTGGTCCAGGCCCTCGTCCAGGTCGCGGCCCCGGCGCTCGACCAGCCCGTCGGTGTACAGCGCCAGGATGCCCTCCTCCGGGAGCGTGAACTCGACGCTCTCGAACGGGACCCCGCCGACCCCCAGCGGGGCCCCCGGCGGCAGGTCGAGCAGCCGGGCTCCGCCCTCGGCGTCGGCCACCACCGGCGGCAGGTGGCCCGCGCAGGCGGCGGTGCAGTGCCGGTCCACCGGGTCGTACACCACGCAGACGCAGGTCGCGAACTGGCCCTCGCCGAGCGCCGTGGTCGCCTCGTCCAGCCGGTGCAGCACCCGCGCCGGATCCAGTTCAAGCGTGATCAACGTACGGGCCACCGTGCGAAGTTGGCCCATCGTCGCGGCAGCCCGGATACCGTGTCCCATCACGTCGCCGACCACCAGCGCGACCCGCCCCGAGGAGAGCGGCACGACGTCGAACCAGTCGCCGCCGACCTCGCTGACCACGCTGCTCGGCAGGTACCGGTAGGCGATCTCCAGGCCCAGCGTACGGTGGATCTCCTGCGGCAGCAGGCTGCGTTGCAGGGTGAGCGCGGTGTCCCGCTCGCGCCGGTAGAGCCGGCCGTTGTCCATCGCCAGGGCCGTCCGGGCGGCCAGCTCCTCGGCCAGCGCCCGGTCCGCCTGGCCGAACGGCACCTGGTTGCGGATCCGGATGAACTCCGCGCCCCCCAGCACCAGTCCGCGCGCCAGCAGCGGCACCATCAGGTACGAGTGCACCCCGGCCTCCAGGCCCGGCTGCACCCGGTCCGGCGAGGCGACGATCCGCCGCAGCGCCGCCTCGTCCACCTCCGACACCAGGATCGAGCGCCCCGTCCGCAGGCTCTCCGCATACACCCGTGCGGACTGGGAGTTGGCGCCGACCTGGTCGGCGGCGCCCGCCAGCACCCCGCGCGCGTTGGCCTCGCCGACGGCGACCGCCCGCAGCAGCACCGTGCCGTCGTCCGGGACGGGGCTGGGCTCGTCGCCGCTCAGCACCGCCTCGCGCAGGTCGACGGTGACGAAGTCGGCGAAGCGCGGGATCACCACCTCCACCAACTCCTCGGCGGTGCGGTGCAGATCGAGGGTGGTGCCGATCCGGGTGCTGGCCTCGTTGAGCAGCGACAGCCGCTGCTGCGCCGCCCACGCCTCGTCCAGGGCGCGCTGGCGGGCGGCCGCCGCGTCGCGCTCCCGGGTGAACAGCAGCGCGTTGTCGATCGACACCGCCGCCCGCACCGCCAACTCCCCGGCCAGCGCCAGATCGTCGTCCTCGTACGGCCGCTCCACCACCGTCCGGTAGAACGCGGCGACACCGACCGGCGAGCCCCGGGCGATCAGCGGCACCACCATGAACGAGCGCACGTTCTGCTTCCTGGCCGCGGCCGTGCGGACGGGGTCGTCGGTGAACCAGGCCATGCCGGCCGCGTCCATCCGCGGCACCAGCACCGGCTTGCGGTGCGCCAGGCTCCACGCGTACGGCGATCCCGGCCGGAACCGCTGCACCCCGTCGGTGCGGTCGATCGGCTCCAGCGTCGAGCCGTGTGCCGAGTGGAAGGCCATCCGGCGCAGCACGGCCGAACCGTCCGCCAGCGGGCGGGCCTCGCGCTCGCCGCGCACGAGGTCGTCCAGCACCTCCACCACGACCGTGTCGGCCAGCCGGGGCGTCGCCACCTCGGCCAGCTCCTTGGCGGTCTGGGCGAGGTCGAGCGTGGTGCCGATCCGCGCGGAGGCGGAGTTGACCAGCGCCAGCCGCTCCTGTGCGGCCTTCGCCTCGCGCAGCGCCTGCTGCCGGGCCAGCACGGTCTGGTGCTGGCGCAGGTAGAGCCGGGCGTTGTCGATCGCCACGGCGGCCCGCAGGGCCAGCTCGTCACCGAGCGTGATGTCGGCCTCGACGAAGGACTCCCGCTCGCCGCGCCGCGAGTACACCACCATGCCCAGCGTGGTGCCCCGCGCCACCAGCGGAGTGATCCGCACGGAACGCGGCCGGTCGCCGAGATACGCCTGGCGGCGGCTCTCCGAGAGCCCCTGGCTCAGCAGCGGCAGCTCCCAGGACGGAACCACCACGGTTCGCCCGGTCGCCAGCGCCCGCGCGTACGGCGAGTCCGGCGCCACCTCGTACACCGTGTCCACCGGCAGCGCCTCGGCCGGGTAGAGCGGGTCGGTGGTGGCGAGCGCCAGGCGGCGCACCAGCTGCGCGGTGGACGGGTCCAGCGGCTCCACGTTGCGCCCCGCGACCAGGGCCTCCAGGGCGAACACGCCGCTGATGTCCGCGACCCGGGGCACCATGGCGTCGGCCAGCTCGCGCGCGGTCTGCCGCAGGTCCAGCGTGGTGCCGATCGACGCGGTGGCGTCCACCAGCAGCGACAGCCGCTCCTGCGCCCGCGCCGCCCTGGCGTCCGCACGGAACCGCTCCGTGATGTCGATGACCGTCGAACTCACCCCGAGGACCTGCCCGGCCGGGTCCTCCAACCGGAAGTACGAGGCCGACCAGGCGTGATCGTGCTCCGGATCGCCCCGGGTGCGGCCGTGCGAGCGCGAGTCCACCACCGGCTCGCCGCTCTCCAGCACCTGCCGCATCACCGCCTCGCTCTCCTCCCCGTTGATCCCGGGCAGCAGCTCGCTCAGCCGGCGGCCCAGGTGCTCCCCGGCGGGCAGGCCGTTCACCCGGGCCAGCGCGTCGTTCAGCCGGACGAAGGCGAGCCGGGTGTCGAACACGCCCATCCCGACCGGGGACTGCGTGAAGAACCCGTCGAGGACGGCGAGATCCGCCTGGATCCGGCGGAGCGTCGTCACGTCGGACGCCACCGCGAGCACCAGCGGGCTGCCGCCCGGTCCCGAGATCGGGTGGGTGCGGAATTCCAGATTGACGAGGTGCCCGTCCCGGTGCCGGACGGGGAACACGCCCGACCAGCCGCGGCCGTCCAGGATCTCCTGGAACAGCTCCAGCACCTCCGGCCGCTGCTCGTCCGAGGCCAGCAGCTGCGCGGCCCGCGCGCCGATCGCCTCCTCGGCCGTGTAACCGAGCAGTGCCTCGGCGTCGTTGCTCCAGTGCAGGATCCGGCCGTCGGCCTCGATCAGCGCGGTCGCGATCGGCACCATCAGCAGGGCATCCTGACGCGGCCGCTTGGGCTCGCCGGCATCACGCTGCTCGTTCACCATGGCCAGAGAACCGCCCGGAGATCGTTTCCACCAGCCCTGCCATCTTCCCACGCAGCCCCACGGCCCCGCTCGTTCCACGGAACGGGACGGGACGGAGCGGAACGGGACGATACGGAAGCGGACGGTGCGGAAGCGGACGGTGGGTCCCGACGGTACGCAGTCTCACGTGCACCGGCCCGCCCCCACCGCGTGCTCGCGCCGGTCGGGGCGGCGGCGCGGGCGCGCAGACGCGGTGGGAGCGGGCCGGGGGTGGCCTCCCGGGTGCGGCCGGGCGGCCGGTGTCAGTCCAGCGCCTCCAGGATGGTGGCGTTGGCCAGGCCGCCCGCCTCGCACATGGTCTGCAGTGCGAACCGCGCCCCGCGCTCGCGCATCGCGTGCACCAGGGTGGTCATCAGCCGGGTGCCGCTGGCGCCGAGCGGGTGGCCGAGCGCGATCGCGCCGCCGTTGACGTTCACCTTCGCCGGGTCGGCGCCGGTCTCCTGGAGCCAGGCCAGCACGACGCTGGCGAACGCCTCGTTCACCTCGAACAGGTCGATGTCCGCCAGCGACAGCCCGGCCCGGCCGAGCACCTTCTCGGTGGCGGGTATGACGCCGGTGAGCATCAGCAATGGGTCCGAACCGGTCACCGCGAAGGAGTGCAGCCGGGCCAACGGGCGCAGGCCGAGCCGCGCCGCCGTCTCGCTGCTGGTGATCAGGACGGCCGAGGCGCCGTCGTTGATCGGGCTGCTGTTGCCGGCGGTCACCGACCAGTCGATCTGCGGGTACCGCTCGGCGAAACCGGGGTCGGCGAAGGACGGGCGGAGGCCGGCCAGGATCGCCGGCGTGGTGCTGGGGCGGACCGACTCGTCCATGGCGACGACTCCGGCGGGGGTGGTCACCGGTGCCAGCTCCGCCTCGAACAGGCCGGCGGCGTGGGCGTGCGCGGCCTTGGCGTGCGAACCGGCGGCGAACGCGTCCATCGCTTCGCGGGAGACGGACCACTTGGCGGCGATCAGCTCCGCGCTGACGCCCTGCGGGATCAGCCCGCCGGGGTAGCGGGCGGCGATCGCGGCGCTGAACGGGTCCGCTCCCGGCGGCACGTTGGACCACATCGGCACGCGGCTCATCGACTCGATCCCGCACGCCACCACCATGTCGTACGCGCCCGCGATCACGCCCTGTGCGGCGAAGTGGACGGCCTGCTGGGAGGAGCCGCACTGCCGGTCGACCGTGGTCGCCGGGACGGAGTCCGGCAGGCCGGCGGCCAGCCAGGCGTACCGGGTGGTGTTCATGGCCTGCTCGCCGACCTGGTCGACGCAGCCGCCGATCACGTCGTCGACCAGCGCCGGGTCGACGCCGCTGCGGCCGATCAGGGTCTGGAGGGTGTGCGCGAGCAGCTCGACCGGGTGGACGGACGAGAGGGTGCCTCCGGGCTTGCCTTTGCCGATGGGGGTACGAACGGCTTCGACGATCACGGCGTCACGCATGGCGGCTGCCTTCCTCTGTGGGTGGTTGGAAAAACAAACTCACTATAGAGCTAGTGAGTTTGGAATTCCAACGCTATGAAGTTGTGGTCCGGGCCACTCGGGGTGCGGTCATTCGCCGCCTGCTGCCGCCCCGGCTCGCGCCCCCGGGGCGGCGCGAGCCACCCCCCCCGCCCCCGTCTGCGCCCCTACGGTGTGCCCTGCGTCCCCCGCGCTTGTGCCCGGCCCGCGTCTACGCCCGGCCCCGCGCCTACGCCCCGCCACCGCCCGTCGCGTGGCCGTTCTGCAGGCTGCGCAGTAGGGACACCCCGGCCGGGTCGACCGAACGGCGGGTGTTGGCCAGGGTTATGACGCCGACCTGCTTCTCGGGGTCGAAGGCGACGAAGGAGCGGAAGCCGCCCGTCTCGCCGTTGTGCCAGATCTGGAGGTGGCCGCCCTGCCGGGGGTGGAGCCGGTGCGCGAGCCAGCCGAGGTGCATCCAGGCGAAGGGGTTGACGTGGTGCTTGACCTCCCGGGTGAGCGCGATGGCGGGTGCCGGCGATGAGGCCTCGGGTGCCGCGGCGGGGGTGGTGGCGGAAGGGGCGGCGGAGGCAAGCTGCGCCTGCAGGAGTGTCGCGAGGTCGGCGGCGGTCGAGCGGAGTCCGCCGGCGCCCGCGAGGTCGGCCAGGTGCCAGTCGGGGACGGGGCGCCGGCCCGGCGTGTGACCGTGGGCGAGGCGGCCGGTGCGCTCCTCGTCGACGGTGATCACCGTGTCGGCGAGCCCGAGCGGCTCGCAGATCTCCCGGGTGACCAGCTCCTCGTAGCCGGTGCCGGCCCGGTGGGCGAGGGCCAGGCCGAGCAGGCCTGCGCCGAGGTTGGAGTAGCGGAAGCTCCGGCCGGGCACCGCGCGCAGTCTGGTGCGGGCGAGCCCGGACAGCAGGGTGTCGGTGGTGCAATGGCGGTACGGGTCAGGTTTGTTGGGGGTGACGAGGGCCCGCAGCAGCATCCCCGCGGGGAGTCGCGGCAGCCCGGAGCTGTGGGTGGCCAGGTGTTGCAGGGTGATCGGAGTGCTGCCCTTGGTGGGCACGGTGACCCCGGGCGGCAGCGCGTCCGCCAGGACGTGGGCCAGTGGTTCGTCGAGCGTGGCCGAGCCCGCGAGCACCAGCCGGGCCAGGGCGAGCGAGGTGAACACCTTGGTGACCGAGCCGATTTCGAACAGTGTCTGTGCCCCGGGCACGCTGCCGCCCGGGCCGGCGGAGGTGCTTCCGGCGCCGCGGATCTCCACCGCGCCGCCGGCCAGGCCGGCGACCACGGCGCCGACTTGCTGGCCGGCGAGCCGGTCGGCGGTCTGCTGGACAAGGCTGCCAAGGTCGTTCATGGCTGCGAGCCTAGGCCGCCACCACCCAGTCGTCGTCCGCCGTGACGATGATTCCGCACCCCCGCCGGTCCTCCACCTGAGGTACGCCCCCGCTACTCCCCGTGAGGTATCGGGGAGAAGCAGGGGCGTACCGGCGCATGACAGGGCAGATGGCTGTCGGAGCGTCAGCAGCTCAGATTCGTACCGGGGACGGTGCCGAGGATCCGGGTGAAGTCCTGGTAGGCGTTGATCCGGCTCTGCACCTGCGCGGGGTTGCCGCCGTTGCACTCCAGGGAGCCGTTGATGCTGCGGATGGTCTCGCCGAAGCCGTACCCGTTGACCATGGCGTTGTGCGGGGTCATGGTGCCGGGGCCGGTCTGGGTGTTCCAGTACCAGAGCGCGGTCTTCCAGGCCACGGCCGGGTCGGTCTGCACCAGGCCGGGGTTGTGCAGCAGGTCGATGCCGAGGGCGTCGCCGGCCGCCTTGTAGTTGAAGTTCCAGCTCAGCTGGATCGGACCGCGCCCGTAGTACGCGGCCTGTCCGGCCGGGCACCCGTACGGCTGCGAGGTGTCGCAGTAGTGCGGGTAGTTGGCGGTGTTCTGCTCGACCACGTAGACCAGGCCGCCGGTCTCGTGGTTCACGTTGGCGAGGAAGGCGGCGGCCTCCTGCCTGCGGACGGTGTCGCTGCCGGTGTTGGCGAAGCCGGGGTAGGCGCCGAGTGCGTCGAGCAGGCCCTGGTAGGTGTAGAAGGAGTTCCGGTTCGGGAACATCTGGTCGAACTGCGCCTGGCTGACCGGGAATCCGCCGGGGTTCGGGGTCGTGGTCGGAGTGCCGGTGGGCGTCGGCGTCGGACCGCAGCTGTACGGCTCCCAGTACCAGGTGCTGATCACCGGGTCGTACCCCGGGTTGTCGTGGGTGGCCCGGTAGAGCCCGCCGTTGGTGTAGCGGACGATGCTCCCGGTGGTGTACGTGCGCCCGGCGGCCCAGTCCGGGTAGACGCAGCTTCCCGAGGTCGGGGTGGGCGTCGGGTCGGTCGGGCCGCTGCCACAGGCGCCCTGGTCGGCCCAGACGCCGGTGCCGGCGGTGCTGGGGGTCTCGTTCTGGGTCCACCACTTGGCGGACCAGTTGTGGCCGTTGTAGGAGACGGCGGCGCCGCCCGTGTAGGCGGTGGCCGCGTTCCAGGGGGCGGCGCAGGCGGCGGCGCTGGCGCTGGCGGCGGGCAGCAGCAGCGCGAGCGCGAGTGCCGTGACCATGGCGGAGAGCAGCGCGAGCAGGCGTTTCGTTGACACGTGATCACCCCTTGTGCGGTGGGGGCCGCACATCGGTGGGACAGGGACGGTGGTGCCGGGGGCCTCGGTGCCCCGCGCGGGGGCGCGTCGTGGGGAGACGGGCCGACCGGGGTGCGGGCCGGGTGCGGGGCTGACCGAGACTCAAGCGGAATGGTCTATACCTGTCAAGGGGTTGGCCGCGGATTGGGCCGGGATCGGCCCGCGCGATGTCCGGGATCGGCCCCCCGTGGACCCCTCCGCGGACCCCCACGGACCCCAGCCGGGCCTCCCGGGTGACCCCCGGGAAGCCCCCGTGCAACCCCCACGGCGCCCCCGGGGCGACCCCGGCGCACCCCTGGTCCGAACGCGGCGCATCCGCCGGTTCGGCCTCGGTCGGACGCCCGCCCGAGTCTGCGAGGATGGCCGGATGGACGAGAACCCCGGGCCCGCGACCCCCCTGCCCGGCCTCGGCGCGCCGATCCGTGCGGGCATCCCCGAGCACGGCCGGGTGCCCAAGTACTACGCCGTCAAGGGCCAGTTGGAGGCGCTGCTCGACGAGCTCGGCGAGGACGGCGTGCTGCCGACCGAGCGCGACCTCGCCGCCCGCTTCGAGGTGGCCCGCGAGACCCTCCGGCAGGCGCTGCGCGACCTGCTGATCCAGGGGCGGGTCCGGCGGCGCGGCCGCAGCACCGTGGTGGCCGGTCCCAAGCTGGAGCAGCCGCTGTCGCTGGCCAGCTACACCGAGGGCGTCCGCCGCCAGGGGCGGGTGCCGGGCCGCAGCCTGATCGGGCTGGAACGGTTCGCCGCCGATCCGCTGCTGGCCGGGCAGTTGGACATCGGGGTGGGGGAGCAGGTCTGGCATCTGGAGCGGGTGCTGCTCGCGGACGGCGAGCGGGTCGGTCTGGAGAGCACCTATCTGGCGGTGGCGCGGGTCCCGGGGCTGGACCGGGAGTTCGACCCCGGCTCGTCGTTCTACGTCTACCTGAAGGAGAAGGCGGGCATCGAGTTCGGCGCGGCCGACGAGCGGATCGAGACGGTGCTCGCCTCGCCGCGCGAGGCACTGCTGATCGGGACGCCACCCGCCCTGCCGATGCTGCTGCTGCACCGGCTCACCAGGGACGCGGCCGGCGTGCCGCTGGAGCGGGTGCGATCGCTGTACCGCGGCGACCGGTTCAGCTTCACCACCCGCCTCGAAGCCGACTGACCGCCGGCGCGCCCGCCGACCCCGGACGCGGACGACCCCGGAGGCGACCCCGGACCTGGGGTCGCCCCGGATGCGGCTGACCCCAGGGCTGACCCCAGGGCTGACCCCAGGGCCGATCACCAGACCGCTCCCGGGCTCGGTGGCCCGGGCTCTGACGGCGCCTCCCGAGCCGCCCACTTGATAACTGAACGATAACGGGTCTGGACCGAATTCCGGCGTTGTTCACGCCCGGGACGAAACCCCGGCGACCCCCGTCCACCCGTCGGTCCGACCGTGGTCACCGCCCCCTTCCGCTCCGTGACGCAGCATCAGGAGACGACGTGACCACCGGAATCCCCCGCCGCAGCCTGTTCCTCGGCGCCGCCGCCACCCTCCTCGCGACCGGCCCGCTCGCCCGAACCGCCGCGGCCGCCACCGCAGGCGCCGCCACCGGGACCGCCGCCGCCGGATCCACCACCGGGTCCGCCGCCGCCACCCGAACCCCGAAGGTCATGGTCATCGGCCTGGACGGCGCCATGCTCAACCGCATCAAGGACGCCGACGCACCCAACCTGGACGCCCTGATGGCCGGCGGCCTCACCGCCGCGAGCAGTCTCTACGCCAACCCGATGGCCGCCACCGCCTCCGGTCCCGGCTGGTCCACCATCGCCACCGGCGTCTGGCCGGACAAGCACAACGTCAGGGACAACAACTTCACCGCCCCCGCCTTCGCGGCCTACCCCGACTTCCTCACCCGGATCGAGGCCGCCGCCCCCGCGCTCTCCACGTACGTCGTCGCCTCCTGGGCGCCGATCGCCGACACCGTCTACTCCGGCAAGGTCGACACCCGCGTCGCCACGCCGTCCGCCGAGTACGACACCGGCACCACCTCCCGCGCGGTCGCCGAGCTGCGCGACGGCAACCCGGACGCCGTCTTCGTCCAGCTCGACAACGTGGACCACGCCGGTCACGCCAGCGGCGCCGCCGGCCAGGCGTACCTGGACGCGATCCACGGGGTGGACGGCCAGGTCGGCCAGATCGTCGCCGCCGTCCGGGGGCGCGCCACGTATGCGCAGGAGGACTGGCTGATCATGGTCACCGCCGATCACGGTCACACCGACGCGGGCGGTCACGGCGGCTCCACCTGGAGCGAGCGGCAGACCTTCGTGATCGCCAACGGCGGTGGCCTCCCGGCCGGTTCGGTCCGCTACGACGTCCGGGTGGTCGACATCGCGCCCACGGCCATCGCCCATCTCGGGCTCGCGATCGACCCGGCCTGGAACCTCGACGGCAGCCCGGTCGCCGGCCTCGTCCCGGACGCCTTCGACGCGCTTCGCCCGCAGCTCACCGGGCCGGTGGACGAGACGGGCATCGCGGCCGGGACCATCGGCTTCACCCACACCCCGCCGAGCGGCTGGTCGGTCGACAACTCCGCGATGGGCACGGGCGGCGTCACCGAGTGGCGCGGCTGGGCGTTCACCACCGACGAGTTCTGGACCAAGACCCAGCGTGACCAGTACCGCGAGCTGAACGTCCGCTCCCGCAACGTCTTCGCCGTCGCCGACTCCGACGAGTGGGCCGACAAGGCGTTCAAGGGCGGCTACGACTCCACCCTCGTCAGCCCGGAGTACCCGGTGGCCGGGCTGAGCAGCGTCCCGGTCTCGTTCACGACCTACTACCAGCAGGAGGGCAGCCAGACCGCCCAGGTGCTGGCGGTCTGGGACGGCGGGACGCCGGTCGTCGTCAAGAGCTACAGCGCGGAGACCAACGGCCGGCAGACACTGGCCCTGGCCGTCCCGGCCGGTGCGAGCCGGCTGCGGCTGCGGTTCCGGTACACCGGCAGCAACAACTGGTACTGGGTGCTCGACAACGTCCGGGTGGGCTGAGCCGCCCGGCCGGCGAACGTCAGGACGGGGCGAGCGCGGCGCGCAGCCGCTCGGCGACCTCCGCCGCGCCCGCCTCGTCCGGGTACTTCCCGCGCGGCCAGAAGAAGCCGCGCAGCCCGTCCTTCGGATTGCGCGGCACCACGTGGACGTGCAGGTGCGGCACCGACTGGCTGATCCGGTTGTTCGCCGCGACGAAGCTGCCCGCCGCCCCGAGCCCGCGCTCCACGGCGGCCGCCACCCGTTGCACCTGCAGGAAGAACGGGCCCACCTCCGCCGTCGGCAGGTCCGCCAGCGTGCGGTGGTGGGCGCGCGGAACGACCAGCACATGGCCGGGGAAGAGCGGCCGCCGGTCCAGGAAGGCCACCGCCGCCTCGTCGTCCAGCACCCGGTGCGCGGGCTCCTCGCCCGCCACCACCGCACAGAAGACGCAGTCCATCCGTCCATTCAAGCGACCACCCGCCGCCCCGGCACGCCCGCGACCCCCCCACGGCGGGGCTTCACCCGTCCGGCCGCCGATCAGGTGCGGCGGGCCCCCGGGCGGGCGCGCGATGCAGGAGGGCGCGCCGCGCGCCCGGCTGAGGAGGTGGCCCGGATGGCGGGCAAGTTCGAGGTCTACGAGGACGCCGGCGGCAAGTACCGCTTCCGGCTCAAGGCGGGCAACGGCGAGATCGTCGCGACCGGCCAGGGCTACGCGACCAAGGAGGCCGCGCACAAGGGCGTCGAGGCCGTCCAGCGGGCGGCCGTCGGCGCGAACATGGTGGACGTTCCCAAGGCCGCGGCTGCCTGACGCCGGCCGCCCACGGGCGGAGGCCGCCCACCGCGCGGGCAGGTGCGGGGGAGGCGGAAGCGAGGAGACCGGCCCCGGCCGAGCATCCGGGACGGTCTCCTCGCACGTCTGCCGCCTGGACGTCGGCGCGCCCATTCGTCTGCGGCTCTGCGGCTCTGCGAGTCTGCGGCTCCGCGTCTCTGCAAGCCTCCGCTCGACCGCTGTGCGCCGGCCGCCCGGCTACTCGTAGCGGTACAGCAGCGCCTCCCGCTCGTTCTGCTCGATCATCTCGATCGTCAGCGAGGGGTCCCGCAGGTGGGAGAGGGTGACCGCCGCCGAGGTGGGCTGCGCGTCCTTGGCGAGCCAGTTCTCCGGCTTCCACGCCGAACCGCGAAGGAGCGCCTTCGGGCAGTGCGCGTAGACCTCCTCGACCGCCACCACGATCGCACTGCGCGGCGGCTTGCCGACCGCCGTCAGCTGTTCCAGCAGCCGCGGATCGGTGGAGACGCAGGCCCGCCCGTTGACCCGCAGCGTGGTGTCCCGGCCGGGCACCACGAAGATCAGCCCGACCTGCCCGGTCTCGATGATGTTGTGCAGGGTGTCCAGCCGCTTGTTGCCGGTGGCGTCCGGAATCGCCAGCGTGTGCTCGTCCAGGACGGAGACCAGCCCGGCCGGCCCGCCGCGCGGCGACACGTCGCACCGCCCGGCCGCGTCCGCGCTGGCCACGAAGACCAGTGACGAGCAGGCGATCAGCTGCCGGGCCACCTCGTGGATCCGGTCCACCTGCTTGCGCCGCGCATGGTCGCTCGGCTGCTCGTAGATCTCCCGCAGGTCCGCCGCGTCCTTCACGGCATCCGCGCGGAGCGCCTCGAACAGGCCCCCCTGCGCGCCCTGCGGGGCGGGCCCGCCCGGCCCGGTGGTTGACGGAACGACAGTCTCCGGTGTGCTGGTCATACCGGAAATCTAGCGGAGCCCCCTCGACCGTCCGGAAGCCCTGTCCGGAAGCCCCGTCCGCCCCGTCCGGGGGCTGATCGGGACTGGTCGGGCACCCTCCGCGCGGGTGCCGCGAGAGCACCGACCGGACGCCGGAAAAGGGACAGGTGCCGGAACGGCGCCGCGGCGGATAATTGTGGTGTTTCCATCGGCCCGCAGCCTGGTGCGGAGTGCCTCAGGGAGGTGGTGGCCGTGATCGTGAGGATCTGGGCCGGGCAGGTCATGGCCGGGCACATCGAAGAGTTCTGCGCCCTGCTGACATCACAGGTGATCCCGCAGCTCGGGCAGACGGACGGCTGCCTGGGCGGCGAGCTGCTGCGGTCGGTGACCGAGGACGGCCACCGGGTGCTGGTGGTGAGCCGGTGGCGCGACGAGGAGGCCCTGCGCGGGTACGCGGGGCCGATGTGGCGGATCCGGCCGGTCTGGTCGGAGGGCGAGCTGCGCTACCTGGTGCACCCGCCCGAGGTCACCCATTTCACGCCGGTCCCGGCCGTCCGGCCGGTCTGACGCGCGCCCACGCGGACCGGCGGGCCGTCGACCCGGGACCGCCGGACCGTCCAGGGCAGAGCGGCGGACCGTCCGACCCGGACCGCCGGACCGTCAGGGTGCCGGCCGGACGAGGCGCGGGCCGACGGCGTTCAGACCATCAGCGGCACCGGATGGATCTCGTCCGCCGGGTGCCCGCTGCGCTCGTGGATGCGTTGCACGGCCTCCTTGGACGGCGCCTCGGAGAGGCAGTAGACGGTGCCCGACTCCGGGTCGGCCCACGCCTGCTCGAAGTGCACGCCCTCGTCGCCCTCGATCGCCAGGTCGGCCCGGTGGGCCATCCGCAGCTGTTCCTCGGTGATACCCGCCATGCCGTGGTGGACGTCCATGAACTTGGCCATCGCTCTCGCACCTCCGGGAGTTCCCGGCCGGCCGTCGCCGGCCGCCTACCACCAGCGTGCGCCCGCCGCAGCCGGGCCCGCCACCGGGCAAGGCGTCGGCCCGGCGGCCTACGCTCGGAACGGAGCCACCCCTGCACCTCCCCCGCCCCGGTGAGAGGACGGCCCGATGCCCGTGCTTCCCTTCGTCGGCCGCGCCGACCTGCTGGCCGAGCTGGCGGCGGCGGTCGCCGACGCGCGTGCCGGCCGGGGCGGCCTGACGGTGCTGACCGGCGCGGCCGGCGCGGGCAAGACCAGGGCGGCCGAGGAGGCGGTACGCCGGGCCGACGGGTGCCGGGTGCTCTGGCTGTGGTGCCCGCCGCAGTCCGGCGGCCGCGCGGGCTCCGGGGCGCTGGGCCCCTGGTCGCAGGCCGCGCGCGAGCTCGCCGTCGCCGACCCCGCCTGCGGGCGGCTGGTCGGGGCCTCGCCCGGGCTGCGCGCCCTGGTCTCTGGCGGGCCGGCCCCCTCCGTCGCGCCCGCCGGTGCGGCTGCCGCCGGTCCGCGCACCGCCGACCCGGAGGCGGCCCGGCAGCGCCTCGGCGGCGACCTCGCCGAACTGCTCCGCACCGGCGCGGCCTCCCGCCCGCTGCTGCTCGTCCTCGACGACGTCCACGAGGCCGACGTCTCCTCCCTGCGCCTGCTGACCGAACTCGCCGCCGCGCTGCGCACCGCGCCCACCCTGCTGCTCGCCACCGCCCGCGACGACGGCGCCGCCTGGCCCGGGCGCACCGCCGCCCGGGCCGCGCTCCTGCGGGCCGGCCGGACGCTTCCGGTCGGCCCGCTCACCGAGCCGGACGTCCGGGCGCTGCTCGCCGCCGCGTCCGGCGGACGCACCGGACCGGCGGCCGTCCAGGAGCTGCTGGACCGGACCGGCGGCGACGCCTTCTTCGTCACCGAACTGCTGCGCCACGGCGGCGCCGGACGGCCGGAGCCGCTGCCCGCCACCGTCCGCGCGGCGGTCGCGGCGCGACTGGACGGACTGCCGGACGAGTGTGCGCGGGTCCTCGGCGCGGCCTCGGTGCTCGGCACCCGCTTCGGCCTGGACGTGCTCGCCGAACTCGCCGCCGTACCACTCGGCGCGCTCAGGTCGCTGCTCGCCGCCGCGGCAGCGGAGGGCCTGCTGACGCTGGACGAGCCGGGTGTGGGCGGGTTCCGGCACGAGCTGATGCGGGAGGCCGTCCACGAGGCGCTCGGCCCGGCCGAACGCGCCGCCCTGCACGGTCGCGCGGGCGCGGTACTGGCCGCCCTCGCCGACCGCGGCCGCGACACCGGCCCGGCCGAGGCCGCCCGCCACCTCCTCCAGGCCGGGCCCGAACAGGCTGCTGCCGCAGCGGAGTTCGCCGGACGGGCGGCCGACCGGGCAGCCGTTCTGCTGGCCTTCGAGGACGCGGCCCAGTGGTACGAACGGGCCCTGACGGCGCTCGGGGAGGTGGCGGGCGCGGACGACTCCCGCCGAGCCGCGCTCCTGCTCGGCCTCGGCACCGCGCGCCTCGGCGCCGGCCGGCGGGAGGAGAGCCGCGAGGCATTCCTCGCCGCCGCCGCTCCCGCCCGCCGCGCCGGCCGCCCGGACCTCCTGGCCCGCGCCGCCCTCGGTCTCGGCTCCGGCCCCGCGGGCTTCGAGGTGGACCTCCTCGACCGCCCGCAGATCGACCTTCTCGGCGAGGCCCGCACCCGCCTCCTGGCTGCCTCACCTGCCCCCGGACCGCCCGCCCCCGCGCCGCCCGGCGGCACGAGCGCATCCGACGACCCCCACCCCACCCCGTCCCCGCACGCCGCCCTGCTCGCCGCCGTGACCGCGCGGCTCTCCGTCGCCGACGCGCTGGTCGAGCCGGAGCGGGACCGGCTCGCGCTGGCCGAGGAGGCGGTCCGTGTGGCGCGGGGGAGCGGGGACGACGCCGTACTGGCGTACGCGCTCTCCGCGCTCTGCGACGCCCGCTCCGGGCCCGCGCACTGCGACGAACGGCGGGCCTGGGCCGGGGAGATCGTGGACCTCGCGCGGGGGCTGCCGGAGCCGGACCGGGAGCTGGAGCTGCTCGGCCGGCGCCTGCGCCTGGTCGCCCTGCTGGAGCGCGGGGAGGCCGCCGAGGCGTACGCCGAGATCCAGGCGTACGAAGCGGGCGCCCGGGCGCTGGGCCGACCGCTCTACACGTGGTACGTGCCGCTCTGGCGGGGCATGCGGGCCCTGCTGGAGGGCCGGTACGCCGACTGCCGTGCCGCCCTCGCGGAGACGGCGGAGCTCGGCGGGCGGGCCGGCAGCGCCAACGCCGCCGTCCTCGGCGCGACGCAACGCTGGTGCCTCTGTGCGGAGTCGGGCGCGTCCGACGAGCTGGGCCGGCTGCTCGCCGGACCACCCCCGCTGGACAGCCTGCCGGGCGTCTGGCCCCGGGTGACCAGGGCGCTCATCGCCGCCCAGCTCGGCGACCGTGCCGATGCGGGGCGCCGACTCGCGGCCGTGGCACCGCTGTTGGCGTCCGCCCCGGTGGACAGCGAGTGGCTGCCGATGATGGCCCAGGCCGCGGAGGCGCTCGCGCTCGTCGGCGGGACGACCGCCGAGGCCGAACTGCAGCCGCTCGCCCGCGAGCTCTACGACGCCCTGTACCCCTGTCGCGACCTGCTCGCGGTCGAGGGCATCGCGGCCGCCGTCCGTGGTCCGGTGCACCGGCACCTCGGCCTGCTGGCCACCGTGCTCGGCGAACCCGCCAGCGCCCGCGAGCACTTCACCCGGGCGCTGGCCACCGCCCGCGCGCTCGGCGCACCCCGCCTGGCCGACCGGATCGACCGGGAGGCGGGCACCCGCCGACCGCCCGCCGAGGACGGCCGGCTCTTCCTCCGCCAGGGCGAGTTCTGGCAGCTCCGGTACGCGGGGGAGGAGGTGCGGCTCCCCGACAGCAAGGGCCTGCACGACCTGGCCACTCTGCTCTCCCGCCCTGGCACGCCCGTCCCGGCCCTGGACCTGGCGACCCCCACGCCCGCCGCCGTGGCGGACGAGGTGGTGGAGGCCGCGCTCGGCCTCCACCACCCCACCGACACCGGCGAGTTGATCGACGCCACCGCTCGCGCCGCCTACCGCCGCCGACTGGGCGAACTGGACGAGGAGGCCGCCGAGGCCGACGCCGCGGGGGACGCCGAGCGCTCCGCCCGGATCGCCGTCGAACGGGACGCGCTCGTCGGCCAGCTCTCCGTGGCCTACGGACTGGGCGGGCGCGTGCGCCGCACCGGCTCGGCCGCCGAACGGGCCCGGACGGCCGTGACCGCCAGGATCCGCGCCGCCATCGACCGCGTCTCGCGCGCCCACCCCGCCCTCGGCCGTCACCTGGCCAACGCCGTCCGCACCGGCACACTCTGCGTGTACGAGCCGGAGCAGCCCGTCCACTGGCAGACCTGACGACGACCCGCCTCACATCGTGCGCCCGTTCCTCACGCCTCCTCCTCAGAGACGAACCGCCCACGGACGAGCCGCCCACGGACGAGCCGCCCCGCGGGCGGACCACCCGAGGAGGACGCCATGCCCCGCATCTCCAAGGCCGAGGCCGAGCTCGCGCTGGACGAACCGGTCATCGAGGGCCGCTACGCCGAACTCGGCGGCTACACCGTCGGGTTCGAGACCCACAAGGCGGACGTGGACCCGGGCCCGCTCTTCGCCGGCCTCCCGCAGGACCGTTGCCAGAGCCCGCACTGGGGCGTCGTGGTGACCGGCAAAGTGGTGTTCCGCTATGCCGACCACGACGAGGTCTACCGCGCGGGCGACGCCTACTACGGCGCCCCAGGCCACCTCCCGCTGATCTTCGCCGGGACGGAGCTGATCGAGTTCAGCCCCACCGAGGCGCTGGAGCACACCATGGCCGTGGTCGGCCGCAACCTGGCCGCGACCAAAGCCGCCCAAGCCGCCCAAGCCGCCGCAGCCCCCAGTGCCACCCCGGCTCCCAGCGCCGCCCCGCCCGCGGAAGCCGGCATCGCCGCCGGCGCCGAAGCCTGACCAGGAGGGCCGCACCATGACGACCACGGCAGCCGCACCCACCGCCACCGCCACCACCGACCGCCTCGCGACCCTCCTGATCGCCTTCCTGGAGACCGGCACCCCGCCCGACGGCCTCTTCCGCCCCGACGTGTTCTGCGACCTCACCGTCCCGTCCTGGCGCCTGCAGTCCCGCGGCGTCGACGGCCTGGTCGCCCTTCGGCGGAACGGTCACCCGGCGCCCGGCAGCGTCCCGCGCCACCGGCTGGACCGGACCGACGCCGGGTTCGTGCTGGAGGTCGAGGAGAGCTGGGAGCAGGACGGCGAGCGCCAGTACTGCCGCGAACTGCTGCGCGCCGACGTCCGGGACGGCGCGATCGAGCGCCTCTCCGTCTACTGCACGGGGGACTGGGACGCCGCGCAGCAGCGTCGCCACCACGCCGAGGTGACGCTGCTGGAGCCCTGACGGTGATGCTCCGCCGGGGCCTTGACGGTGATGCCGCCGGAGCCCTGGCGGGCGACGGCGGCCCCGCGCCGGGCGGCCGGAATCCGTCGCCCGCGCGCCCGGCGCATTCCCGCGCCGTACGTGAAACAGACCACAGCGGAAGTCTCTCCCTCGCTTCGCGCGGATCATGGCACAATGACGTCAGTAGTAGCAGTGACGTTCAGCGCACTCCGGGGTCGGTGAAAATCCGAACCGGCGGTTACAGTCCGCGACCCGTCCGCAGCCAGCGGCCGGTTGACCAGGTGAAATTCCTGGACCGACGGTTAAAGTCCGGATGGGAGGCGTGCGCGGCGGACGAAGAGCAGTGCCCGTGGTCCCCCGGTGGACCTCGGGAAGGTGTGCGACGGGAGAGCTCTCTCCCGGCGGTTCTGCGGCACCCCGGCGACGGGTCGTGCCCCGGGGCTCGTGCGCCCGTGCCCGTCCGTGTCCTCTCCCATGCCGCCCCGGAGTCCGCGCCCCAAGCGCGAGGAGAACCCGGGTGTTCACCGGCATCATCGAAGAGCTCGGCGAGGTCGTGTCGATCGAGGAGATCGGCGACTCCTCGCGAATCCGCCTGCGTGGCCCGGTGGTCTGTCAGGGCGCGCGCCACGGCGACTCCATCGCGGTCAACGGCGTCTGCCTCACCGTCGTCGACAGCCCCGAGCAACTGGCTGCCGAGACGGGCGAGTTCAGTGCCGACGTGATGGCCGAGACGCTGCACCGCTCCAGCCTGGGCGAGTTGAAGCCCGGCTCGCGGGTCAACCTGGAGCGGGCGATGGCGCTCGGTGCCCGGCTCGGCGGCCACCTCGTACAGGGTCATGTCGACGCCACCGGCACCCTGTTGGGCCGTGAGCCCGGCGAGCGCGACGCGGAGGGCAACCTCCGCTGGGAGGTGCTGCGCTTCTCGCTGCCCGACAGCATCTCCCGCTACCTGGTGGAGAAGGGCTCGATCACCGTGGACGGCGTCAGCCTCACCGTGGTCGAGGCGGCCCGGGACAGCTTCACCGTCAGCCTCATCCCCGCCACCCTCGCGCTGACCACGCTGGGCGCCAAGACCGTCGGCGAGAGCGTCAACCTCGAGGTCGACGTGCTCGCCAAGTACGTGGAGCGCCTGCTCGAATCGCGCACCCTTCCCCCCACGATCGCCGCCGAGACGACCGGAGAGTCCCAGTGAACTGGCTCAGTGGAGAAGCGTTCACCGTCTTCGGTGAGCACGTGAAGTGGGCCGACATGTTCGGCAACCTGCTCGGGCTGTCCGCCCTGGCGCTGGGCTGGCGCCGCTCGGTGTGGAGCTGGCCGGTGCAGCTGCTCTCCGGCCTCGTGCTGATCACGGCGTACCTGAACGGCCATGTGCCCGGCCTGATCGGCAAGCAGCTGATCGTCGTCGCCACGGCCGCCTGGGGCTGGACGCAGTGGCAGCGCGGCCGGCGCGGCACCGGTGGGATCGCCGTCCGGTTCGCGAGCTGGCCGGAGCGGGCCGCCCTGGTGGCCGGCACCGCGCTCGGCACGGGTGCTCTGGCCTGGCTGTTCCTGGCCAACCCCAGCCTGTCCTGGAGCCCTTGGTCGGACGCCTACATCTTCGTGGGCACGCTGGCGGCGATGGTCGCCCAGGCCCGCGGCTGGGTGGAGTTCTGGTTCGCCTGGATCGCCGTCGACGTCGTCGGCGTCCCGCTCGCCTTCAACAGCGGCTACTCCTTCTCCGGCCTCACCTACTCGATCTACTTCGTTCTGGTGCTGCTCGGCCTGCGCTCCTGGTGGCTGAGCACCCGTGAGCCCCGCACCTCGTCCGCCACCGTCCTCCAGGGAGCCTCCGCATGAGCACCGACCGCGCCACCGAAGGCCTCGTGGCCGAAGACCTCGTGCTCGACCCGGTCGAGCGGGCCGTCGCCGACATCGCGCTCGGCCGCGCCGTGATCGTGGTCGACGACGAGGACCGCGAGAACGAGGGCGACATCGTCTTCGCCGCTTCCGCGGCCACCCCCGAGCTGATGGCCTTCACCATCCGTTACAGCTCCGGCGTGATCTGCGTGCCGATGACCGCCGACGAGCTGGACCGGCTCAAGCTGCCCCCGATGACCCAGGTCAACGAGGACCGCAAGGGCACCGCCTACGCCGTCTCGGTCGACGCCCGCGACGGGGTCGACACCGGCATCTCGGCCGCCGACCGCGCCCGTACCGTCCGGCTGCTCTCCTCGGCCGGCACCGAGCCGGCCGACCTGACCCGCCCCGGGCACGTCTTCCCGCTGCGGGCCGTCGAGGGCGGTGTGCTGGTCCGCCCCGGCCACACCGAGGCCGCCGTCGACCTGGCCCGCCTGGCCGGGCTGGCGCCGGCCGGTGCCATCGCCGAGGTGGTCAACGACGACGGCACCATGGCGCGGCTGCCCGAGCTGGTCGCCTTCGCCCGTGAGCACGGCCTGGCGATCATCTCGATCGAGGACCTGATCGCCTACCGCCGCCGCACCGAGCTGCACGTGGACCGGGCCGCCGTCACCGCGCTGCCCACTGCGTACGGGGAGTTCACCGCGGTCGGCTACCAGGGCAGCATCGACGGGATCGAGCACCTCGCCCTGGTCGCGGGCGGCCTGGACGCCGACGGCCGGCTGCCGGACGGCGAGGACGTGCTGGTGCGGGTCCACTCCGAGTGCCTGACCGGCGACGTGTTCGGCTCGCTGCGCTGCGACTGCGGGCCGCAGCTGGAGGCGTCGCTCCGGAAGGTCGCCGAGGCCGGCCGCGGTGTCGTCCTCTACCTGCGCGGCCACGAGGGCCGGGGCATCGGCCTGGCCCACAAGCTGCGCGCCTACGAGCTGCAGGAGCAGGGCCGCGACACCGTCGACGCCAACCTGGACCTCGGCCTGCCCGCCGACGCCCGCGACTACAGCATCGGCGCGCAGATGCTCGGGGACCTCGGGGTGCGCTCGCTCACCCTGCTGACCAACAACCCGGAGAAGCTCGCCGCGCTCACCGAGCACGGCCTCAAGGTCAAGGGCCGCGAGCCGGTCGAGACCCCGGCGGGCGAGCACAACCTGCGCTACCTGCGCACCAAGCGCGACCGGATGGGCCACGACCTGCCCGGCCTCGGCTCCTGAACCCGAACCACCTCCCGACCGACCCCGCACCCCGAAAGAGGACCAGCCCATGAGCGGCCACGGCGCCCCCGAGCTGACCATCGACAACGCCGCCGACCTCAAGGTCGCCGTGATCGCCGCCCAGTGGCACGAGCAGGTGATGAACGGCCTCCTGGACGGCGCGCACCGCGCGCTCAAGGAGCTGGGCATCGCCGAGCCGACGGTGCTGCGCGTCCCCGGCACCTTCGAGCTGCCGGTCGCCGCCAAGCGGCTCGCCGAGCGCGGCTACGACGCCGTGGTCGCCCTCGGCGTGGTCATCCGCGGCGGCACCCCGCACTTCGACTACGTCTGCCAGGCGGCCGCCACCGGCCTCACGCAGGTCAGCGTGGACACCGGCGTTCCGGTCGGCTTCGGTGTCCTGACCTGCGACAACGAGCAGCAGGCCGTGGACCGTGCGGGCCTGCCGGGCTCCGCGGAGGACAAGGGACACGAGGCCGTCACCGCCGCCGTGGCCACCGCCGCCGCCCTGCGCGCGCTCTGAACCGACCCCGCGCGCGCTCCCCGCGAACCCGCGTTCGGGACCCCGGACCGTGGATGTCCATTGGACTGTCCACGGTCCGGGACCGTTTACCGCCTGTAAGCCCGCACGCCGTAAGGTGAGTCCATCATGGCTTCGAAGACATTCGAGGAGCTCTTCACCGAGCTCCAGCAGAAGGCCGCCACCGGCGACCCCTCGTCCTCCCGTACCGCGCAGCTCGTCCAGCAGGGCGTCCATGCGATCGGCAAGAAGGTCGTCGAGGAGGCCGCCGAGGTCTGGATGGCCGCCGAGTTCCAGTCGGACGAGCAGACCGCCGAGGAGATCTCCCAGCTCCTCTACCACCTTCAGGTGATGATGGTCGCCCGCGGGCTGACGCTCGACGACGTCTACAAGTACCTCTAGTCACCGGTCCAGAGAAACCGCACCACCCCACCGAAACAGGTAAGGAACCGACCTCCATGCTGCGCATCGCCCTCCCCAACAAGGGTTCGCTCTCGGGTCCGGCGGCGGAGATGCTCCATGAGGCCGGCTACCGCCAGCGCAAGGACCCGAAGGAGCTCGTCCTCGTCGACCCGGACAACCAGGTCGAGTTCTTCTTCCTGCGCCCGCGCGACATCGCGGTGTACGTCGGCTCCGGCCGCCTGGACGTCGGCATCACCGGCCGCGACCTGCTGCTGGACTCGCACTCCAACGCGGAGGAGGTGCTGGCGCTCGGCTTCGGCGGCTCCACCTTCCGCTTCGCCCGCCCGGAGGGCGTGGACGTCAAGGACGTGCAGGGCCTGGAGGGGCTGCGGATCGCCACCTCCTACACCGGCCTGGTCGAGCAGCACCTCGCCGACCACGGGGTCAAGGCGACCGTGACCAAGCTGGACGGCGCGGTGGAGACCGCGGTGCAGCTGGGCGTCGCCGACGTGATCGCCGACGTGGTGGAGACCGGCACCAGCCTGCGCAACGCCGGCCTGGAGGTGTTCGGGGAGCCGATCCTGGTCTCCGACGCCGTGGTCATCCGCCCCAAGGGCGCGGGCGAGGACGCCGGCGTCGACCAGTTCCTGCGCCGCCTGCAGGGCGTGCTGGTGGCCCGCCGCTACGTGCTGATGGACTACGACATCCGCGCCGAGAACGTCGGCGCGGCCGTCGCGCTGACCCCGGGCCTGGAATCGCCGACCGTCTCGCCGCTGCACACCGAGGGCTGGGTCGCGGTCCGCTCGATGGTGCTCCGCAAGGAGGCCCAGCGGATCATGGACGACCTGTGGGGCATCGGCGCCCGCGCGATCCTGGTCACCAACATCCACGCCTGCCGCCTCTGACCGCCCGCCGCCTCCGGCCCCCGGGGGCGGTCACCGGCGCGGAGTCGGGTACCGGTTCAATGGGGTGGGGACGCCGGCCGGCGTCCGCACCCCTTCCGCCGGCCTTCCCCAGGCCGGACCTCCCCAGAACGACCCCCCGGAGACCCCACGTGTCCACCCCCGCCGAGCTCCCCGTCACCTGGGCACCGCGCCGTACCCGGGCCGTGCTGCTGCCGGTCTGCGCGCTGCTGGTCGTCCTGTTCGCCGTGATCGCGGTCGCGCTCCCGGCGAGCTGGCAGCTCAACGACCGGATCATGATGGTGCTCAGCGGGGTCTTCTTCGCCGCCGCCGGCCTGATGCTGGCCCGCCCGCGGGTGAGCGCGGACGCCGAGGGCGTCACCGTGGTGAACTTCGTCCGGCGTCGCCGGCTGGGCTGGGCCGAGATCGTCCGGGTCAACTTCCGTCAGGGCGACCCGTGGGCGACGCTCGACCTCGCCGACGGCACCTCGCTCGCGGTGGTCGGCATCCAGTCCGGCGTCGGCAAGGCGCAGGCGATCGCGGACGCCCGCGCGCTGCGCGACCTGGTCGATCACCACGGCCGCTGACCGGCCGGCCGCCGAGGGCCCGGCCGCCGATGGCACGGCCACTGAGGGTCCCGGCGCCGTAGAAGGCCCGGCCGGCCGCACGAAGCCGTGGGCCGCCTGTCCGAACACGGATCCGACAGCCGTACGGGTATCGTCTACGCTGGTAAAAGCAGGGCAAAGCGCACCGCCGGCGGTCCCCTGGCCCTGCTTCCGACGACCAGAGGAGTGACACCCCCCGTCCATGGACGATCCGTCCGGTAGTACCCACGCCGCCCCACTTCCGACCACCGGAAGGCAGGCGGCACTGTGATCACCGCCTGGCTGCTGCTGTTCGCGGCACTTCTGCTCATCCTCGCCAACGGCCTCTTCGTGGCCGCCGAGTTCGCCTTCGTGACCGTCGAGCGCGGGGCCGTCGAGCGTGCCGCCGAGGCCGGCGACGCACCGGCCGGCCGGGTCGCCAGGGCCCAGCGCCACCTCTCCTTCGAGCTCTCCGGCGCCCAGCTCGGCATCACCGTCACCTCGCTGGTGGTCGGCATGCTCGCCGAGCCGGCGCTCTCCGTCCTGCTGAAGCCCGTGTTCACCGGTATCGGCCTGTCCGACGGCGCCGCCCGCGCCGCCGCCGTCGTCATCGGCATGATGATGGCCACCGTGGTGCAGATGGTGATCGGCGAGCTCGTTCCGAAGAACTGGGCGATCTCCCGGCCGCTCCAGGTGGCCCGCGCGGTGGCCGCCCCGCACATGGCCTTCTCCCGCGCATGCCGCCCGCTGATCAGCTTCCTGAACGGCTCCGCGGACCGCACCGTCCGCGCCTTCGGGATCGAGCCGCAGGAGGAGCTGGGCCACGCCCGGACCCCGGCCGAGCTCGTCTCGCTGGCCCGGCACTCGGCCAAGGCCGGTGCGATAGACGAGGAGTCGGCCACCCTGTTCGTGCGCACGCTCGGCCTGGGCGAGCTGACCGCCGAGTCGGTCATGACCCCGCGCGTGGACGTCGCCGCCCTCCAGCGCGACGCCAGCGCCGCCGACGTGCTCAACCTCACCCGGGCCACCGGCCTCTCCCGCTTCCCGGTCTACACGGACAGCCTGGACGAGGTCACCGGCACCGTCACGCTCAAGGACGCCCTCGCCGTCCCGGCCGCCCGCCGCGGCCTGGTGCGCGTCGGCGAGCTCGCCGTGCCGCCGCTGCTGGTGCCCGAGACGCTCCCGGCCGAGCGGCTGCTCGACCAGCTGCGCCGGCTCCAGCCGATGGCCATCGTGGTGGACGAGTACGGCGGCACCGCCGGCGTGGTCACCGTCGAGGACATCGTCGAGGAGATCGTCGGCGAGGTGCAGGACGAGCACGACCCGGCCGACACCCCCGAGCTGGTCCCGCTGCCGCCGGTCGGCGGGCAGCCCGTCTGGGCCGCCGACGGCCGGGCCCGGATCGACCAGCTGGAGGCCATCGGCCTGCACGCCCCCGACGGCCCGTACGAGACGCTGGCCGGCCTGGTCTCCGACCTGCTCGGCCGCCTGCCCGTCCCGGGCGAGCAGGCCGAGCTGCCCGGCTGGCGGTTCACCGTCGAGGCCGTGGACCGCCACCGCACCAGCCGGGTGCGGGTCGAACGCACCGGCGGCCACCACCAGTTCGGCGACGACGAGGACGGGACCCGATGACCGCGCTCCAACTGGCCGTCGCCGTCCTGCTGCTGCTCGGCAACGCGTTCTTCGTCGGCGCCGAGTTCGCCGTCATCTCGGTCCGGCGCAGCCAGATCGAACCGCTCGCCGAGGCCGGCAACAGGCGCGCCCGCACCGTGCTGCACGCGCTCTCCAACGTCTCCGCGATGCTCGCCGCCGCCCAGCTCGGCATCACCGTCTGCTCGCTGGGCCTCGGTGCCCTCGCCGAGCCGACCATCGCCCACCTGCTGGAGGGCCCGTTCCACGCGATCGGGATCCCGTCCGGCCTGATGCACCCGCTGTCGTACGGCATCTCGCTGGCCGTGGTGGTCTACCTCCACATGGTGATGGGCGAGATGGTGCCGAAGAACATGGCGCTGGCCGGCCCGGAGAAGGCCGCGCTCTGGCTCGGCCCGCCGCTGGACCGGCTCGCCCGCTGGCTCACGCCGGTGATCCGCTTCCTGAACGCCTTCGCCAACGGCGTGCTGAAGCTGTTCAAGGTCGAGGCCAAGGACGAGGTGGAGTCGGTCTTCACCACCGAGCAGCTGATGTACCTGCTGCTCGACTCCCGGGACGCCGGCCTGCTCGACGAGGACCGCCAGGAACGCCTGGAGGACGCCCTGGAGATGGGCCGCCGCCCGGTCACCGACGTCCTGCTCAAGCCCGAGCAGCTGGTCACCGTGGATACCAAGGTGACCGCCGCGCAGGTCGAGGAACTGGCGCTGCGCACCGGCTTCTCACGGTTCCCGGTCACCGACGGCGACCCGGCCGGGCAGGGCTACCTCGGCTACCTGCACCTCAAGGACATCCTGGACGTCGAGGACCAGTCGGCTCCCGTCCCGGCGCGCCTCTGGCGGCCGATCACGGTGCTGCGCGGCACGCTCCTGCTGGACGACGCGCTCGGCGCGATGCGCCGGGCCGCCTGCCACCTGGCCGCCGTGCTCGACCAGGACGGCCGCACGCTCGGTGTCGTCACGCTGGAGGACGTGGTGGAGGAGCTGGTCGGCGAGGTCCACGACCCGGACCACCGCTCCGCCGCCTGATCCGCCACCGGGCATTCCGCTGTGGGCGATTCTGCTCTGAGCGTTCGCCTGTTCCCATGCCGGCCACCCTCTGTGCAGGGTGGTCGGCATGAGGCTTCTACTGCTGGGTGGAACGGAATTCGTCGGTCGCGCCGTCACGGAGGAGGCGCTGGCCCGGGGATGGGAGGTGACGGTCTTCCACCGGGGGACGCATGAGCCCCCGGAGGGCGTACGCGCCCTGCACGGGGACCGCACGGCCGAGGGCGGCCTGGCCGCGCTGGCCGAGGGGGAGTGGGACGCCGTCGTGGACACCTGGTCCGGCGCCCCCGCGGCGGTGCGCGACAGCGCCCGCCTGCTGGCCGGCCGGATCGGCCGCTACGCGTACGTGTCCAGCCGGTCGGTGTACACGTACCCGACCCCGGCCGGGGCGGACGAGAGCGCGCCGGTGGTCGAGGGCTCGCCGGACGCAGGCGAGGTGCCGTACCCGCAGGCCAAGCGGGGCGCCGAGCTGGCCCTGCTGGACGCCCTCGGGGACCGGGCCCTGCTCGCCCGCGCAGGGCTGATCATCGGCCCGTACGAGAACATCGGCCGGCTGCCCTGGTGGCTGGGCCGGATCGCCCGCGGCGGCCCCGTGCTCGCCCCGGGCCCGCGCGAGCTCGCGATCCAGTACATCGACGCCCGCGACGTCGCGGTCTGGACCCTCGACGCCCTGGCGGCCGGTCTCGGCGGCGCGTACGACCTGGTCAGTCCGCAGGGGCACGCCACCATGGGCGGGCTGCTGGAGGCCTGCGTCCGGGCCACCGGCTCGGACGCCGAGCTGCGCTGGACCGAGCCCGGGGCGATCCTGGCGGCCGGCATCGAGCCGTGGAGCGACCTGCCGGTCTGGACGCCGCCGGGCGAGCTGCACGAGGCCATGCACGGCTCCGACGTGGCCAAGGCGGTGGCCGCCGGGCTGCGCTGCCGGCCGGTGGCGGAGACGGTCGCGGACACTTGGGCCTGGCTGCGGTCCATCGGCGGCACGGCCCCGCAGCGCCCGGACCGGCCGGTGGTCGGCCTGGACCGGGAGCGGGAGGCCAAGGTCCTGGCCGGCTGAGCGGCGACGGCGGCCGGGGACGGCGGAGTCAGCCCCGGCCGTCGATCAGCTCGCCGTAGGCCTGTACGAGGTCCGGCAGCCGCAGCGTCGCCAGGTCCTCGCGGCCCGGCGGCTCGCGCAACAGCGAGAGCCGGAGGTCCCGGTAGGCGCAGGACTTCTCGTACAGGGTGCGGATGAACCGGCCGTTGCCGAGGTCGTCGATCCAGCCCTCGCGCACCACATGGGTGCAGATGCTGGCCAGCTCCTCGGCGGCGTCCTCGTCCCAGCCGTCGCCGTCCCGGCCGGCGAGCGCCGCGCCGATCGCGGTCAGCTCGCCGGGGCGGTAGCTGGGGAAGTCGACCCGGGTGGTGAAGCGGGAGTTGAGGCCGGGGTTGGTGGCGAGCAGCCGGTTCATTCCCTCCGGGTAGCCGGCCAGGATCACCACCAGCCGGTCGCGGTTGTCCTCGGCCCGCTTCAGCAGTACCTGCAGCGCCTCGTCGCCGTACGCGTCGCCCTTGCTGTAGCCGGAGTTGGAGAGGCTGTACGCCTCGTCGATGAAGAGCACGCCGTCCAGCGCGGAGTCGATCAGCTCGTTCGCCTTGACCGCGGTCTGGCCGAGGAACTCGCCGACCAGGTCGGCTCTCTGGGCCTCGACCAGATGGTCGCCGGAGAGCAGGCCGAGGGCGTGGAAGACCCGGCCGAGGATGCGCGCCACGGTGGTCTTGCCGGTGCCGGAGGGGCCGGAGAAGACGAAGTGCCGCTTGGGCGGCTGGACCGGCAGGCCCTGCGCGGCCCGCAGCCGGGACATCCGCAGCTGCGCGGAGAGCGCCCGGACCTGCCGCTTGACCGGCTCCAGGCCGACCATCCGGGCGAGTTCTGCCAGGGCCTCGTCCAACTCCCGCTCGCCGCCCTCCCGTTCCTCGGGGGCAAAGGTGCTCGCGACCCGGGGGAGGGCCTCGCCCCGCCCCGGCACCTGCCCGGCGGCGGGAGCCGGGCCGACGGGCGGGACGGCCGAGCCGGACCGCTCGCCGGCGGCCAGTGGCGGGGCCTCCGCCTCGGCGGGCCCGGCCGCCTCCTCGCCGGACGCCGGGTTCCCGGCCGGGAACGACCCACCCGGGAACGCCTCGGCCGGAAACTCCCCCGCCGGAAACTCCCCTGCCGGGAACGCCGTACCCGGGAAGTCCCCGGCCGGGAGCTCCTCGGCCGGGAAGGCGTCCCCGGGGAACGCCGAGGCCTCGAACGTGCCCGGGCCGAACCCGGGAGTCCCGTACCCCGCGACCGCCGCCCCCGCCGACTCCGGGCCCGCCGCCTCCGCCTCCGCAGCGTCCAACACCGCCGCGTCCAACTCGGCCGCGTCGAACGCCTCTTCACCGGGCATGGCGCCCCCGGGCTCGCGGCCGCCGCCCCCGCCGACGGCGTCCAGCAGCCCGTCGACCAGCCCGTCCTCGGCCGAGATCGCCGCCAGCCGTGCCGCGGTGTCCATGAACGCCGGATCGGCCCGGTGCACCGCCCGGTAGAGCGGCAGCGCGGCGGCGCTGCGCCCGGCCCCCTCGTACGCCCGGGCCAGCCAGTACCGCAGCTCCTTGCGCTGCGGCTGTTCGGAGCGGCAGCGGGCGAGCGAGGCCGCCAGGGGTGCCTGGGCCTGCGCGCACATGTCCAGCCGGACCCGTGCCATCCCGGCGAAGAGCCCGGCCTCGATGCCGAGCAGCGGGTCGTCCAGCAGCCGGTCGGTGTCCCGGATCAGCTGTTCCCAGTCCTTGAGCAGGTAGGAGCGGCAGGCGTGCAGGAACCGCGCGGACGGGTCCTCGCTCGGGGCCGGGCACTGCTCCAACGCCTGGTCCAGCTCGGCGAGACGGCGGCCGTCCAGCCAGTGCGAGGCGTGCGCGAGCGCCAGGTCACGGGCGTCCTCCAGGACCGGCTGGACCCACCAGCCCAGCCAGTACCAGGAGCTGAGCGGGCGGCGGTGGAGTCTGCGCTGCTCGCCGAAACGTTTCTGGTGGCGGTACATCGCCAGCAGCGCCCCGGAGGTGTCGCTGCGCAGGGCGTGCAGGCCGAGCCAGGCGTCGGCCATCCCCGGGTCCAGCCGGACGGCCGCGCGGAACTCCTCCTCCGCACGGGCGTACGCGCCCGCCGTGTAGGCGTCCATGGCGCGCAGCCAGGCCCGGTCGGCGAGCCGGTTCGGAGCCGGGCCGCCCGCGTTGTTGCTGTCGGAACTGTCCACCGTCGTCACTCACGCCCCCCGCGGTGTGCCTCGGGGCTCGGCCGGCGCGTCGCGTGCGGAGAGCCGGCCGGTGGTCGAAGCCCCCGGGGCGCCAATGCGCCTGCCAGGAATCGTACCGGCGCGGCGCTGATCCGGAAGGGTGCCGCGCGCAGTCAAATGCGATCGGGGGCGCGGTTGTTGGGCGTTCGCACGGGTCGGACGGGTTCGAACCGGCGTCCGAGCCGGCACGCGGGCGTGCGCCCTGGCCGCAAACCCGCACGGGCCCCGCACCGGGCGCAGGTCCGGCGCGTCAGGCGACGAGTCCCGAACCACGTGCGGGTCCGGGCGCGTCAGCCGGTGAAACCCGGCACCACCAGACCGGACTCGTACGCGATCACCACCGCGTGGGTCCGGTTCTGCGCGCCGAGCTTGGTCAGCACGTTCCCGACGTGGGTCTTGACCGTCTCCAGGCTCACCGTGAGCGAGTCCGCGATCTCCGGGTTGGACAGGCCGGTGGCCATCAGCCGGAGCACCTCCTCCTCCCGCCCCGTCAACGCCGCCTTCGGCAACGCCTCGGCGGAGCCCAGCGGGCGGGCGGCGACCATCCGGCGCAGGGCGGCCGGGAAGAGGATCGCCTCCCCCGTCGCCACCACCCGCACCGCCTCCGCGATCTGCCGGACCGGGAGCCGCTTGAGCACGAACCCGCCGGCCCCCGCGCTGAGCGCGGCGGTGACGTAGTCGTCGTTCTCGAAGGTGGTGATCACCACCACCTTCGGCGGCTCGGCCGACTCGGCCAGCAGCTGCCGGGTGGCCTCGATCCCGTTGCGGCGCGGCATCCGCACATCCATCAGGACGACGTCCGGCCGCAGCCGTTGTGCCTGTTCGACCGCCTCGACGCCGTCGGCGGCCTCGCCGACCACCGTGATCCCCGGCTGCGCCGCGAGCAGCGTTCGCAGACCGCTGCGGGTCACCTCGTCGTCGTCCGCGATCAGAAGGGTGACAGGGGTGGCGGTGGTGGCGGTCGGGGCGAGGCCCGGGCCGGCCGTGACGGCTGCGCCCGTGTCAGGGCCGATCATGCCGACAAGCGTACCGGCAGCCGGACAGCCAGCCGCCAGCGCTGCGGTCCGTCCGGGCCGGCGGCGAGCTCGCCGTGCAACAGCCGCACGCGCTCGGCCAGTCCGGGCAGGCCGTGCCCGGACGTGGGGAAGGCACCCGGGCCCTTGCCGGTCGCTGCCCCCGCCCCGGTCCGGTTGACCACACTGAGCTCCAGCGCGTCCGACGCGGCCACCACCCGGACCTCGATCGCACCGCCCGCCCCGTGCCGCAACGCGTTGGTCAGCCCCTCCTGGAGGATCCGGTACGCCGCCCGGGAGAGCGTCCCCTGCACCTGCGCCAGCTCGCCGGACAGCTCCGGCTCCACCACCGCGCCCGCGTGGCCCAACCGCTCCAGCAGCTCGGGCAGGTCCGCCAAGGTCCGGGTCGGCGCCGTCCCCGCCTTCTCCTCGCGCAGCACACCCAGCACGTAGTCCAGATCCTCCAGCGCGGCCCGGGTCGATTCCTCGATGCTGCGCATCGCGGCCCGTGCCGCCACCGGATCGGCGGAGAGCACCTCGCCCGCCACCGCCGCCTGGATCGTGGCCGCCGTCAGCGTGTGCCCGATCGAGTCGTGCAACTCGTGGGCGAGCCGGTTGCGTTCGGCCAGCCGCAGCTCCCGCTCGGAGGCCAGCGCGAGCCGCTCGGCCGACGACGGGCCCAGCAGCCTCGGCGCCGACCACCGCAGGGCGCTCGTCACCCCCACGCACCCGGCCGCCGCCACCAGCACGCAGCCGAGCGCCGCCACCCAGCTCATCCAGCCGTCCGCCACCCGCACCGACCGGCCGAACAGACTCAGCCCCGCCTCGGCGCCGGTCCAGCCCCCCGGGAGGGTCAGGCCCGCGGCGAGCAGCACGCCGCTCACGAGCGCCCCCGTCCACCCCACCGTCACGTGCAGCAGCAGCCAGACCGGAGTCCGCCAGCGATCGGTGCCGGACGGTACGGCGGCGGTCGGCACGGCAGGGGTCGGCCCGGTGGGAGCCGGCCCGGTGCCGGGCGGGCCCGCGGGCCGACCGCCGGCCACGGGATCCGGCAACGGCACACTCAGCAGACGACGGGCGCACACGATCAGTACCCGCCGCGTGGTGCGGGCCAGCCCGACCGCACCGATCAGTGCCGCCCAGGCCAGCAGGACGAGGACAACCTGCACTCCGTAGGGCGCGGTTCGCCACGCCAGCACCGGCAGCATGGCGAGAGGCAGCAGCGGAAGGCTCGCCAACGCGCCGCCATAGGCGAACAACACACCCGAATACGTGGAGCCGCGCAGCAGCGGCCGGATTCCCGTGATCATGATCGGCAGTATGACCGGCCTGCTCACCGGCGGCCTCCCCCGATCGGGGGAGCGATTTCTCCCGCCTTCCCGCGATGTGCACCCGAGACCCCGCGGACCAGGATCGTGTCCTGACCGGTTGACGGCAGAACGACCGATGAGCGGAGGAGGGACCGGGCCGCTCCCTCCCGGCATCGGACGCGCCAACCTCCCACGCACACAAGGGCGGAGGGCCAACACCCCTCCCGACAAGGACGGACATCAGCATGCGAAAGCGACGAACAGCCCCGCTTCTGGCCGCCGGCGCCGTGGCAGCCCTCGTCTCGGCGCTCACCCCAGCGACGGCCTCTGCCGCCTCCGGGGCCTCCGCGGCCGAGGACCCCCTGCGGCCGTACACGGAGCAGAAGCCGCTCTGGCAGCGCTGCGACGCGAAGAACCCCGCCACCTTCCAGTGCGCGACACTCAAGGTGCCGCTGGACTACGGCGACCCCGGCGGCAGGAAGATCGACATCGCCGTGTCCCGGCTGAAGGCACCCGATGGGAAGGACCGTCGCGGCGTCCTGCTGCTCAACCCCGGCGGCCCCGGCGGGCCCGGCCTGGACCTGCCGGTCGGCATCGGGGCGCACTACCCCGACGAGGTGAGGAGGCAGTACGACCTCATCGGGTTCGACCCGAGGGGCGTCGGGCAGAGCTCTCCCGTCAGCTGTGGTCTGACCGACGACGAACAGAACCTCGAACGCCCTTACAAGGCCGGAACGTTCGCGAAGGACGTGGAGTGGGCGCGCACGGTGGCCGCCAAGTGCCGCGCCGCAGCGGGCGGGACACTCCCGCACCTCACCACCCGTAACACCGCTCGCGACATGGACGTCATCCGTGCCGTGCTGGGAGAGAAGAAGATCTCCTACGTGGGGTACTCCTACGGCACCTACCTCGGCGCCGTCTACACGCAGATGTTCCCCCAGCGGGCCGACCGGTTCGTCCTGGACAGTGCGACCGACCCCGCGCGGATCTGGCGGGGAATGTTCCGGGGGATGGCCGAGGGGGCCGAGCCCGCCTTCACCCGGTGGAGCGAATGGACCGCCCGGCACCACACGACGTACCACCTGGGTGAGACTCCGGCCGAGGTCCGCACGACCTTCTGGGACGTTGTCGCCCGGGCCGACCGCCGGCCCGTCGACTCCGGCGGGGAGGTCCTCACCGGTGACGACATCCGCTCCCGGCTGCGTGCCACGTTCTTCCACGTCCAGGAGGCCGCCGAGAAGGTCGCCGAGCTGAAGAAGGCGGCCGAGGGCAGGGCGCCGGCCCCCGCCGGCCCGCCCGGGCGGGCCGCGGAGCGCGTCCCCGCGGCGCCCGCCCGTACCGTTCTCCCGGACAACGAGATCGCGAGCGCCTGGGCCGTGCTGTGCGCCGACACCCGTACCTGGCCGCGCGACCCCGAGCAGTACCGCCGCGACGCGGTCCGCGACCGGGCCCGGTACCCGCTGTACGGCGACTTCGCGTCCGCCATCAAGCCGTGCGCCTTCTGGCAGGAGGGCAGCGAGCCCGGGACGACGGTGGACAACACGGTCGGCGCACTTGTCCTGCAGAACGAGTGGGATCCCCAGACGCCCCTGGCGGCCGGCCAGGGCATGCACCGGGCCCTGCGCGGCTCCCGGATGGTCACCGTCGCCGGAGGCGAGGGGCACGGCGTCTACGGCATCACCAGCGACTCCTGTGCGACCGGGAGCACCACGGCCTACCTGACCACGGGCCGGCTCCCGGCCGGGGACCTGACCTGCCGAGCGTCGCAGGCTTCCTGACCCTGCCGCCGTGCTCCACGCAATCGGGCGGAGGAGGACGCGGCCGGGGGCATCGATTGGCTGGTCCCGGTCGATTCCACGACCGTGCGGGGCCCACCGGAGCGCCGTCGGCGCCAGAAGGGGGACGGCACCCCCGGCTCACGGGGGAACAAGCCGGGGATGCCGCGTCCGAATGTTGCCCGCTCAACGAGTCCGGCAACTGAGGAGAACCTATGTTCTGGCGATACCGCAGGTCAAGGGCTTGTTGAAGGTTCACCGACGGTGCCCGGCGAGATCCGCCCGGTCACTCCGTCGACCGTCGTCCCGGCGTGCGGGCGGCTCGGGTCGGCGGCGAAATGAGCCGATTCGGCCCGCGCCCAGCCCTCCCAGAACTCCGCCAGCGCCGGGCCGTCCCGCTCCTCGCCGCGCCGCCGGGCGTCCTCGGCCGCCAGCTCCATCCAGACCAGCCTGGCGAGCCACGGCCGCACCGCCCGGCGCCCGGCGCCCACCCCCTCCACCAGCACCACGGGCGCGAGCGGCACCGCCGCCGTCGAGGCGAACCGGCGCAGCGTCCAGTCGTAGACCTCGTACGCGGCGTCCCGCCCGGCCGCCAGCGGCTCCAGCACCTGGGCGCGCAGCCGTCCGGTCCAGCCGAAGGGCTCGGCATGGGTGGCCAGGTCGTCCAGGTGGACCACCGGGGCGCCCCCGAGCGCGTCGGCCAGCCGGCCCGCGAAGGTGGTCTTGCCGGAGCCCGCGTGCCCGTCCACCGCGACCAGCCGCACCGGCCCGCAGGACGGAGCCAGCGCGCGCAGCTCGGCGGCCAGCGCGCTCAGGTCCGCGGCGGGCACGCTCAGGTCCGCGGCGGGCACGCTCAGGTCCGCGGCGGGCGCACCGGGCCGGATGCCGGGAGGGGTGCGGGAGGTTTCGGAAGCAGCCACATCGGCCACCCTACGGCGGTCCGTACGCCGGTACGGACAGTGCTGCACCGCAGCTCGTGACGGCAGCGCCGGGATCGGGCATACTCACTTCGCCACGCATGTGAACGGCCGTTCACCGCAATCCGGTGCCGGTCGGGCCGACCTGCCACACCCGCGTCGGGCCCGCCACACCAGGGCCCGCCGCCCGAACGAGGAGGCGACCAGCCGCCATGACCCCCTCCCCTGCGAAAGCCGTGGACCGCCAGCTGCCGACCGAGGAGGCCCGGGAGCTGCTGAGCCTCACCCGGGACCTGGTCCAGCGCGAGATCCAGCCGCGCGCGGCGGAGGACGAGGCCGCCGGCCGCTTCCCGCGCGAGGTCTTCCGCACCCTCGGCGAGGCGGGCCTGCTCTCCCTCCCGTACGAGGAGAAGTACGGCGGCGGCGACCAGCCCTACGAGGTGTACCTCCAGGTCCTGGAGGAGCTGGCGGCCGGCTGGCTGGCCGTCGGCCTCGGCGTCAGCGTGCACACCCTCTCCTGCCACGCCCTGGCCACCTTCGGCACCGACGAGCAGCGCGCCGCCTGGCTGCCCGGCATGCTCTCCGGCGAGCAGCTCGGCGCCTACTGCCTCTCCGAGCCGCAGTCCGGCTCCGACGCCGCCGCGCTGCGCACCCGCGCCGACCTGGACGGCGAGGAGTACGTCGTCAGCGGCACCAAGGCGTGGATCACCCACGGCGGGCAGGCCGACTTCTACAGCGCCCTGGTGCGCACCGGCGAGCCGGGCTCGCGCGGCATAAGCTGCCTGCTGGTGCCCGGTTCGACGGCCGGCCTCTCGGCGGCTCCGCCGGAGCACAAGATGGGCATGCGCTCCTCGCCGACGGCCCAGCTGCACTTCGACGGCGCCCGGGTGGCCCGTGAGCGGCTGATCGGCGCCGAGGGCCAGGGCTTCCAGATCGCCCTCGCCGCCCTGGACTCCGGCCGCCTCGGCATCGCCGCCTGCGCCATAGGCGTGGCCCAGGCCGCGCTCGACCTCGCCGTCGACTACGCGCGCACCCGCCGCCAGTTCGGCCGGCCGATCGCGGACTTCCAGGGCCTGTCCTTCATGCTCGCCGACATGGCCACCCAGATCGAGGCCGGGCGCGCGCTCTACCTCTCCGCCGCACGCCTGCGCGACGCCGGCCGGCCGTTCTCCAAGGAGGCGGCGATGGCGAAGCTGTTCTGCACCGACACGGTGATGCGGGTGACCACCGACGCCGTCCAGGTGCTCGGCGGCTACGGCTACACCCAGGACTTCCCGGCCGAGCGTTACATGCGCGAGGCCAAGGTGCTGCAGATCGTGGAGGGCACCAACCAGATCCAGCGGCTGGTCATCGGCCGCCACCTGACCCAGGGCTGACGGCCCTGCGGGCTGCCCCCGGGCAGCCCCCCGAAACGGCCTCCGGGCGTCACTCCAGGGTGCGGAGTGACGCCCGGAGGCATGTCCCGTCGGGGCCGGCCGCCGACCGGCAGGCGGTCGGCGGCCGGCGGGGCGGGCCGACTCGGGGGCGGCTCGGCGGCTCAGCGGCTCGGGGGCTGGTGCGCGGTCAGCGCCGGGCGAGCCGGGTGCGCTGCCGCGGGATCACCGGAGCGACGGCCGGTACCTGCACCGGGCGGTGCGCCACCGCGTGCGAGAACGGCTGGGTGCGCCAGTCGAGTTCGGCCGGCAGCGCCAGCAGCGCCTCCAGGTCGTCGGTCTCGGCGTCCTCGGCCGACTCCACCTCGGCCAGGTCGTCCGTCGGCGCGCCCGAACCGGGGCAGAGCGCGGGGGAGAAGGGGTGCCACGCGGTCGGCAGCACCGCGTGCTGCGGCAGCCGCTCCTCGTCGCCCACGAGGGCGATCGGGCGGCGGCACTCGGGGCAGTGCACGCGGAAGATCTCCCAGGTGTCGGCCTCGCCCGGGTCCACCCCCGGCGCGGGGCCGTTGGGGACCGCGAGAGCGTCGCGGCCGGTCATATCGTGGGTGTCGTCGGCGCTCGGCGAACGCAGGTCGGTTGCACGCATGGTGATCCCCCTCGGATCGGGCCCGGCGTGGTCGCCCGGGGCCACAACCAGCACTTCCCTGCGACGCGGACTCATAACCCTGCAGCCCGGTGCACTGTGATGCACCGGGTGTGTCCTTCGCCACATTCGCCCGGCATGTGCCCGCCCGGCACCCGGCACCACCACCCGTGCCATCGCGCGCTCCGGCCGTGGCGCGGCCCGCGCCCCCGAAGGGGTAGGTTTGCGCCTTGTGGAGGATCTCGACCAACGCATCGTTCAGCTGCTCCTCGAGGACGGCCGGATGAGCTACACGGACCTGGGCAAGGCCACCGGCCTGTCCACCTCGGCGGTGCACCAGCGGGTGCGGCGCCTGGAGCAGCGCGGGGTGATCCGTGGCTACACCGCGATCGTCGACCCGGACTCCGTCGACCTGGCGCTGACGGCGTTCATCTCGGTCAAGCCCTTCGACCCGAGCGCCCCGGACGACACCCCCGAGCGGCTCGCCGGGCTGCCCGAGATCGAGGCCTGCCACAGCGTCGCCGGGGACGAGAACTACATCCTCAAGGTCCGTGTCGGCGCCCCCGGTGACCTCGAGGACCTGCTGGCCCGGATCCGCAGCGCGGCCGGCGTCTCCACCCGCACCACCGTCGTCCTCTCCACCCCGTACGAGGCGCGGCCCCCGAAGCTCTGAGCACGTCCGGACAGGTGCAGACTAAGGGCCATGACCGAACGCACCCTCCGGACCGTCCTGCTGCGCGGCGGCGCCGTCTACAGCCCCGCCGACCCCTTCGCCACCGCGATGCTCGTCGAGGGCGAGCACGTCGCCTGGGTCGGCAGCGACGGCGCCGCCGAGGCGTACGCCGACACCGTGGACGAGATCGTCGAACTGGACGGTGCGCTGGTCACCCCCGCCTTCGTGGACGCGCACGTGCACGCCACCTCCGCCGGTCTGGCGCTCACCGGCCTCGACCTCACCGGGAGCCCCTCGCTCGCCGCCGCCCTGGCCGCCGTCACCGCCTTCGCCGAGTCCTCCGCCGCGGCCGAGGGCAAGCCCGGCGGCGTGCTCATCGGTCACGGCTGGGACGAGACCGGCTGGCCGGAGGGCCGCCCGCCGACCCTCGCCGAGCTGGACGCCGCCGCCGGGGGCGCCGCCGTCTACCTCTCCCGCACCGATGTGCACTCCGCGCTCGCCACCACCGCCCTGCGAGCCCTCACCCCCGGCCTCGCCGAGCAGCCCGGCCACGACGCCGACGGCCCGCTCACCCGCGACGCCCATCACGCCGTCCGGCGGACCGCGCTGGCCCACCTCACCGCCGGGCAGCGCCGCCGCGCCCAGCGCGCCGCCCTGGCCCGGGCCGCCGAACTCGGCATCGGCTCGCTGCACGAGTGCGCCGGTCCGGAGATCTCCTCCGAGGAAGACCTCACCGCCCTGCTGGCCCTGGCCGCCGAGGGTGACGGCCCCGAAGTCTTCGGCTACTGGGGAGAGTTGGGCGGCGCCGGCCGCAGCGGTGTCGAGACGGCGGCCAGGCTCGGCGCGGTGGGCGCCGGCGGCGACCTCTTCGTCGACGGCGCGATCGGCTCGCACACGGCCTGCCTGCACACGGCCTACGCCGACGCCGACCACACCGGCGTCTCCTACCTCAGCGCCGCGCAGGTCGCCGACCACGTCGCCGCCTGCACCGAGGCGGGCCTCCAGGCCGGCTTCCACGCCATCGGCGACGCCGCGGTGACCGCCGTCCTGGACGGCGTCCGGGCGGCCGGGGAGCGGGTCGGCGCCGACCGGGTCCGGGCGCTGCGCCACCGGGTCGAGCACGCCGAGGCTCTGGACGAGAAGTCGATCGCCGCCTTCGCCGAGCTAGGCCTCACCGCCTCCGTCCAGCCCGCCTTCGACGCCACCTGGGGCGGCCCGGACGGCATGTACGTCCAGCGCCTGGGGGCCGAGCGGGCCGCCGCCCTCAACCCCTTCGCCGCGCTGCTGCGGGCCGGCGTCCCGCTCGCCTTCGGCTCGGACGCCCCGGTCACCCCGCTCGACCCCTGGGGCACCGTCCGGGCGGCCGCCTTCCACCGGACCCCGGAGCACCGGATCTCGGTGCGGGCCGCCTTCACCGCGCACACCCGCGGAGGCTGGCGGGCCCTCGGGCGCGACCAGGACGGCGTCCTCGTCCCGGGTGCAGTCGCCAGCTACGCGGTCTGGGCCGCCGACGAGCTGGTCGTCCAGGCACCCGACTCCCGGGTGGCCGGCTGGTCCACCGACCCGCGCTCCGGCACCCCCGGCCTGCCCGACCTCACCCCCGGCCGCCCCCTCCCCAGCTGTCTGCGCACCGTCGTCCGCGGTCGCACGGTGCACCTCGCCGCCGGGTGAAAACCGGATGATGCGGGGGCGCCGCCGGCCCTAGGTTGATCGACATGACCGGTCTCGTACCCGCCGACTTCACCGTCCCCCGCACGCTCACCGCCGAGGGGTTCCGCCTGGAGCCCCTCGGCGAGCAGCACAACGCCTCCGACCTCGCCGCCTGGACGTCGAGCATCGACCACATCCACGCCACCCCCGGCTGGACGGGCAGCTGGCCGCCCGCCGAGGGCATGACGCCGGAGCGGAACCTCGCCGACCTGCGCCGGCACGCCGCCGACTTCGAGAAGCGCTTCGGCTTCACCTACACCGTCCTGGAGACCCCCGGGGACGCCGTCATCGGCTGCGTCTACATCTACCCGGACCGCGAGGAGCCGTCCGTCACCAAGGTCAGCTCCTGGGTCCGCGCCGACCGCGCCCACCTGGACGCCGTGCTCTACCGGACGGTCTCCGCCTGGCTCGCCGAGGCCTGGCCGCTGCGCGAGGTCCGCTACTTCCCGCGCTGAGCCGGGCCCGGTGCACCCGACCTCACGGTGAGGTGACTTTCCGGGGTACCTTCTTCGGACAGCGTCCGAACAGCCGTCCCCGTACCTCCGCGAGGCGGCACCGAGAGAGATGGTGCGCCGGTGGCCATGCCCGTCACCCAGGAGCGGTCCGGGACCGCGCCCGAGACACCCGACGAGGCTCCCGCGCCCGGGCGGCGGGCCCGGGTGCTCGCCAAGGTCCGGGCCGGGCTGCCGCGCACCGGGCTGGCCGTGCTCGCCGGACTGCTGCTGGCCCTCGCCTTCCCGCCGTTCGACCTCTGGCCGCTCTCGCTGGTGGGTGTCGCCGCGTTCTCGCTGCTCACCCGGGGCCGCACCGCCCGACAGGCCACCTGGACGGGCTTCGCTTTCGGCCTGCCGTTCTTCCTGCTGCTGCTGAGCTGGCTGCGGGTGGTCGGCTGGGACGCCACCGTCGGCCTCTCCGTCATCGAGGCGCTCTTCCTGGCCCTGCTCGGCGCCGGCCTGGCGCTCACCTCGCGGCTGCCCGGCTGGCCGCTCTGGGCGGCCTGCCTCTGGGTCACCCAGGAGTGGGCCCGTGACCGGCTGCCGCTCGGCGGGTTCCCCTGGGGCCGGCTGGCCTTCGCCAACACCGCCACCCCGTTCACCCCGCTCGCCGCGCTCGGCGGCGCCCCGCTGGTGACCTTCGCCGTCGCCCTGGCGGGCGCCCTCCTCGGCTGGGCGGCGCTGCGGCTGCGCGGCCCCCGCCGGGCCCCGAAGGCCGCCGCGCTGGCCGCGCTCGGCGCGGTCGCCACCCTGCTGGCCGGCTACCTGGTGCCGGTGCCCACCGCCGCGGCCGACACCGTCAAGGTCGCCCTGATCCAGGGCAACGTGCCCAACCCCGGCATGGACTTTCTCGGCCGCCCGATGATGGTCCTCAACAACCACGCCTCGGCCACCGAGAAGCTCGCCGCCGACATCAGGGCCGGCAAGGTCGAGAAGCCGGACATCGTGATCTGGCCGGAGAACTCCTCCGACCTCGACCCGTTCAGCGACCCGCTCGCCTACCAGCGCATCGACGCGGCCGTGCGGGCGGTCGGCGTGCCCACCCTGGTCGGCACCCTGGTGGACGGCCCGGACGAGCAGCACGTCCAGAACGAGGGCATCGTCTGGGACCCGAAGACCGGCCCCGGCGCCTCCTACACCAAGCAGCACCCGGTGCCGTTCGGCGAGTACGTGCCGTTCCGCGACCAGCTGATGAAGGTGATCACCCGGCTCCAGCGGGTCGCCCGCGACTTCTACCCCGGCGACCACAACGGCGTCATGCAGCTCGGCCCGGCGAAGATCGGCGACGTCATCTGCTTCGAGGTGGCGTACGACGAGATCGTCCGCGACACCGTGGACAAGGGCGCCCGGGTGCTGGTCGTCCAGACCAACAACGCCACCTACGCGAAGACCGGCCAGCCCGAGCAGCAGCTCGCGATGTCCCGGCTGCGCGCCGTGGAGCACGGCCGGGCCGTGCTGATCGCCGCCACCAGCGGCATCAGCGCCGTCATCGCCCCCGACGGCACGGTGCAGCAGCAGACCGAGGAGCTGACCGCCGCCGAGCTCTCCGCCGTCGTCCCGCTGCGCGACGGCACCACGGTGGCCGACCGCATGGGCGCCGTGCCGGAGTGGACGCTGGCCGTCGGCGGCCTGCTGGCCTGCGGCGCGGCGCTGCTGGCCGGCCGCCGACGGGTGACTCGCCCGCGCGCCTCCGGGTCCTCCTGATCCGGCGCCAACGGTCGGCGGGCGCTGCGCCCGCCGACCGTCGGCGACTCGGCCGTTCTCCCTTTCGGCCCCGGCGGGCCCTTCGGCTCGGGGCGGGGTCGGAACACCCGCCGCCGGCGAATCGTTGGACGGGGTGGTGCCGTAGCCGGCCCGGATCTCCCGTGCGGCGCGCAGAGCACCGCCTGGAGTGGATTCGTACCGTGACCCAGCAAGATGCCCCCGCCCGTCCGGCCCCGCGCGGGAAGCTCAGGCGGATCGTGCCGCTGCTGATCACCGCCTGGCTGGTGCTGGAGATCTGGCTGCTGGTTCAGGTGGGCTCGTGGCTGGGCGGCCTGACCGTGGTGCTGCTGCTCGTCGCCGGAGTGCTGATCGGCGGCTCGCTGATCAAGCGGGCCGGGCTGAAGGCGTTCTCGGCGGCGATCGACCAGAGCAGGGACCCGAAGTCGCAGCAGCCGCAGACCGGCACCAGCCTGACCGTGCTGGCCGGCCTGCTGCTGATCGTGCCGGGCTTCCTCTCGGACGTCCTGGCGCTCACGCTGCTGTTCCCGCCCACCCGGGCCCTCTGGCGGGCCGCCGGGCGCCGCTTCGCCGACAAGGCGCTGCGCAGCACCTCCGCGGTGGGCGCGGACCCGCTCGCGGACGCGATGCGGCTGCAGGAGCAGCTGCGGATCCACCGCCCGGACGGCAAGGTGATCCAGGGCGAGGTGGTCGAGCCCGGCGCCGGTCCGCAGGGCCCCGACACCACCTACCGCCCGCCGATCAAGGGCTGACCCCCTCCGGGGCCGGCCGTCGGCTCGTGGGCCGTCCGTCGACCGGCGGCCGGCCCACGAGAGCGGGCCCGCGACGGACCCGTACGGCACCCGGGACCCGCACCCGGACAACGCGAAAGCCGGACAACGCGAAAGGGACCCTGGAAGCCAGGGTCCCTTTTCGCGTGCTCCCGCCGGGTGGCGGGGGCCGGGTCAGGCGCTCTTACGGGTGTCCCGCGGGTGTACCGCGAGGTTCATCCCTCCGGAGCGGAGCACGGCCAGCCGCTCGGCCAGCACCTCCTCCAGCTCCTCGCGCGTCCGGCGCTCCATCAGCATGTCCCAATGGGTGCGCGTGGGCTTGGTCTTCTTCTCCTCCGGCTCGTCACCGTCGAGAAGTACGGCTTCCTGGCCGCAGAAGCGGCATTCCCAGGCGGACGGGATCTCCGCCTCGACCGAGAAAGGAACCTCGAATCGGTGTCCGTTCTGACATGCGTACTCGACGGTCTGGCGGGGAGCCAGATCAATACCACGGTCGGTCTCGTAGCTAGTGGCCCCGAGTCGCGTGCCGCGGAGAGCTCGCTCGCTCATGAATCGTGCCTCCCGGGCTTATGGCCCACAGGACTAGTGGTCGCTGTTCTTCGTCGTTCGGTCAACGCTCGGCTTCCGACGAAGATTCCCGTCCCGGGACATGCGTCGTCTGTCGTGCCGCCCCTGTTTGTACCCACCGGCGCCCGATTTGTCACATCTGGCCGGTGATATCACCCTAGGTGTCACCTATTTCACATCTGGTGATCGGTCGGCCTTTCCGGGACGAGCGTACCGGGACGACCTGCCGGGCGGGGCGCCGCCCCCGCGTACGGCCGCCCGATCAGGCGTGCGGACGGAAGCGGAGGGGGGTGTGCTCCTTGCCCAGATCGACGCCCGGCCGGGCCCCGGCGTCGGCCGGCGGCATCGGGGGCGGACCGGCGGGGCGGGGCGGTACGTCCACCGGGGCGGCCGCCTCCGTCCGGGTGTCCCGGTGCGGTAGCAGGGCGATCACCGCCTCGCGCAGCTGGGCGGGCGCCTCCTCGTCCAGGGGGTCGACGGTGGCCGGCACCTGGAGCCGGACGGGCGCGCTGTTGCCGATCCGGGCGTAGCCGCGCCCGGCGGGGGCGTGCGCGGCGGGCACGATGTCCAGCGGCGCGCCGAGCGCGGCGAAGCCCTCCTCGGGGCCGGCCGGGCCGAGCAGCACCCGGGCCCGGGTGGTGGCCCGGACGGTCGGGGTGATCCGGTGACGCGCCTCCACGTCGTCGGCGATCACCACCGTGACCCGGGCGGCCCGGCCGTGCCGCAGCGGCAGCTCCAGCAGGTCCTGCGGGTCCGGGCGGCCCTCGGCGTGGGCCAGCTCGCTCAGCTCGGTCGGGTGGTCGAGCAGCAGCCAGAGCGGCCGGGTGACGTCCTCCGGCGGCGCCGACCCGGCGTGCCGGGAGGCGTTCAGCGCGGCCAGCCGGCGCTCGGTCTCCTGGGTGGCCCACTCCAGCGCGGCCAGCGCGCCGTGCAGGCTGGTCTCCACCGTGTGCACGCCGGGCCGGTTGACCAGGCAGGCGTGCTCGCCGGTGCCGGCGCCGTCGATCACCACGAGGTCGCCGAAGGGGAGCGCCTGGAGTGCGATCGAGCGGATCAGACTGGATGTCCCGTAGCCGGCCACGCCGAGCGCCAGCAGGTGCGGCTCCGCGGAGCGCGGGCCGGTGCGCCAGACCACGGGCGGCTGCTGGGTGATCGCCCCGCCCTGGCCGACCGGGATGGTGCGGGCGCTGCCGTCCTCGTCGGTGAAGCCCAGCACGATCTCGCCGGGCGCGGCGACGAAGCGCTGGGCCGCGATGTCGGCGGACAGCGGGGGCAGCGCGGCGATCCGCAGCTTGTTGGACTCCTCGTCCCAGTCGAAGCGGTACTCCCGGGCCCGGCCCGCCTTGCCCTGGACGACCTGCTCGATCCGGGCCCGCGCGGCCGGCTCGGTGTCGGTGAAGTACGCCGGATAGTCCAGCTCCAGCCGGGAGAGCCGGCCCTCACCGTCGAACTCCCAGGCGCGGAAGGCGTCCTTGTAGCCGCGCTCGTGGTGGTAGAGCGGGTTGAGGTCCTCCGGTGCGGCCAGGTACGGGGTGAGCGCCGCGTAGAGGGCGGAGAGCTTGGTGTCGGCGACGTCCGGCTCGGGCGGGGCGGACGGTGCCTTGGGGGCCCGGCCCACCCAGGCGGCGCTGGCCATCAGGGCCACCAGGGCGAAGAGCAGTCCGTGCGGCAGCAGGTAGATGCCGAGCAGCATCGCGGCGACCAGGAAGACCGTCGGCCCGCGCCGCTCCTTCGGGGTGGTCAGCCAGCGGCCCTTGGCCCAGCCGACGTGGTGGCGCAGGCCGCGCCCGATGACGGTGAGCGGCGCGAACATGTCGGAGGCGTGGTCGCCGGCCGTGCGGGCCATGTCGCGGCCCTTGCTGAGGTGGCGGTTGAGCGGCATTCCTTGGCTCCCCGGGCGAGTGGGACGGTCGGGTTGAGGAGGTTCGGTCCGGCGGGCGGTACGCCGGGGCCCGGGGCGGTGGGATCCGCGCCCGGGCCCGGGGCCGGCCGTCGGACGGCGTGCCGGTGGCTGGGGGCGTCCGACGGTTCCCGCCGCGCTGAGGCGGCGCGAATCGTCGGACGAGCCCTAGAACTTGAGGCCGCCGAGCAGGCTCGCCAGGCTCGCGCCGCCCGCGGTGATGCTGGGGGCGATCGAGGATCCGGCGATGTAGAAGCCGAGGAGGGCGCAGACGATCGCGTGGGAGGGCTTTAGTCCGTCCCTGCGGAAGAAGAGAAAGGCGATGGTGCCGAACAGGACGATGCCGGAAATCGAGAGGATCACGGTCTGCTCCTCGGGGAGGGGGACAGGGACAGTGTCACGGAATGTGCCCTAATCGTGACAAAAAGTAATAGATGATGGAACGGCGCAAATGGGTGGTTCTCCCGGGCAATACCGGGCGGGGTGCCGGGCGGAGGTATGCGAACCGCCCTCGGTGGGGCCGTCCGCTGCTTCCTCCCGGCGCGGCGAGGCATTCCCGGTGTGCGGGCGGGAAGCGTCCGGGGGCAGCCGGAAGTTCGCCCGAACGGCTGCGCAACCTTCCCGCCCGTGTGTCGTGCCGGGAACGCCGCACCGGCCGGTGATCCGGAATCCGGACACCGGCTGGATCACGCCCCGTCCGGCCGTTACGGTGCGACAGGCGCGACCACCCCGCAGGACCAGACCTGCGACCTGCACGACCACCCCCGCAGGATCAGACCCGTAGGACGCCCGGCCGCAGGACGCCCTGTGGGCGGGGCGTCCCGCCCACACAGCCAGAGAGGCCCGCCATGACCGACGCCGCCAGCCAGCCCGCCGACGCCCCCGACGCCGAGGTGATCGCGCTCGCCGGGAAGCTCTTCGACGCCGCCCGGGCCGGGGACTCCGCCACCCTCGCCGCGTACGTCGACGCCGGCGCGCCCGCCGACCTCACCAACGACCGCGGCGACACCCTGCTGATGCTCGCCGCCTACCACGGGCACGCGGCCAGCGTGGCCGCCCTGCTGGAGCGCGGCGCCGACCCGAACCGGGCCAACGACCGCGGCCAGACCCCGCTGGCCGGCGCCGTCTTCAAGGGCGCCGAGGACGTGCTCGCCGTGCTGCTGGACGGCGGTGCCGACCCCGGGGCCGGCACCCCGTCCGCCGTCGACACCGCCCGGATGTTCGGCAAGGACGAGCTGGTCGCCCGGTTCGAGGGCCGCTGACCGCAGGTCGTAGGCTTTTCAACCATGGAGAGCATCACGGAGACGGCCGTCCTGCAGGACAGCAAGGGCGACAGCATCGAGATCCGCGTCACCGGCTACGGCCACCCGGACGCCCAGCGCCTCTCGGCCGAGGTGCAGGAGGAGTACGTCCGCCGCTACGGTGACGGAGACCTCACCGTGCTGCACCCGGACGACTTCGAGCCGCCGGCCGGGCTCTTCCTGATCGCCTACCTCGCCGGCGAGCCGGTCGCCTGCGGCGGCTGGCGGGCCAAGACGGCCGACCCGCACGGCGTGCGGGACGGCGACGCCGAACTGAAGCGGATGTTCGTCGTCCCGGCCGCGCGCGGCCGGGGCCTCGCCCGGGCGGTGCTGGGCCGCCTGGAGCGGACCGCCGCCGAGGCCGGGCGGACCAGGATCGTCCTGGAGACGGGCACCGAGCAGCCCGAGGCGGTCGCGCTCTACACCTCCGAGGGGTACGAGCCGATCCGGAAGTTCGGCATCTACCGTGACCACCCGCAGAGCATCTGCCTCGGCAAGGAGTTCGGCGGCGCGCCCGCCGTCTGACCGGGCGCCCGCTGGGTAGGCTCCCGGCGGACCGGCCGGCGGGCGGCCGCGGGGGCGGGAGCAGGGCATGGACGAGCCGACGCGGGCGAGCACGCCTCCCGTCCCGCTGCCGGCCCCGGCCCCGCTCCCCGTTCTGGCCGCCCCCGGCGGGGAGTTGGAGCGGCTGGTCGCGGACGGGCTGCGCGCGGTCGGCTCCGGCGCGGTCTGGGCCGTCGGCGACGCCGCCGGCCGGCGTGGCGGCGGCAGCACCGGCGCCCTCGGCCAAGGCCCGTACGGGCGCCTGGCGATGGGGCCCGACACCGTCTTCGACCTGGCCAGCATCACCAAGATCGTCGCACTCTGGCCCTGCGCCGGGGCCCTCTGGCAGGCCGGCCGGCTCCCGCTCGACCGGCCCCTCGGCGACTACTGGCCGGCCGCCGCCGGCCGCCCGACCGGTGTCGTGACGGCCCGCCAACTGCTCACCCACACCGCGGGGATGCCGCTGCGCACCCGGTTCGCCGAGCTCTACGGGCGCGACCGGGCGACGATCCTGGCCGGCGTGCTCTCCGCCCCGCTGCACCGCCCGCCCGGCACCGCCGTCGAGTACACCGACCGGGCCGCCGTCCTCCTCGGCCACCTCGTCGAGTCACTGGCCGGCACCCCGCTCGACGCCCTCGCCGAGCGGCAGGTCTGGCGGCCGCTCGGAATGACCGACACCCGGTACGGCCCGCTCGGCCCCGCCGAGACCGCCCGCACCGCGCCCACCGAGCACGAGGAGGTGGCCGGCGCCGTGCTGCGAGGCGTCGTCCACGACCCGTCGGCCCGGCTGCTCGGCGGTGTCTCCGGCAACGCCGGCGTCTTCTCCAGCGCCCGTGACCTCGAACGGTTCCTCACCGCGCTGCTCGACCCGCCGGGCGCACTGCCCTGGGGCGGCGCCTGGATCGCCGAATCGCTGCGCGAACAGACCGGCGGGCTGGCCCCCGCCCGCGGCCTCTCCTGGCTCTGCGCCGCCGGCACCGACCCGGCCGAGGGCACCTTCGTCCACTACGGATTCACCGGCACCGGGGTCTGGGTCTCCCGCCGGCTCGGCCGCTGGGCGCTGCTGCTCACCAACAAGGTCCACTACGACCGCGAGTTCCAGCCGCTCACCGACCTGCGCAACGCCTTCCGCCGCGCCGTCTTCGGCTGAGCCGCCGGCCGCCGGACACGGCGGTGCCCGGCGGCGGGGTGACCAACGGTCAGATCAGGGTGGACCAGTAGTACCAGAACCGGTTGAGGATCAGCAGCGCGATCACCGCCGTCCACAGCACCGGCACCGCCCAGTGGTAGCGGGCGGCCTCGCGCACGACCACCTGGAGCCGCGGCCCGACCGGGATCACGCCGGTCCGCAGGTTGTGCAGCGTCGTGTACCAGAACAGCGCCACCACCGTCACCCAGACCACCACGCAGTACGGGCAGAGCGCGCCGATCTCGTACAGCGCCTGGTCGATGAGCCAGTGCACGAAGACGACGCCGAGCACGGTGCCCGCCTGCACGCCCAGCCAGAACCAGCGCCGGTACGCGGCGCCGGCCAGCAGCCCGGCGCCGACCGCCGCCAGCGCGCCGAACGCGGCCAGGCCGATCAGCGGGTTCGGGAAACCGAACACCCCGGCCTGCTCGGTGCGCATCACCGAACCGCAGCTGATCACCGGATTGAGGTTGCAACTGGGGATGTACGACGGGTCTTCCAGGATGCGGAGCTTGTCGAAGGTCAGGACGGCCGAGGCGGCCAGCCCGATCAGCGCACCGAGGAGGACGAACAGGGAGTACACCCGGCCCGCGCCGACCGCGGCGCCGCCCGGCGGGGCGGCTTCGGTGGCGGCGGGGCGGGAGGGGTTCACGGGGTTCACGGCGGTCGGGGCGGTCATGGCAGAGCACTCCGGTGGGTGAGAAGGGCCGGCCCGGCCGGGGTGTCGGCCGGGCCGGTGGTGCTCACTGCATGCCCGCGGCCTGCTTCACCTGCGTGGTGAACTGCTCCGGCGTCACCGCGCGGTTCCCGCTGAACAGGGTGATCGGCTTGCCGTCCATCTTCACCGTCGGCGTGCCCGTCACCCCGCTGTCGTTGAACGCGTCCGCGACCTTCGCCGCCCACGGCGCGTAGGTGCGGTCGGTGACCGCCTTGACGAAGGCGTCCGTCTTCAGGCCCGGCACCTTGTCGGCCAGGTCCAGCAGGTGGTTGACGTTGCCGAAGCCGTCCTCGCGCTCGTCCGGCTGGTTGGCGTACAGCACGTCGTGGAACTGCTTGAACTTGTCCACGCCCTCGTTCAGCGCGGCCCCGACGGCGGCCAGCGCGGTGCGCGAGCCCTTGCCGCCGAGGTTCTTGTCCAGGAACGCGGCCAGGTGGTACTCCACCTTGACCGTGCCGTCGTCCGCCAGCTTCCTGACGGTGTCGCCGTTGGTCGCCTCGAAGTTCTTGCAGACCGGGCAGCGGAAGTCCTCGAAGACCTGCAGGGTGTGCGCGGCGTCCGCCTTGCCGTAGGTGATCACCGTGCCGTCCGGGCCGCCGGCGTTGGCCGGGACGACCAGCGCGGTCGGCTCGGCCGCCGCCGCGGTGTCGGAGGCGGACGACTTGTCGCCGCCCGCCGCGGTGATCGCCAGCACCGTCCCGCCCGCCAGGGCGAGCACGGCGACGATCGAGACGGCGACCACGATCCGCTGCCGGCGCTTGGCGGCCAGCTGCTCCACGCGCTGCGCCTCCTGGATCCGCTGGCGGGCGCTGATCTTCTCGGACTGCTTACGGGTGGGCTTGTCGGTGGGCTGGGCCATGGTGGGTCAACTCCTGTACGCGGCGCGCGGGCGCGCGCGGGGGTGCCCGCCTCGTCGCGGCGGCGGCGCTGGGCGCCGGCACGTGCGCGGGGACGAGGGGGCTCGGTCGGTGAACGCGGGAGTTGTGCGCACTGCCTGCGCGGGCGGCGTCGGCCGCTGCCGGGCAGCGGGGTGACGGACGCCGGGCGTCAGCAGGCAGGCGCGAGAAGCGGCGGACCGCGCCGGGGCGCCGGGCTGAGCACCACGGCCTCGCGGCGCGGCCGCGGGCGGTCCGAGGCGGGCAGCGGTACCCGCAGCACCGGGCGGACCGGCACCGGCGCCAGCAGCAGGAGCAGCGCCCGCAGCGGGGCCGCCACCGACTGGCGCAGTGCCCGCAGCGCCCGGGCCAGACCGGACAGGGCGGCGTCGCCCAGCCGCAGCCAGGCGGCCGCGGCCAGCGCCACCAGCAGGTGGACCAGCAGGACCAGCAGCTGGGTCACCGCCGGCGCGACCGGCCCGGCATGCCCGAACTGCCCGGAGAACAGCGACCCGTCCACCGAGCCGCCGCCGCACACCAGCAGGTTCACGCCGCGCGCGGGGACGTGGTCCGCCCCGAGCACCGGCCCACAGCCGGCCTGTCCCAGGTTGAAGGTCGTGTTGAGCAGCAACTCGACCGGGACCAGCACGGCCGAGATGTGCAGCAGCCGCCGCTCCCCGCCGGCCAGCACGCCCGCCACCAGGAAGACGACGACGGTCGCGGCGGCCACCAGGGTCAGCGGCAGCGGGCGACCGGTGATGACGACCTGGCCCAGCGCGGACAGCGGCACGGCGAGCGCGGTGAACACCGCGGCCCGCAGGGCCCTCGTCGCTGGAGTGGAAGTCGTCACGCCCCGGAGTATGCCACGGCGCTTACATCCCGCACGAGGGTGCGTCGGGGGCCGGCGGGCAGCGGCCGCGGGCATTGCCCCGCGGCGGCCGTCCGTTCGCGGGCCGGGGGCGCGGGGTTCACCGGCGGGACGGGTTCGGGGAGCTGCCGGGGCCCGGCGGAGGACCTAGCCTGGAAGGCGTCCCGGAGGCCCCGACGAGGGGGTGAGTGCGCGTGGGCGCAGACGGTCCCACGGTCGGTGCGGTACTGCTCGACCGGATCGGGGCGCAGGCCGCCGTGCTGGCCGGACTGGACGATGCCGTGCGGGCGGACGAGCCGGACGCGGTGCACCGGATGCGGGTGGCCTGCCGGCGGCTGCGCAGCGCGCTGCGGACGTACCGGAGGCTGTTCGCCGCCGGGGCGACCGACGTGCTGGTGGCCGAGCTGCGCTGGCTGGGAGCGGCGCTCGGGCGGGCCCGGGACCGGGAGGTCCTGCGCGAGCGGCTGGTGGCGCGGGCACGGGAGCTGCCGGCGGCGTGCGGCCCGGAGCGGGTGGCGGCCGAGGTGGAGCGGCGGGGGCGGGCCGAGTACCGGCGGGTCCGGCCCGAGGTGGTGGCGGCGCTGGACAGTCCGCGGCGGCGCGCCCTGGCGGACGCCCTGGCCGCGCTGCTGGCCGAACCGCCGCTGCGCGGACGGGCGGAGCGGGCCGCCGGGCGGGAGCTGGCCAGGGTCGCCGCGCGGGAGCAGCGGCGGACGGCGGAGCGGGTGCGGCGGGCGCTGGCCGCCGAGGACGACGGCACCGCGCAGGTCCGGGACGAGGCGCTCCACGACGCCCGGAAGGCGGCGAAGCGGGCCCGGTACGCGGGGGAGACGGCGGTGCCGGTGGGCGGCCGGGCGGCGGAGGGGTACGTCGAGCGGATGAAGGCGGTGCAGGACGTGCTCGGCGAGCACCAGGACGCGGTGGTCGCGGCGGCGGCCCTGCGGGAGCAGGCGGAGGATTCCGGCGAGGCGTTCGGGTACGGCGTGCTGTACGCGCAGGAGCTGGCGGCCGCCGAGGCGGCGCGGCGGGAGCTTCCGGTGGTCTGGGCCCGCGCGGAGAAGCGGACGCCGGCGCGGTTCGGCTGAGCCCGTCACTCCTCCTCGCGCGGGGCGAGCCCCGCCGAGCGGGCGGCGGTGCGGAGCAGGTCGCGCAGCATCGGGGTGGTCAGCCGGCCGGTGTTCGTGTTGCGCGGGCTGACGTGGTAGCACCCGTACAGCTCCAGCGGCGGGCCGCCGTCGCGGGCCGGCAGGGTGACGTGGGCGCCGTGGCCGAAGGCGGGCCGCGGGCGGGGGAGCTGCCAGCCGGCGGCCTCGACGGCGGGCAGCAGCGCCTGCCAGGCGAAGCCGCCGAGCGCGACCACCGTCCGGACGGTGGGCCGCAGGAGCTCCAGCTCGCGGACGATCCACGGGCGGCAGGTGTCGCGTTCGCCGGTGGTCGGCTTGTTGTCCGGCGGCGCGCAGCGGACCGGGTCGGTGATCCGGACGCCGTGCAGGCGCAGTCCGTCGCCGTACCGGACGGACTCGGGGCGGTTGGCCAGGCCGAGCCGGTGCAGGGCGGCGTAGAGGAGGTCGCCGGAGGGGTCGCCGGTGAAGATCCGGCCGGTGCGGTTGGCGCCGTGGGCGGCGGGGGCGAGGCCGACCAGGACGAGCGGGGCGTCGGGCGGGCCGAAGCCGGGGATCGGGCGGGCCCAGTAGTCCCAGTCGAGGTAGGCGCGGCGCTTGGTGCGGGCGGTCTCCTCGCGCCACCGGACCAGGCGCGGGCAGGCGCGGCAGCCGGTGACCACCCGGTCGAGCGCGGCCAGCCCCTCGGCCCGGGCGGCGGCCGCGGCGGGGTGGCGCGGGTCGCCGGGATCGGCGGCCGGGCCTTCGTCGGCGGGCTGGGGCATGGGCCCGATCCTAGGGCTTGGGCCGCCACGGCTGCGGAGTCCGCGCGTTCCGGCGGGGCCCGCGCAGGCGTAGCGTGGAATCAGCTGCTCCGGCGGCCACCGGCTGGGCCGGGCCGGCGACGCCGGGACTCGCCGGTGCGCGCGAGGAGGCCGTGATGGGCGTCGATGTGGTCGTGGGAGTCATTGTCGCTGTGATCCTGCTGGCGGCCGTGGTGGCCGGGCTGAGCCTCCGGGTGGTCCAGCAGTTCCAGCGCGGCGTGGTGTTCCGCTTCGGCAAGGTGCGCGACCAGGTGCGGGATCCGGGGCTGGTGATGCTGATGCCCCTGGCCGACCGGCTGCGCAAGGTGAACGTGCAGATCGTGACGATGCCGATCCCCGCGCAGGAGGGCATCACCCGCGACAACGTGACCGTGCGGGTGGACGCGGTCGTCTACTTCCGGGTGGAGGACCCGGTGAGGGCGACCGTCAACGTGCAGGACTACAACTTCGCGATCTCGCAGGTCGCACAGACCTCGCTGCGGTCGATCATCGGCAAGAGCGAGCTGGACGACCTGCTGGCCAACCGCGAGCCGATCAACCAGGGCCTGGAGTTGATGATCGACAGCCCCGCGCTCGGCTGGGGCATCGAGATCGACCGGGTGGAGATCAAGGACGTCGCCCTGCCGGAGTCGATGAAGCGCTCGATGTCCCGGCAGGCGGAGGCCGAGCGGGAGCGCCGCGCGCGGATCATCACGGCGGACGGCGAGTACCAGGCGTCGGCGCGGCTGTCGGAGGCGGCGGCGGTGATGAGCGCGACCCCGGCGGCGCTCCAACTGCGGCTGCTGCAGACCGTGGTGGAGGTGGCGGCGGAGAAGAACTCGACGCTGGTGCTGCCGTTCCCGGTCGAGCTGCTGCGGTTCCTGGACAGCGCCGCCGAGGTGCAGCGGCAGTCGGCCGCGAAGGGGGATGGGGGCGGGGAGGAGGAGGCGGCGGCCGGTCCGGTCGCGGACGGGCCGCGGCTTCCGCCGGTGGAGCAGCTCGAACTGCCGCCGCTGGAGGAGCTGCTGGAGCACTCGCCGCTGGAGCCGCCGGCCGACCCTCCGCAGAACGGGGGGCGCCCGGAGGCGTCGGTCTAGGTCCCGCCCGACGGGTCGCTCTCCGGCGCGAACCGTCGGAACGTCTTGGCGGGCCACGGCGGGCCCGGTGGCGGCACCCGCGGGGCCGGACCACGATGGAGTGAGCGGCAGCGGCAGTGACAGGCACGTCAGGAGGCCGATCATGACCAGAGCCAGCGACATCATGCACCCGGGCGCGGAGTGCATCCGTGAGCACGAGACGCTCGCCACCGCAGCGCGGATCATGAAGGAACGCGACGTCGGGGCGCTGCCCATCTGCGGCGAGCGGCAGAAGCTGCTGGGCATCGTCACCGACCGGGACATCGTGCTGAAGTGCGTCGCCGAGGGCCGCGACCCGGCGGAGGTCACCGCGGGCGAACTGGCCCAGGGACGGCCGATGACGGTGGAGGCGGACGAGGACGCCGAGCAGGTGCTGCGGGTGATGGAGCAGTACCGGGTGCGCCGGCTGCCGGTGATCAACCACCCGGAGCACGAGCTCGTCGGGATGATCAGCGAGGCCGACATCGCCCGGGGGCTGCCGCAGGCGCGGCTGGCGGAGTTCGTCTCGGCGGTCTGCGCGGAGGAGAACCCGAGGTCGACGGAGGTGCAGCAGCCGCAGGGCGCGTAGCGGTGCCGGGCCGGTAGCGGCGGGCCGGCAACCGCGGGGCGCGTGCCCGGCGGGAGGGCTCAACCGGCCAGCGCGTACACGGTGGTGGCGTGGGCGGCGGGCTCGTCCTCGCCCTCGGCGGTCAGCGTGATGTCGAGGAAGGCGATCCGCCGCCCCAGCTTGGTGACCTGCGCATGCACCAGGACGTCGCGGCCGGTGACGGCCCGCTGGAAGCTGGTCGACTGCTGGACGGTGGTCATCGGCCCGAAGCCGCCCAGCGCCGCGGAGACCGCGACGACGCTCGCGGTGTCGGCGGCGGCCATCAGCGCCTGACCGGACAATCCGCCGCCCTCGCGCGCCAGTCGGTCGGACCACGGCAGCCGCAGCACGGCGTGCCGCGGGCCGGTCTCGGTCACCGAGAGGCCGAGCGCCTGCACCCAGGGGGCGAAGTTGTCGGCGAGGATCCTGTCCGCCTCGGCGGTGGTCAGCGTCATGCCGTCATTGTGGCGCGCCGGGGAGGGCGGTGTCAGTGGTTCGCCCGGTGTGGGCGCGCCCCCGGTGCGGGCGTCGCAGGGGCGCGGCCGTGCAGCGATGCCCCGATCCCGGAACTGACGGCCCCTGTTCGGGAGTCACCGTTACCATGCGCACGAAGGCGCACAGTGGTGCACCACGGCGCACGACGGCGCACCACGGCCTGCCACCGGGGGCGGCCGGTGCCGGGGCGGCGGGTGATCGGGAGGGGCGAGCGATGTCGAACATGGGCTGGGTGTCACGGAATCCGCGCGAGGAACGCTGGCCGGCGGTGGATCTGCGGATGGACGTGCCGCACTCGGCCCGGGTCTACGACTACCTCATCGGCGGCAAGACCAACTTCGAGCCGGACCGGACGGCGGCCCACGCCTCGGTGAACGCCTGGCCCGCACTGCCGGTCTCGATGCGCACCACCCGGACCTTCATGCAACGGGTGGTCCGCAACCTGGTGGAGGAGCACGGGGTCCGCCAGTTCCTGGACATCGGGACGGGCATCCCGACCTCCCCCAATGTGCACGAGGTCGCGCAGGGCATCGCACCGGAGACCCGGGTCGCCTACGTCGACAACGACCCGATCGTGCTGACCCACGCCCGGGCCCTGATGTCGAGCACCGAGGAGGGCCGGACGTGCTACGTCGACGCCGACCTGCGCGACCCCGACGCCATCCTCGGCGCACCGGAGCTGCGCGAGGTGCTGGACCTGTCGCAGCCGGTGGCGCTCTCGCTGATCGCGATCGTCCACTTCGTCCTCGACGAGGACGACCCGCAGGGCATCGTGCGCCGGTTCATGGACGAGCTGGCCCCGGGCAGCTTCCTCGCCCTGACCGTCTTCACCGGTGACACCGACCCGGTGGGGGTCGGAGGCGTCGGCCGTGAGTACAACGCGCGGGGCATCCCGCTGCAGATCCGCGACAGGGAGGAGACACTCGCCTTCTTCGACGGGTACGAGCTGCTCGACCCGGGCGTGACGCTGGTCCACCACTGGCGGCCCGACGCGGACGACGCCCCGGTGCGCGACCGGGACATCGCGATGTACGGGGGCGTGGCGGTCAAGCGGTAGGGGCGCGTACCGGCTCGCGGTCGGCTCGCGGAGGCCGCGAGCCGCAGCCCCGCCGCCGTGGCGCGGGCGGGCACCGCCCGGTGCGCCGGTGCCCGGGACCGGGCGCTTCGGGGCTACCCGCCCTCGTCGTCGGTGGCGTCCGGCACGGCCGGCCGGTGCGGGTGGGGCGCCGGATCGTCACCCGTCCTCGTGCAGCGCCCGCTGCATCAGCTCCGCCAGGTGCAGCGACTGCCGCCCCTCGGCGAGCTGGGAGATCTGGGTGCGGCAGCTGAAGCCGTCGGCGAGGATCACGGTGGACGGTGCGGCGGCCCGGACCTCCGGGAGCAGGACGCGCTCGGCGATCGCCTCCGACACCTCGAAGTGGCCCCGCTCGAAGCCGAAGTTGCCGGCCAGGCCGCAGCAGCCGGAGTCCAGTACCCGGTTCCGCAGGCCCATCCGGGCCTCGACCCGGCGGTCGGCGGCGGTGCCGAGGACGGCGTGCTGGTGGCAGTGGGTCTGGGTGATCGCGTCGACGGGGGCCCGGGGGAGCGGGGCGTCCGGCGCGTACTGGTCGACGAACTCGGCGAAGGTGCGGGTCCGCCGGGCGATCGGGCTGCCGTCGGGGCCGAGCAGGCGGGGCACGTCCTCGCGCAGGGTGGCGGTGCAGCTCGGGTCCATGCCGACCACCGGGGTGTCCTCGGGCAGTCCGGTGGCGGCCAGCGCCCGCAGGCTGCGGCGCATCACCCGCCGGGCGGTGCCGAGTTGGCCGGTGGAGTACCAGGTCAGGCCGCAGCAGACCGGGCCGGACGGCAGGCGGACGTCGAAGCCGAGGTGTTCCAGCACCTCGACGGCGGCGCGCAGCACGTTCGGCTGGAGGTGGTCGGAGAAGGTGTCCGGCCAGAGCAGGACGGGCCGGGCGCCGGCCGGGGCCGGGTGGGCGGCGCGGTGGCGGCGGTACCAGCGGGTGAAGGTCTCGGGTGGGAAGACCGGGACGACCCGGCGCCGGTCCACCCCGCCGAGCCGCTTCAGCAGCCCGGCCGCCGGGGAGCGGGCGGCCAGGTTGGCGGCGCCGGGGGCGAGGGCGACCGCCCGCAGCCAGAGCGGCAGCCAGCCCATCGAGTAGTGGGGGAGCGGCCGTGGCCGGTGGCGGTAGTGCTGGTACAGGAACTCGGTCCGGTAGGTGGCCATGTCGACGTGGACCGGGCAGTCGCTCGCGCAGCCCTTGCAGCCGAGGCAGAGGTCCAGCGCCTCCCGGACCTCGGGCGAGCGCCAGCCGTCCGTGATCGCTCCCCCGGAGGCCCCCACGCCGCCGCGCAGCATCTCGGCGAGCAGCCGGGCGCGGCCCCGGGTGGAGTGCCGTTCCTCGCCGGTGGCCATGTAACTCGGGCACATCACCCCGGTATCGGGGTCCACGCACTTGGCCACGCCGACGCAGCGGCGCACCGCCTTGGCGAGGCTGCCGTCGTCCTGCTCGTACGGGAGGGCGAGCGGCAGTTCGCGGACCGGCCCGGCGAATCGCAGGTCGGAGTCGAGCGGGCGAGGGTCGACCAGGGCGCCCGGGTTGAGCAGGTTCCCGGGATCCCAGACACGCTTGAACTCGCCGAACAGGGCGATGATTTCGGGCCGGTACATGCGCGCCAGCAGCTCGCCCCGGGCCTGCCCGTCGCCGTGCTCGCCGGAGAGCGAACCCCCGTACGAGACCGCGAGATCGGCGGCCTGCTCCATGAACTCCCGGAACACCAGTACCCCTTGGGGTTCGGTGAGCGGGAAGTCGATCCGCAGGTGGACGCAGCCCTCGCCGAAGTGCCCGTACGGCACTCCGCGCAGGCTGTGCCGGCGCAGCAGGGCCCGCAGGTCGCGCAGGTAGTCGCCGAGGCGCTCCGGCGGGACGGCCGAGTCCTCCCAGCCGGGCCAGGCCTCGCCGCCCCCGGGCAGCCGGGTGACGATCCCGGCGCCGGCCTCGCGCACCCCCCAGAGCTGGCGCTGCTCCCCGTGGTCGGTGACCACGGTGACGGTGGCGGACCGCTCGCGCCGTACCGCGTCGGCGAGTCGGCGCGCGGCGTCGAGCGCCTCGGCCGCGGTGGCGCCGCCGGCCTCCAGGAAGAGCCAGCAGGCGCCCTCGGGCAGCCGGTCCAGGGCCGGCGGGCGCGGCCCGGCGGCGAGCAGTGCGGCGATCAGGTCGGCGGCCATCCCCTCGACGGTCAGCGGACGCAGGGGCAGCAGCGCGGGGACGGCGTCGGCGGCGGCGGTCTCGTCGGGGTAGCCGGCCACCACGAGGACGCGGACCGGCGGGTCCTCGACCAGCCGGACGGTCGCGCCGAGCAGCAGCGCGCAGGTGCCCTCGGTGCCGGTGAGCGCCCGGGCGAGGTCGTACCCCCGCTCGGGCAGCAGCGCGTCCAGCGGGTAGCCGGAGGTACGGCGGGGCAGGTCCGGCATGCCCTGGCGGATCAGGGCGAGATTGCGGTCGGTGAACTCCCGGAGTTCGCGGTGGAGCCGGCCGGCCCGGCCGGGCAGCTCCAGCAGTGCGGCGCGCGCGTCGGGCCCGAGCGGGCCGCCGACGGTCAGCTCGGTGCCGTCGGCGAGCAGCAGGTCCAGCGACTCCACGTTGTCGGCCGTCCGTCCCCAGGCCACCGAGTGCGCGCCGCAGGAGTCGTTGCCGATCATTCCGCCGAGCGTGCACCGGCTGTGCGTGGACGGGTCGGGCCCGAACCGCAGCCCGTGCGGGCGGGCGGCCCGCTGGAGGTCGTCCAGGACGGCGCCGGGCTCGACCCGGGCGGTGCGGCGTTCCGGGTCCACCCCGAGCACCGCGCCCAGGTGACGCCGGAAGTCCAGGACGACGGCGCCCGGGCCGATCGCCTGCCCGCCGATGCTGGTCCCGGCCCCGCGCGGCACCACCGGCACCCCGTACTGGAGGCAGAGCGCGAGCGCGGTGCGCACGTCGTCCAGGTCGGCCGGCTTGACCACGCCGAGCGGCAGGTGGCGGTAGTTGGAGGCGTCGTGGCTGTAGACGGTGCGCTCGGCGGCGCCGAAGCGGACCTCGCCGCGCAGCGTGGCGGCCAACTCCCGGGCGAGGTCGGCGCCGGGGGTGGCGGACGGTCGGCTCACGGTGGACCTCCCGGGGTGGGGCGGGCTGGCGTACCGCCGCCGATCATCGCAGCCGGGCCCCCGCCCGCGGTACGGGCCACCCCGGAGTACCTCCGACGGGGTGTCATCTGGCAGGGTCGGGTGTCATGATCTCCGAGAACGAGGCCGGCGCCACCGCCGGAACCAGCCCCTACCTCGCCGGCCTGCCGATCGGTGAGCGGCCGCCCTTCCCGGTCGACGGCGCCCCGTCCTGGGACATCTTCCCGTACGAGGGCGAGCTGCGGACCAAGGTGCTGGACGCGTCCGAGCTTCCCGAACCGCCCGCCAGGGCGAGGACGGGCCGGAGAGCTGCAAGCAGTGCGCCCGCCCGGACGCGGACTTCCTCTGGACGGACGAGCGCTGGCGGCTGAGCACCGCCGAGGCCCCCTCCGGACTGCCCGCCGTCGTCCTCCTCCAGCCGCGCGCCCACCACGACCTGTTCGACCTGCCGCCCGGGCGCGCCGCCGAGCTGGGCCCGATGCGGATGGGGGCACCTCCCAGCCGAAGGCTGGGGGAGGGTCGAGGCGGCCCTGCTCTCGCTCGGCGGCATCGCCCGGGTGCACGTCAACAGGTGGGGTGACGGCGCCGCGCACCTGCACCTGTGGCTGATCGCCCGGCCCGAGGGCATGATGCAGCTGCGCGGCTCCACCCTCCCGCTCTGGATGGACCTCCTGCCGGCGCCGTCCGCCGAGGCGTGGGCCGCGACCGCCCGGCGGATCGCCGCCGCGATGGCCGAGGGCGGCGGCACGGCCCACGTGTGACCGCCGTCAGGAGGCCTTGCGCCGCGCCGAGCCGGTGAGGGTGCCCTTGGCGATGTGGGAGAGCTTGGCCATCTCGAACGCCGGGTAGGCGCCGCCCGCCAGGAGGGAGAACTTCACGCCCTCGCGGCCTCCGGGCCGGCGGTGCCCGGCCGGGAGGAACCGGCGGTGGTGCTCGGCGGCGCGGTGGAAGAACTGCGGACGCTCGGCGCGCGACACGCACCCGGCGAGGTCGAAGACGAAGAGGTAGTGCCGGACCATCCGGATGAACAGCGCGTCCCGGACGGCGTCCAGCTCGGGACGCTGCGCCACCAGCTCGTCCAGCAGCGCGAAGCTCCGCTCGTACTGCTCGAAGATGTCGAACCGGCTGCTCCCGGGCGAGCCGGTCGGGTGGACGGTCTCGCGGCGGCGCAGCTGGGCGCAGGCGCGCGGCAGGACGGCGATCCGCCGGGCGGTCAGCATCGCCGCGTGGACCGGCGGGATCTCCTCGTACCGGCCGTCCGGGAAGGTGAGCTCCCGGCCCTGCCAGTGCTCGCGGCGCAGCAGCCGGTCCCAGGCCAGCGCGGGCGCGCCGACCAGCTCGGGGCGGTCCAGCGGCCCGGACACCTCCGGCCCGGCCTCGGCCAGCAGCGCCTCCGCGCCGCCCGGCCAGTCCCGCCCGCCGTGCCGCCGGGTGTGTCCGAACAGCAGCACGTCCACCGGCCCGGTCTGCTCCAGCCGGTCGGCCAGGGACTGCAGGGCGTCCCGGGGCAGCAGGTGGTCGGCGTCGAGGAAGAGCAGGTACTCGCCGCGCGCCCGGGCCGCGCCCGCGTTGCGACTGACGCCGACGCCGACGGAGGCGTCCAGGTGGAGCGCCGTGATCTGCGGGTGCCGGGCCGCGAACGTGTCGACGAGCCCGGCCGGGGAGTCGGGGGACCGGTCCGCGACCACGATGACCTCGAAGTCGCGGAAGGACTGGGCGAGCAGCGAGTCCAGGCACTCCGGGAGCTGTTTCTGCTGGTCGTAGGCGGGGAGTACGACGCTGATCAGAGGTGAGGGCATGAGGCCGGAGCGTAGGAGCGGACGCGGGAGGTGGCAAAGGCCTGACGCCCCGTAATTCTGAGCAATACCCGTCAAATCGTACGAGCGTGCGCCATATCTTCACCCGTCGTGCCGGGCGCGTCCACGTCAGCACCGCACCCGGCGTTCCGCGGGGGGCCGGGCACCCGGGCGGCGGTGGCCGCGGGTGTTCGGCGGGCCGGCCACGGCGGACCGGCCGCGGTGGGCCGCCGCGGCCGGACCGGCCGGCGTCTCAGCGGTCGTCGTCCGTCGGCCGAGCCGCCGGCGCGCCCGTCTGCCCAGCCGCCGGCCGGTCCGGCCGCCGGAGCAGGAGCGCCACCGCGACGGCGGCCAGCGCCGCCACGCCCGCCCCGGTGAGCAGGGTGACGTGCATGCCGTCGACGAACGCCGCCCGGGCGTGCCCGGCCACCGGGCCGCCGATGCGGGCGGCGGCGGCCAGCGAGGAGCGGGCCGCGTCGGCCAGCTGCGGCGGCAGACCGGTGACGTCGAGGTTGCTCCGGTAGCCGGCGCCGAGGACGCTGCCGAGGACGGCGATGCCGAGGGCGCCGCCCAGTTCGCGGGAGAGGTCGTTCATCGCCGAGCCGACGTTCTGCAGCGAGTGGGGCAGCGCGTCCGTGATGGCGGTGGTCGCGGGTGTCATCGCCAGCCCCGAACCGGCTCCGAGCAGCAGGAGGGCGGCCGCGAGCAGCCCGTACGGGCTGTCGGCGCCCAGCCCGCCGATCGCGGCCATCGCGGCGGCGATCAGCACCAGCCCGGTCACCCAGGGGCCGCGGTCGCCGAAGCGGGCGGTCAGCCGTGGGGAGAGGCGGGACAGCGGCACCATCGTCACGGCCATCGGCAGCATGCCGACCGCCGCCACCAGGGCGGTGTCGCCGCGCACCAGCTGGAGGTACTGCATGATCACGAAGATGTAGCCGAAGAAGGCGAAGAACTGGCACGTGATCGACAGCGAGCCGGCCGCGAACCGGCGGTTGCGGAACAGCCGCGGGTCCAGCAGGGGGTGGCGGCGCCGCAGCTCCCAGGCGACGAAGCCGGCCAGGACGGCCAGCCCGGCCGCGATGCCGCCGAGGGTCACCGGCGCGCCCCAGCCGTGGGTCGGCGCCTCGATGACGGAGTAGACCAGCGCACCGAGGCCGGCCATGACCAGCAGGGCGCCGATGGCGTCCAGTCGTGGGGCCTTCGGGTCGGCCGACTCGGGCACGAAGAGCAGCGTCCCGGCCAGCGCCACCAGCGCGAGCAGCACGTTCAGCAGGAACACCGAGCGCCAGGACCAGAGCTCCAGCAGCGTCCCCGAGGCGAGCAGGCCGACCACCGCACTGGCCCCAGCCACGGCCGCCCAGACGCTGACGGCCCGGGCCCGCTGGGCACGCGGGAAGGTGCCGGTGATGGTGGAGAGGGTGGCCGGCATGACCAGGGCCGCGCCCACGCCGAGCAGGCCGCGCAGCGCGATGAGCACGGTGGGTTCGGTGGTCAGCGCGGCCAGCCCGGAGCCGGCGCCGAACAGGGCCAGGCCGACGAGCAGCGCGCGGCGGCGGCCGAACCGGTCGCCGAGCGCCCCCGCGGGCAGCAGCAGCGCGGCGAACACCAGGCTGTAGGCGTCGATGATCCAGGAGAGCTGGGTCTGGCTGCCGTGCGTCTCCCGGGCGATGTCGGGCAGTGCCACGTTGAGCGAGGCCATCGCGGCGACCACCGTGGCCAGCGCGAGGCAGGTGACGAGCAGGACCAGCCCGTGACGGACGGCCGGTCCGCCGGGGGCGGCGTCCGGGGGTCGGGCGGCGGCCCCAAGGCTTGTCCCGGGATCGGTGACGGTCATGGCGGGTGTCCTTCTCTCCGTGGCGAACGGGCGCCGGCCCCCCGGGTGCGGGGCGGGGCCGGCTCGATGCGGCCAGAGTGGGCGCGCCGCCGCTAGGATTTCAACCGTGATGAATAAGTCGCCGCGCCGAGGCCGGCGGACGGGCAGCCCCGACACCCGCGCCCAGATCCTCGACGTCGCGCGCCGGCGGTTCCTCGCCGAGGGCTACGAGGCCGTCACGCTGCGCTCGGTGGCCGCCGAGGCCGGCGTCGACCTCGCACTGATCAGCTACTTCTTCGGCTCCAAGAAGGGCCTGTTCGGCGCCGCGCTCGCACTGGCCACCAACCCCGCCGAGAGCCTCGCCCTCGTCCTGGAAGGCGAGGTGGAGACCCTGCCGGAGCGGGTGCTGACCCGGCTGCTGCACGTCTGGGACGACCCGGAGAACGCCGCCCCGCTGCGCGCCATGCTGGGCGGCGCCGCCCAGGACCCGGCCGCCGGGGTGCTGGTCAGCGAGGTGGTCCAACGCGAGATGATCGACCGGATCGCGGCCCGGATCGGCGGTGCGGACGCCCGCCGGCGCGCCTGCGAGTTCGCCTCCCACCTGGGCGGCCTGATCATGGCCCGGTACGTGCTGCGCCTCGAACCGGTGGCTTCGCTCCCGGCTGATGAAATCGCCCGCAGCTACCTCCCGGCCATGCGCCACGCCCTGCGTGTGCGGCCCGCACCGCCCCGCGCGGGCCGGTAGGCGGAAGCGCCCGGTGGCCGGAGAGGCCCGGTGCATGGGAAGGGCCCGGTAGCCGGAAAGGCCCGGTGCGTGGGAAGGGGCCCGCAGGCGGGGACGCGGCCCGGCGGGCGGGAAAGCCGGAGACCCCGCGCGGAGCTCCGCGCGGGGTCTTCAGCACATGCCGGGGTCGGCCTGGTACCGGCCTAGTACCAGTGGTGCGACTGCCAGAACGACCAGGCGCCACAGGGGCTGCCGTAGCGGGAGTTCATGTAGTCCAGGCCCCACTTGATCTGGGTGGCCGGGTTGGTGCGCCAGTCGGAGCCGGCGGAGGCCATCTTCGAGCCGGGAAGGGCCTGGACCAGGCCGTACGCGCCGGAGGAGGCGTTGACGGCGAGCGGGTTCCAGCTGCTCTCGTGGGAGACGATGTTGCTGAAGCACTGCAGCTGGCCGGCCGGGACGATCTGGGCGGCGATGTCGCGCGGGCTGCCGGAGTAGCTCGGCTTGGCGTTGAGGGCCGGGCGCTGCTGCGAGCGGGAGGCGGCGGCCTGGGCGTCGGCCTTGGCCTTGGCGTCCGCCTGGGCCTTCGCGTCGGCCTCGGCCTGTGCCTGGGCGGCGGCCTGGGCCTGGGCCTGGGCCTGGGCCTGCGCGGCAGCGGCGGCGTCCGCCTCGGCCTGCGCCTGGGCGGCGGCCTGCGCCTGGGCGGCCGCGGCGGCGTCGGCCTGGGGGGCCGGCGCCTGCTCGGCAGCCGGCTGCCCGTCCACGGAGACCCCGGAGACACCGGCCACCGGGGCGGCGGCCTCGGCGACGTTGCCGCCGCTCTGCGGGATGGCGAGGGCGGCGGTGGCCGCGCTCGCCACCACGAGGGTGGTGATACCGGTGATCAGCGAGTTGCGGCGGGCATGGCTGAGCTGCATGGAGCGGGCGATCCTTTTCCGTCGGGGGCCGTGTCGGGGGCGCGGTGGCATCCGGCACGCGGGGCGGGGCTCGGGTGAGCGGGGGCCCGCAATGCCGTCCGGGACGGCCATGGCACCCCGGCGGTGAAGGCGGGGCGGGCGGGGTGCGCGGCGGCCGTGGGGCCGTCCGCGCTGCCTGGCGACGGGCCATTCTTGGCAGAGCGCGGCGCGGGCGGCAAAGGCGCCGGGTACTACGCGCAGTAGTGGCCGACGCGTGGGAAACGGCGAAGCGCCCGGCCGGAGCCGGGCGCTTCTGGGATAATTTGTCCGATTTGTTCAAGCAGGGGGTGAATCGCTTGCACCGTCGGCGAACGATCGGCCCGAACGGGCCCGCCGCCTGCGTTCTTCGGGCCTCCCGCCGGTTCCCGGCCGGCCGCGGGCCGGTCCGACCGGCCCGCATCCGGGCCTCCGGGCCGCCTCCGCGTGCGGCCGGCCACTATCGACGGTAGTAGGCGCGAGAGGCGCTGTGGGCGGCTTCACACCCGGGCCGCCCGCGGATGGGCGCAGGGTGACCGGCCGGTCACCGGATCAGTGGCTCCGGTACGGGTTGTGCTCGGCCGCCACCGGAGCGTTCGCGTACGGGTTGCCGGGCACCGGCCGCTGCTCCGTGTACGCCGGGTAGGAGGGGAAGCCCGGGGCGGGCCCGTCGGCGGGGCCGTCCACCTCTTCCTGCTCCCCTTCCTCCTCGCTCCCGGCCTCCTCGACCGGCACCAGGTCCCGGGCCAGCAGCGTGGCCCCGGCGACGGCGCCCGGCATGGCCAGAACGGTGACGAACGGGACCAGGAAGGCCAGGATCAGCGGCACGCCGAAGCCGAGCGCCAGTCCGAGGCGGGCGCGCAGCAGCCGGATCCGCTCGCGCTGCGGCACCCCGCGCCGCTGGAGGGCGACCGCGGTCAGCTCGACCGCGATGAAGAAGCCGGAGACCAGGAAGCCGGCGACCGGCACCAGCGTCTGCCCGACCACCGGGATGAACCCGCAGGCGAACAGCAGGATGCCGAACCCGGCCACCCGCACCAGCACGTACAGGCTGTCGCGCGCGGAGACCACCAGCTCGCGCCAGAGCGGCACGTCCGGCGGGGTGGGTGCGCCGCCCTCGCTCTCGTCCACCTTCTCGCAGAGCGACTCGTAGAACGGCTGGCCGACCAGGAGCGTGACGGCGGTGAAGGTGATCAGCGAGATCAGCAGCCCGCCGCCGAAGACGATCAGCGCGAGCGCGCCGCGCAGCAGGCCCTGCCAGGGCGAGCCCCAGTCGTCGGCGAAGGGGGTGGCCCAGGCGGCGAGGTCCTCCGACCAGCCGCCGAGGAACCCCAGCGCCACCGCGTACCCGATCAGGGTGAGCAGTGCGGGGATCATCCCGAACGCCCACCAGCGGCCGTGCCGCCCCACCCACTTCTGGCCCTCGGCCAGGTACTTCGTCCCCGCCACAAGATCTCGCATAGGGGAAAAGCGTAGGGGCCGGCCGCCGGCAGGTCATATCCGCCTCGTCATGGTCCGGTGCCGAAGCGGAGTCCGAGGGGGAGACGGCACCGGGCCCGGGAGCCGTCACAACGACTCCCGGGCCCGGTGTGCGCGGGCGGCGCGGTCCGGATCAGGAAACCGGTGCCACCGCCGCGGCCCGCCGCCGGCGGCCCACCACGGCCGATGCCGTCAGCACGATGGCTGCGGCGACCAGCGACAGGTACATCTGCTTGCGCCCGTCGGCGTCGGTGAACATGTACGCCATCACGAACCCGATCATGCCGATGGCGGCCCAGGTGAGGTAGGGGTACAGCCACATCCGCACGGTCAGGCGCTCCGGCATCTCGTTCTCGATGATCTTGCGCATCTTCAGCTGGGAGAAGCAGATCACCAGCCAGACGAAGAGCGCGACCGCGCCGGAGGAGTTGAGCAGGAAGGAGAAGACGGTGTCGGGGGAGGTGTAGTTGAAGAAGACGGCGACGAAGCCGAAGACCACCGAGGAGAGGATGGCGACCAGCGGCACGCCGCGCCGGGTCACGGTGGCGAAGGCCTTGGGCGCGTCACCGCGCTGGCCGAGCGAGAACGCCATCCGGGAGGCGGTGTACATGCCCGAGTTGAGGCAGGAGAGCACGGCCGTCAGCACGATCACGTCCATCACCTGGCCGGCGCCCGGGATGCCGACGTGCTCCAGCACGGCCACGTACGGGCTGCCCTTGACGGCGTCGGAGTCCCACGGCAGCAGGGTGACCACGAGCAGGATCGAGCCCAGGTAGAAGACGCCGATCCGCCAGATCACGCTGTTGGTGGCCTTGCTGACCGCCTTCTCCGGGTCCTCCGACTCGCCGGCGGCCAGGGTGACGATCTCGCTGCCCATGAAGGCGAAGACGACTGTCAGCATGCCGGTGAAGACCGCTCCCACACCGTGCGGCAGGAAGCCGCCGTGGCCGGTCAGGTTCTCCGTGCCGACCGCGTGGGTGCCGGGCAGCAGCCCGAACGCGGCCAGGACGCCGATCACCAGGAAGGCGGCGATCGCCACCACCTTGATCCCGGCGAACCAGAACTCGAACTCACCGTAGGAGGCGACCGAGAAGAGGTTGGTGGCGGTCAGCACCGCCATCACGATCAGCGCCCACCCCCACTGCGGTACGCCGGGAACCCAGTTGTTGAGGATCTTCGCTCCGGCGGTGGCCTCGACGGCCAGCACCACGACCCAGAAGAACCAGTACAGCCAGCCGATGGTGAACCCGGCCCAGCGGCCGAGCGCCCGGTCCGCGTACGCGGAGAACGAGCCGCTCTGCGGGTCCGCCGCGGCCATCTCGCCGAGCATCCGCATCACCAGCACGACCAGCACACCGGCCAGCGTGTAGGAGAGCAGGATGCCGGGACCGGTGGACGCGATGCCCGCGCCGGAGCCGACGAAGAGGCCGGCGCCGATCACGCCGCCGATCGCGATCATCGACAGGTGGCGGTTCTTGAGCCCGGGCTTCAGGTGCCCGTCGGCGCCGAGGCCGGGTGTGCCGTGGCCGTGGTCTGGCCGGGTGCCGGCGTCGACCGACGGCTTCTCGGCCGAGGTGGTGGTTTCCGCACTCATGTGAGGGTGTCCTGTTGCCTTTCCAGCGCGGCTGACCCTCGGCTCGTGCACCGGAGGGTGGGGGACGGACCCGCGCATTGCGGTGCAACCTAACTTCTACCTACGAGTATCGGAACAAGGCCCCGGAAATTGTTCGCTCAGCGGACACAAAAGGCCAGGTCAGGGCGGGTGAACAGATGTCGCGGAAAGCTCAAATCTGAGCCAGCGTCAGGCAGTTCGGGCCTGCGGAGGGCCTCCGGAAAGTCTCCGCGGGCCCGCTGCGGAAGCCCGTCGGCGGGCCGTGAATACTGGCCGCGTGATGATCGTCCTCGTGGTGCTCGGCCTGCTCGCCGTCCTGGCCGTCCTGGCCCTCGCGCACTGGTACCTCTGGCGGCGCCTGGTGCGCGACGTCTCCGCGTCCGGTGGCTGGTGGCGCCGTACCGGGACGGTGCTCGCCGTCGTCCTGCCGCTGCTCGCGGTGGGCGCGCTGGTCGGCGGGCGGAAGCTGCCGATGTCCGTCGAGCGCCTGCTGGCCTGGCCGGGGTACCTCTGGCTCGCCGTGCTGCTCTACCTGCTGATGGCGTTCGCGGTCGGTGAGGCCGTCCGGCCGCTGCTGCTCCGGCTCCCGCGTCGATCGTCGCCGGCTCCCGCCGGAGAGCGCCGGTCCGGCGAGGCGCCGCAGACCGCCCCCTCGCCCGAGCGCCGGCTCTTCGTCGCCCGGACGGTCGCGATCGGCGCCTCCGGCGCGGCGGCGGCCATCGTCGGCAACGGCGCGTACGGGGTGCTGCGCGGGCCGCGGCTGAAGCAGGTCACCGTGCCGCTGGCCAAGCTGCCCGCCCGCGCGCACGGCTACCGGATCGCCGTGGTCAGCGACATCCACCTCGGCCCGATCCTCGGCCGCGGCCACACGCAGCGGATCGTCGACACGATCAACGGCTCGCAGCCCGACCTGATCGCGATCGTGGGCGACCTGGTGGACGGCACGGTGCCCGAACTCGGCCGTGCCGCCGAGCCCTTGGCACAGCTGCGGGCGCGCGACGGCGCCTACTTCGTCACCGGCAACCACGAGTACTTCTCCGGCGCGGCGCCCTGGGTGGACTTCGTCCGCGGGCTGGGCGTCCACCCGCTGCAGAACGCGCGCGTCGAGCTGCCCGGCTTCGACCTGGCCGGGGTGAACGACCTCGCCGGGCGCTCCGAGGGCGACGGCCCGGACTTCGCCAAGGCGCTCGGCGACCGCGACCGCTCCCGCACCTCCGTGCTGCTCTCGCACCAGCCGGTCACCATCCACGACGCCGTGCGGCACGGCGTCGACCTGCAGCTCTCCGGCCACACCCACGGCGGCCAGCTCTGGCCCGGCAACTACCTCGCCGAACTGGCCAACCCCACCGTCGCCGGGCTGGAGCGGTACGGCGACACCCAGCTCTACGTGACCCGCGGCGCCGGCGCCTGGGGTCCGCCGGTCCGGGTCGGAGCCCCGTCCGACATCACCATCGTCACGCTGGTCTCCCTCAACGCCTGAGGGTGCCGAACCTGGTCACGACCGCTCACCCTCGGTGTCGATGTGCGGCAGGATCCGGTCCAGCACCCGGGGCGTCCACCAGGCCGCCGGACCGAGCAGGGTCATCACGGCGGGCACCAGGAGCAGCCGCACGACGGTGGCGTCGATCAGCACGCTGACGGCCAGCCCGAGGCCCATCATCTTGATGACGATGTTGTCGCTGACGATGAACGCGGCGAAGACGCTGACCATGATGAGCGCCGCGCAGCTGATCACGCGGGCGGTGATCTCCAGGGCGTGCGCGACGCTGCCCCGGCTGTCCCCGGTGCGCAGCCAGGCCTCGTGCACCCGCGAGAGCAGGAAGATCTCGTAGTCCATGCTGAGGCCGAAGACGATGGCGAACATCATCATCGGCACGTAGCTCTCGATCGGCACGGTGCCCGACACCCCGAGCGCGGGACCGCCCCAGCCCCACTGGAAGACCGCCACGACGACGCCGTACGAGGCCGCGATGGAGAGCAGGTTGAGGACGGCGGCCTTGACCGCGATCAGCAGGCCGCGGAAGACGACGAGGATGATCAGGAAGGCCAGCCCGACCACGATCGCGATGATCGGCAGCAGGCGCGCGGCGACGATGTCGCCGAACTCGACCTGGGCGGCGGTCGTTCCGGTCACGTACGCCCGGGCGCCGGTGCCCGCCACGGCCTGCGGCAGGACGGTGTCGGACAGGTCGTTCACCAGGTCGGTGGTCTTCCGGTCCTGCGGCCGCTGCGCCGGCGTGACGGTGGTGAACAGCACGTCGCCGTCGGAACTGCTCTGGACCGGGGTGACGCCGGCCGTGTCGGGCACGCCGGCGAGCGCCTGCTGCACGGAGCTCTGCAGCGCAGGGCGGGCGTCGGCCGGGACGGTGGTCTGGTCGACGACCACGGTGATCGGACCGTTCGAGCCGGGGCCGAAGGCGTCCGACATCAGGTCGAAGGCGCGCCGGTCGGTGAAGGAGGTCGGGTCGGCCCCGTCGTCGATGTGGCCGAGCTGGATGGAGAAGAGCGGGATGGCGAGGACGCCGACGGTGATCACCCCGGCGGCCAGGAACCACCAGGGGCGGCGCTCGACCCGCTGGGCGTAGCGGTGCCAGCTGCCGGTGATCTCCTCGCCGGGTGCGGCCCCGGTCTCGGCGACCGGCCGGTGCACCGTCCAGCGGTCCATCCGGCGGCCGATCAGGCCCATCAGCGCGGGGAGCAGGGTCAGCGCGGCCAGCACGGCGGAGACCACCGTCACCCCGGCGGCGGCGCCGAGCTTGGCGATGAAGTTGACCCGCGAGACGACCAGGCCGGCCAGGGCGATGACCACCGTGCAGCCGGAGACCAGCACCGCCCGGCCGCTGGTGGCCACCGCGTGCCCGGCGGCCGGCACCGGGTCCTTGCCGTCCATCAGGTCCTGCCGGTGCCGGGTGAGCAGGAAGAGGGCGTAGTCGATGCCGACCCCGATGCCGATCATGGTCGCCAGGGTCGGGGCCACGGTCGCGAACGTGGTGGCCGCGGCCAGCAGGCCGAGCAGCCCGAGGCCGACGACGGCGCCGATCAGGGCGGTCACCAGCGGCAGGCCGGCCGCGATGACGCTGCCGAAGCCGATCAGCAGGACGACGATCGCGACCGCGAAGCCGATCAGTTCGCTGAGCCGGTCGTCGGGGGCCGGACGCGCCAGCTCGCCGAGCGGCCCGCCGTACTCGACCTCGACCCCGGCGTCCCGCAGCGGGGCGACGGCCGCGTCCACCTCGTCGAGGAAGGCGTCGCCCAGGGTGGTGGGGTTCACGTCGAAGCGGAGGGTGATGTAGCCGGTGAGGCCGTCCGTGGAGAGCGGGCCGCCGGGCGGGGCCGGCTGGCCCGGGGGCGGCAGCGGGCTCTGCGCGGACTGCACGTGCGGCAGTTGGCGCAGCGAGCCGACCGCCTGGTCGACCTGGCTCTGGAAGGAGGTCAGCGGCTGGGCGTCGTGGAGCACCACCTGGGCGCTGGTGCCGCCCACCGACGGCTCGTGCTCCTGGAGGACGTTGCGCCCCTCCTGCGCCTGGGTGTTCGAGAGCGAGAAGTCGTCCGAGAACGTCCCGCCGACCGCCCGGTCGATCACCTGGACGCCGGCCAGTGCGACCAGCCAGAGCACGATCACGAGGACCGAGTGGCGCGCGCACCACTCGCCGAGGGCGCGCAGGGAGCTGCGCCTCGGCGCGGGCGAAGGGCGGTCGGGGCGGGGGGTGCGGGGGGCGGGGCGGGGGGTGCGGGGGGCGGGTCCGCCCGGGGACGAGGGCATGAGCGCTCCTGGGGCGGGGGTGACGTTCCGTCACGCGAACTCGGGCGTGGGCGCGGAGTCCCGATGCTAAGGAGCGGAGCGGCCCGGCCCCGGCTGATCAACCGGTGACACGCGCCGGTGCCTCCGTTCGGCGGGTCGGGCCCGTCCCGGCCCGGCCGCGCCGCGGGGGCCTCACACCGGGCGCACCTCCAGCAGGACGATGCGCCCGCCCGCCGCCGGCTGCTCGTCCCGCTGCCCGTCCGCCGCCGCCGGTCGCCCGTCCGCCGGCCGGCCGGGGAGGCGGGCGGCCAGGATGCGCGGGATGTCGCTCTCCTGGGAGTACCCGGGCACGACCGTCACCTCCGCCCGGCGCACCCCGGGCTCCCCGGTGACGGTGTACGCCACCGTGTACGTGGTCCGGTCGGGCGGCGGGGGCGGCTGGGTTCCCGGCATCGCGCCACCTCCTCGTTCCGTCCGCCCATTGTCCGCCGGGACGGGCCCGCGCGGGATCGTGTGGCCGATCCGGGTGAATCCGGGCAGAGTGGGAAATCTCCGGTAGGGGGACCTCCGGGAAAGGGGTGACCCCGTGCAGACCACGTGGAAGGGGACGATCAGTTTCGGGCTGGTCAGCATCCCCGTGCACCTGTACTCCGCCACCCAGGAGCACGACGTCCCGCTGCACCAGGTGCACGCCAGGGACGGCGGGCGGGTGCGGATGAAGCGGTACTGCGAACAGGAGGAGAAGGAGGTCCCGTACGCGGAGATCGCCAAGGGCTACGAGTCCCCCGACGGCCGCACCGTCACGCTCACCGACGAGGACCTCGCCGAGCTGCCGCTGCCCAGCAAGAAGATCATCGACGTGCTGGCCTTCGTGGACGCCGCCGAGATCGACCCGCTGATGTTCTCCAAGGCGTACTACATCGGCGTGGCCGACAAGGCCGCCGCCAAGCCGTACGCACTGCTGCGCGACGCGCTCACCGACTCCGGCCAGATCGCCGTCACCAAGATCGCCCTGCGCACGAGGGAGTCCCCGGCGGTGCTGCGGGTCCACGACGGCACGCTGGTGCTGCAGACCTGCATCTGGCCCGACGAGGTGCGGCCGGCCGCCGGGATCGCGCCCGAGGAGGCGGTGACCGTGCGGCCGCAGGAGCTGAAGATGGCGCGCTCGCTCATGGACACCCTCTCCGAGGACTTCGACCTCTCCCAGCTCCACGACGACTACCAGAACGCGCTGCAGCAGGTCATCGAGGCCCGGCTGCAGGGCGTCGAGGTGCCGCACGAGGAGGAGCCGGGCGAGGCGCCGGACAACGTCATCGACCTGATGGAGGCGCTGCGCAGCAGCCTCAAGGAGGCCAAGGGAGGGCACCGGCGCGGCCACGCGGCGGAGCCGGCCGGGGAGCCCGGGGCCGCGGAGCCCGGCGCCGAGGAGGTGGCAGCGGCCGAGGAGGAGCCCGCGGGGAAGCCCGCGCCCCGCAAGCGCGCACCCGCCGCCGGGAAGACCACCGCGGCCCGGAAGACCACCGCGGCCGGGAAGAGCACGGCGGCGGGGAGGGGCGCCGCGACCGGGACGGGCACCGCGGCGAAGAAGACCACGGCGGCCGCCGCCAGGAAGACCACCCCCAGGAAGTCCGCAGCTCCCCGCAAGGCCTCGTGAGCTGCTCACCGGCAGTCCCCCCGACGTCCGGAGGCGAACCCAGATGGACCTGCTGACCTACAAGGACCTCGACACCGGTCCCGACGCCCCGCAGCACCCGGGCCGGGCGCACCGCGCCTGGCACGGCCTGCTCAGCCTCAGCCCGACGGCCGTGACCTTCATGGTCGCGCTCTCGCTCGGCCTCGGTCTCGTCGGGGCCCAGGTGAGCTGGCTGCCGATGCTGATCATCTTCAGCATCGTGTGGGGCGCGACCCTGATCGCCCTGTGCGGCATGGTCGCGCGCTGGGTGACACCCGGCCCGGGCAAGCACCGAATGGCTGCCTGACCCGGCCCGGGCCGGAGTAAGGGGTGGGGGTACGGGGCGCCGGGCGGGAACTACGCCAGCCAGACCGTGGTCACGTTGCAGAACTCCCGGATCCCGTGCCCCGACAGCTCCCGCCCGAAGCCCGAGCGCTTGACCCCGCCGAAGGGCAGCGCCGGGTGCGAGGCCGTCATGCCGTTGAAGAACACCCCGCCGGCCTGGATGTCCCGGACGAAGCGCTCCTGCTCGGCCGGGTCGTCCGTCCAGACGTTGGAGCTGAGCCCGAACGGCGTGTGGTTGGCCCGCGCCACCGCCTCGTCCAGGTCGGCGACCCGGTAGACGGTGGCGACCGGCCCGAAGGTCTCCTCCTGGTCGATCCGCATCGCCGGGGTGATGCCGGTCAGCACGGTGGGCTCGTAGAACCAGCCGGCGTCCCGGCCCTCGGGGCGGCGCCCGCCGCACTCCACCCGGGCGCCGTGCGCCCGGGCGTCCTCGACCAGCTCCTCCAGGTCGGCCCGCCCCTGCCGGCTGGCCAGCGGGCCGACCTCGGTCGCCTCGTCCATCGGGTCGCCGACCGTCAGCGCCCGCATGGCCGCGGTGAACGCGGCGGTGAACGGCTCGTACACGTCCGCGTGGACGATGAAGCGCTTGGCGGCGATGCAGGACTGCCCGTTGTTCTGCGCCCGGGCCCGGACGGCGGTCTGCACGGCGGCGTCCAGGTCGGCGCTGGGCATGACGACGAACGGGTCGCTGCCGCCCAGCTCCAGGACGGCCTTCTTGACCTCGTCGGCCGCCGCCGCGGCGACGGCCCGGCCGGCCGGCTCGCTGCCGGTGAGCGTCACCGCGGCCACCCGGCGGTCGCGGATCACGCCCTCCACGGCGCCGGAGCCGATCAGCAGGGTCTGGAAGCAGCCCTCCGGGAAGCCCGCCCGGCGGAACAGGTCCTCCAGCGCCACCGCCGTCCGGGGCACGTTGGAGGCGTGCTTCAGCAGGCCCACGTTGCCCGCCATCAGGGCCGGCGCGGCGAACCGGACCACCTGCCAGAACGGGAAGTTCCACGGCATCACCGCGAGGACGACGCCGATCGGGCGGTAGCGGACGTAGGCGCGGGCGGCGCCGGAGTCGGCGACGTCGGCCGGGTCGGGGTGCTCGTCGGCGAGCAGTGACTCGGCGTTCTCGGCGTACCAGCGCATCGCCTTGGCGCACTTGGCGGCCTCGGCGCGGGCGGCGGCCAGCGGCTTGCCCATCTCCTCGGTCATCGTGCGGGCGGCGGCCTCCCGGTCCTGGTCCAGCAGGTCGGCGGCGCGGCGCAGCAGTTCGGCGCGATGGGCGAAGGAGGTGGTGCGGTAGGTGCGGAACGTCTCCTCGGCGCGGGCCAGCCGCTGTTCGAGGCCGGCGGCGTCCAGTGGTTCGAAGGTCTCCAGGGTCTCGCCGGTCGCGGGGTTGACGCTTGCGATGGGCATCGGTGGGCTCCCAGGTGTCCGTACGGGTGGTGGGGCTGGGCTCTGCCTCCACCCTGGCCGACTCCCGGCCCCCGGGCACGCCACCACCGCCCGGCGTGTCCCGCCGGGCGGTGCGGCGCCGACCGCTACTCCGGCAGCGACTCGACCCGGGCCGCCGCCTCCCTCGCCCGCGCGCCGGCCCTGGTCCGGGCCGCGGTGACCTGCCGGTTCGGGAACCGGTGCAGGAACTCCGCCTCCAGTTGCCCGGTCCGCAGGGTGTGGCGTTTCAGCGCCTCCTCCGACCCGTACAGAAAGGTCTCGTGCCGGGTGCGGTGCAGCTGCTCCAGCTCGTGCAGCAGCGTGTCGTTGCCCAGGGCGTGCGGGGAGATGCCCTCGGGCCTGGTGTGCGGGGCGGTCGCGTGCGGCATGTTCGTACCTCCTCGGCGGGAAGCCCCCCGAGTACCCGGTGCCCGCCGATCCGTACCGGTACACCTGTTCGGGCGGGGCGGCCGGTGCACCGGAGACGAAACAAGATGCCTCGTACGAGCCGGGCGGCAGCGTCATCTCCGTCGCGGCCGCCGGTCGCAGTGGTGTCGCTGGACGGCGGGCGGCTCGCGGCGGGCCTGGCGGCCGGTGCCGTCCGGCGGCCCCGGCTGTTGCTCGGCCTGCCGGCCGGGATGTGGGTGGGGGGTGTCCCGGCGGGCGGTGATGACCGGCTGCAACCTCGCCCGCCACGCTGTTCGCGAGCGTGCCGGGGGGGGGAGGGGTCCTCGGGCCGGCGCAGCTGCCGGCGGTGGCCTTCCTCGGCGGTGTCGCCTCGGCGGAACCCTCCAGGACCACGCATATGCCGGTTGACGTGGCCGGATGATCCATCTGCACCCACAGCGGCGGTGATCCGTCACCCCCACCACGCTGCCGGAGGGCTCACACGGGCAGGTGGAGACCCGCGGGGAGCTCGATGCCGAAGACGTCGGCGAGAACCGCTCGCACCTCCTCCTCGCCGCCCAACTTGCGCTTGCTGACGGCTCCTTCGATGCGCTGCTCCACCAGGACCCGGTCGGTCAGGGCGGTGTGGGCCTCCGGGGAGGTGATGTGGACGTGCATGAGTCGGCGGGCGGGAGAGCGCGGGTTGGTGGCGATGTGCCAGTTGAGGACCGCGATGTCGACCGGCTCGAAGGGCTCCAGGGTGAAGAAGTACTGCGTCTCCCAGTTGCCGTCCCGTCGGGAGCGGAGGACCCAGCGGTCGCTCGGTCCGGCCTGCGATTCGAGATCCAGGCGCAGCTCACGGCCGAACTGGCGGAACCCGGTGCACGGTCGGAGGGGAACGGCCTCCAGCAGTCCACCTTCGAGGCCGAAGCCCACGTCGGCCACGAAGGGCGTCTCCTCACCCGGCACGTCCACCGACAACAGCATGTGGGTGCGGGGTAACACCTTGCCGCTGGCTCCGGCGACGACCCGGCCGGTCAGGATGGTGACGGTGAACCCGATCTCTCTCAGAGCCGCCGCGAGCAGGGTGTTGTGCTCGTAGCAGTAGCCGCCACGGCGTCCGTGCACCATCTTTGCCTGGAGATCGGTCAGTTCGAGTGACGGGACGGAGCCCATCAGGGGGTCGATGTTCTCGAACGGAATCCCCATGGCGTGAGCCCGGTGGACCGAGCGCAGTGTGGCGGCGTCGGTGCGTGGCTCGCCGGTCCAGCCGATCCGGCGGAGGTAGGAGTCAAGGTCGAACTGGTGGGTGGCGGTGGCCATCTGGTCGTCCTTCTGTGTCTGGGGTCTGGTCTTTCAGGCCCTCCGGACCGGTCTAGCGGTCCGTATGCCTCCCGAATGCGGAACTCCCGAAATGTGGCACTCGGCCGATCGTCAGGTCAAGCAAGGTTCAATTCTCCTTAAGTGGCCGTTGTCGTTCCGGTATTGAGCGGTATTGGTCGATCGGGAACGCCGTCCGGGTGGCTTGCGGGGCGGGACGGTGTCGTTCCAACCGCCGTGGAATTTTTGATACAGCCTGCCGGTACGGGCTTCTCGACCGCACCCTGATCTGGAACCAGGCCCAACGCCTCCACGTACTCCGCGAGTCCGGGACCCACGACAACGAGCACCGGCAACGCCGAACACCGGGACAAGCCCGCCGCCAGCCCGAGTGACTCCGGCATCTGTCACGGAGTGTGTCTCGGACGCGGTCGACCTGCCGCATCGGCGGCAAGTGCCCGAGCTTCTGCGACCAGTGGTCCAACCCGCATCAGACCATCGAGGTGGCCTCGGCCCGGCGGGGCCGACTCCTCGCCGTTGCCATCCAACTTACTTACATCACAAGGAGTCTGGGCCCGTGAAAGGAACCATCGCCCTGGTCACCGGAGCGGCCGGCGGCATAGGGCAGGCCGTCGTCCGGTTGCTTGCCGAGCGCGGAGCGAAGGTCGCCGCTGTGGACCTCGACGCGGAGCGGATCGCCGCCACAGCCGCCACTCTGCGCACGGAGGGCCTCATGGTGACCGGCTTCGCCGCTGACGTCACCTCGAGCTCCGCCGTGGATGAACTGGTCGACGAGGTCGAGACCAGGCTCGGCCCGGTGTCGCATCTGGTGAACGCCGCCGGTGTGCTGCGTCTCGGCCAGGCCCGCGCCCTGTCCGACCAGGACTGGAACGCCACGTTCGCCGTGAACGCCACCGGTGTGTTCCATGTGTCGCGCGCCGTGGTCAACCGCATGATCCATCGCGGCGCCGGCGCCATCGTCACCGTCGCATCCAACTCCGCAGGCACCGCGCGCGCCGAGATGGCCGCCTATGCGGCGTCCAAGGCCGCCGCGACCGCGTTCACCAAGTGTCTGGGCCTCGAAGTGGCGCACCGGGGCATCCGTTGCAACGTGGTGGCCCCCGGCTCCACCGACACCATGATGCTGCGCGGCATGCACACCGCCGATACCGCCGCCAAGGCGTCGATCGCGGGCAATCCGGAGCAGTACCGGGTTGGCATACCACTGGGCAAGGTGGCCCGCCCCGAGGACATCGCGCGGACCGTCGCCTTTCTGCTGTCGGACGAGGCCGGGCACATCACGATGCACGAACTGACCGTAGACGGTGGAGCCACCCTCGGTGTCTGAGAACGAAAGGAACCGGCCCTTGCCCGGCATCCCTCCTATCCAGCCGTACTCGCCGCCCACCGCGGAGCAGCTCCCCGAGAACACGGTCGACTGGCAGCCGGACCCCCGGCGCGCGGTGCTGCTCCTGCACGACATGCAGGAGTACTTCCTCAAGCCGTTCCCGCGCAGCACCGAACTCGGCCGGGCCCTGGTGGACAACACGGCGCGGCTGCGCACGCGGGCCAGGGAACTGGGCATCCCCGTCGCCTACACCGTGCAGCCCGGCGGCATGACGCCCGAACAACGCGGACTCCTCAAGGACTTCTGGGGCCCCGGTATGCGGGCCACGCCGGAGCACCGCCGGGTCGTCTCGCCGTTGGAGCCCGACGACGGCGACTGGACATTCACCAAGTGGCGCTACAGCGCCTTCTTCAAGACCGACCTGCTGGCCCGGATGCGGGAGCAGCGCCGCGACCAGTTGGTCATCTGTGGCGTGTACGCGCACGTGGGCGTCCTGATGACCGCCGTGGAGGCGTACACGAACGACATCCAGCCGTTCCTGGTGGCCGACGCGGTCGCCGACTTCTCCGCCCAGTACCACCGGCAGGCACTCACCTACGCCGCCGAACGCGCCGCCAAGGTCCTGACGGCCCAGGCGGTACTGACCGGGCTGAACGCAGCCACCACCGCGACGCACTGAGCGCGCCCGAAGGCGAAAGGATCCCCATGACAACGCAGGACGGCATGCTGCTGCTGTCGCGCATCCTCGACGGCTCAACGGAAGCCTTCGCCCTGCTGCACCGTCCTGAGGCAGCAGGAGACGACGCTCTCGAGGTGCTGGTCGGTGAGATGACCCAGGTCGGTACGATCGCCGAGCTCGAACTCGACGAGACGCCGGAGGCCGGCACCCGCCAGGAACTGCTGGTGCTCATCCCCTATCGGCAGCTGGCCGAACGCGGCTTCGCGGCTCCGGACGACGGCCGGCCGCTCCTGGCGATGCGGGTGGGCGAGCAAGCCTCGCTCTCGTTGCGCGACAACCTGGGACTGCTGCCGAACCATCCGGTGAAGGTGACCGACGACCACTTCGACATCGACGACGACACGTACGCCGAGACGGTGCGTCGCATCGTCTCCGACGAGATCGGCATGGGCGAGGGCGCCAACTTCGTGATGAAGCGGTCCTTCGTCGCCCAGCTGCCGGACTTCGGCGTGCCGGACGCGCTGTCGTTCTTCCGCCGTCTGGTCGAGCGGGAGACGGGCGCGTACTGGACGTTCCTCATCCACACCGGCGAGCGGATGTTCGTCGGAGCCACTCCCGAGCGGCACATCAGCGTTCGCGACGGCCGTGCGGTGATGAACCCCATCAGCGGCACCTACCGCTACCCCGAGTCCGGCCCGGACCTCGACGGCGTGCTGGCCTTCCTCGCCGACACGAAGGAAGCCGACGAGCTGTACATGGTGGTGGACGAAGAGCTGAAGATGATGGGCCGGATCTGCCCCGAGGGCGGCCGTGTCATGGGGCCGTACCTCAAGGAGATGGCGCGTCTGGCGCACACCGAGTACTTCATCGAGGGCCGCACCGACCACGATGTGCGCGACATCCTGCGCGAGACCCTGTTCGCGCCGACGGTGACCGGCTCCCCGCTGGAGAGTGCCGCCCGGGTCATCAGCCGCTACGAGCCGGCCGGGCGCGGCTACTACAGCGGGGTGGCCGCCCTCATCGGGCGCGATGCCGCGGGCGGGCGCACTCTGGATTCCTCGATCCTGATCCGGACCGCCGACATCGACTCGGCCGGAGTGATGCGGATCGGGGTGGGCGCGACACTGGTGCGCCACTCCGACCCGGCCTCCGAGGTGCAGGAGACCCGCGCCAAGGCCGCGGGGCTGCTGGCGGCGCTCGGCGGGGTCGAACCCACTCGGTTCGGGTCGCACCCCGCGGTACGCGAGGCACTCGACGCGCGGAACGACGGCATCGCGCGTTTCTGGCTGAAGGACGCGGCCGATCCCGGCCGGCGCACCGGCCCACTGGCCGGACGCAAGGTCCTGGTGGTCGATGCCGAGGACACGTTCACCCAGATGATCGCGCACCAGATCCGTTCGCTGGGCTGCGAAGTGGACATCCGCCGCTTCGACGAGCCGTACGACTTCGACGCGCACGACCTGGTGGTCATGGGCCCGGGGCCGGGCGACCCGCGGGAGACGACACACCCGAAGATCGCTCATCTGCGGTCGGCGGCGGCCCGGCTCCTCGACGAGCGGCGGCCTTTCCTCGCGGTGTGCCTGAGCCATCAGGTGCTCAGCACGTTGCTCGGCCTGGACCTGGTGCGCCGGGTGGTGCCCAACCAGGGTGCCCAGCACGAGATCGACCTGTTCGGCAAGGCGGAGCGGGTGGGCTTCTACAACACCTTCGCCGCCCGGTGCGCCGCGGACTCCTTCGAGCACCCGGTGCACGGCAGGGTGGAGGTCAGCCGGAACGCGGCGACGGGCGAGGTACACGCGCTGCGGGCAGCCGGGTTCGCCTCGATGCAGTTCCACGCCGAGTCCGTCCTGACCGTGGCCGGGCCGAGCATCATCGGCTCGCTGCTCCAGGAGGTGTCCGGTTGAAACGTCCGTCGCCGGCCCTCGCCCGACAGTGACACACCATCAACCAGGAAGGAATGTGACGAACCATGGCACACGTCATCATCGCGGGAGGCGGCGTCGGCGGGCTCGCGACGGCGCTGTCGCTGGCCCGGTTCGGACACCGCGTCACCGTGCTCGAGCGCAGCGGCACCTTCGCCGAGATCGGCGCCGGCATCCAGCTCGGCCCCAACGCCTTCCACGCTCTCGATCGCCTCGGCGTCGGCGAGAGCGTGCGCGAACGCGCGGTATTCATCGACGAGTTGCGTTTCATGGACGGCACCACCGGCGAGAAGGTCGCCGCCATGGAACTGACCGGCGCCTACCGGGAGCGGTTCCGCAACCCGTACGCGGTGGTGCACCGCGGCGACCTGTACCAGCCGCTGCTCACCGCCTGCCAGGAGCTGGGCGGCGTCGAGCTGCACGCCGACGCCGCGGTGCAGAGCTACGAGCAGGACGCCGCGGGCGTCACCGTGCGCACCGCCGACGGGAGGGCCTTCCGTGGCGCGGCCCTGATCGGCGCGGACGGCATCCGCTCCACTGTGCGCGCGGCGATGCTGGGCGACGGCGAACCCCGCGTCTCAGGTCACACCATCTACCGCTCGGTGATCCCGATAGAGAAGGTGCCGGAGGAGCTGCGCTGGAACACGGTCACGCTGTGGGCCGGACCCAAGTGGCATTTCGTGCACTACATCATCGGCGGCGGCAAATACCTGAACCTCGCGGTCACCCGCGACGACGGGGCGACCGTTTCCGTCGCCGGGCAGGAAGCCGAACGCGACCACGTACTAGGTCAGTTCCCCGGAATCGGCGCTACCGCCCGTCGTCTGCTCGAACTCGGCGAAGGGTGGCGCACCTGGGTGCTGTGCGACCGTGACCCGGTTCGGACCTGGACCGACCGGCGCGTCGCCCTGGTCGGCGACGCCGCCCATCCCATGCTGCAGTACGCGGCCCAGGGCGCCTGCCAGGCGCTGGAGGACGCCGTGGTCCTTGGCGACCTGCTCGACGGGATGGGCGAGGACGACGCCGTACAGCGCCTGGAGAAGTTCAACGCCGTACGCCATGAACGCGCGGGGCGCACCCAGCTGGTCGCCCGGCGCATGGGCAGCGAGCTGTACCACCCGGCCGGTGGGCCGGCCAGGGAGCGCAACGCCATGCTCTCCGCGCTGACGCAGACGGAGATGCACGACAAGGTTTCGTGGCTGCACGGTGACCGTGATTTCACCGACAGCGGCCTCGGGGGAACCGTCGAGTAGGGCGCGTCGGCTGCCCGCGGGGGAGTCTGGGGGTGCCGACAGATCATCCGGCAGGGGTTGAGGCGTCCGACAGGTGCCGGCCGTCCACCGGATCACGACCGGCGCGAGACCGACTGCTGTGGGTTGATGACGGCCCGATACGCGCGATGGTGGCCTATCACCTGCATGAACAGCTGCTTGGAAGCTGCCGCGGCGTCCGCCCGGGCTGTCCCGTCGAGCACCGTCGGTATGACCGGTGCGGCCAGGAACAAGAGAGCGACGCAGCCGAGCAGGCGGCGCCGTCCGGTCGTGAGCACGGGCCCTCCTGCAGGAGAAAGCCCCTGTTGGGGCCGTTGGTGAATGCGAAATCGCCAACCCGCCCACCTGGGGAGGCGCCGGCACCTCCCCAGGAGTCCGGCTATTCGGGTTGCGTCGCTTCCACGGCGCTGGAACAGACCGGGCGGGTGCGGGCGGCGTAGGAGCGGGCGGCCACGATGAGGCCGATGCCCAGACCGCCGAATGCCAGGCCGCCGAACTCGACCATCCAGATGACCCCCGAGCTGGTGGTGAACGGCGGGGACGGCTTGATCTCGGGCAGCACGCCGACAGCCATGAGCGGGGCCATGATGGAGAGGACGGCCCCGTACATCGTCAGAGGGATGCCGGTCAGCCAGGCCGGAATCAAGGGCAGCAGGCGCGGGACCCGTCGTCCGGACAGGAACAGCGTCCAGCGGGGGAACACCTGCCCCCACACGTACAGCAGCCCCAGCAGCAGGAAGATCCCGAGCATCGCGGCCAGCACGGTCACGTCGATCCCCGCCGACGCGGTTGCCTTCGACGGCCCCGACGCGCCGACGCTCGACGTCCTCTGCCAGTCATCGCCCGCTACGCCGAGCGCGTTGCCGCCCAGCGTCCAGATGGTCTTGGCTCCCGCCCACGGCAAGAGTCCGCTCATGAGCAGGTACACGACGACGAGGGTCCGCCTCGGAGCTCGGGAGGCGGCTGGGTGGGCAAGCGGGCCGTCGGCTGCGCCGGCGTGAGGCTGCCCGCATCGCGGGCAGTCTCCGCGTAGCCGTCGACGGTACGACAAACCGACGAGGAGCAGGAGGGCGGCGCTTGCCGTGCTCAGGAGCACCTGGGCCAGCCCGGTGGCGCTCTCGATCCCCGAGAGCGTCGCAATCGTCACGAAATAGATCGGCAGGCCGTTCATTCCCACGACGAACACCGGGAGCGCCACGATCAGCGCCGTCGCCACCGCAACCCGGCCGACCCCGGCGAGCGTTCGGGTGCTGGCCAGGCAGGCGGCGCCGGCCAGGAGTGCGAGGGCTGCCAGGAAGAGCTGGACCCCCGGCGCGTACGAAGCGTGTTCCTTCCATTGCACGGTGGTGCCCGTCGCCACCCAGATGACCTCTACGGCGGCGTACAACACGCCCCAGGATGCGGCTGCCACGGGCGCCCACACGGGCCACCGTCGCCACCACGACATCCGCCCCGGGCTCGGGGTCGGTGGCCGGGGAACGCCTCCTGCCTTCGAGTCCGTAAGAACAGCCACCGTGACCTCCATACCGTCGGAATGCGCATGCACGTCAAGACTTCCCGCCGGCCGCGACGTTCACATCCGTCGAGCGGATCATCCGCCTCCCCCGCGCGGGGGAGGCGGGATCGTGGGTGTCGGCCCGGTGGAGGATCACGGTGCGGTGCGCCTGGTCAGGGTGAGCGGCATCGAGGTGAAGCCCCAGATCAGGTTGGATTCCATTCGTTTCGGAGTACCGCGCAGTGTGGCGGTGGCCGCGCGGGCCGTGAACTCCTCGAAGAAAATCGAGAGTTCGCTGGTGGCCAAGGCCGATCCGAGACAGAAGTGCGTGCCCTGCGCGAAGGCCAGGTGGCGGTTCGGGGAGCGGGTGATGTCGAAGCGGTCGGGCTGCGGGAACACCGCCTCGTCGCGGTTGGCCGCCGGCAGCCACACCGCCACCTGGTCACCCGGGCGGATCGAGTGGCCGCCGAGGACCGCTTCCTGCCGCGCGGTGCGAAGCACGTGCAGGGCGGGACTGGTGAATCGCAGGATCTCCTGTACGGCGGAGGAGATCAGACCGGGATCCTCCCGCAGCAGGTCCCACTGCTCCGGTTGCTGGATGAACGCCAGCAGTCCGCCGACCGTGGCATGGCGGGTCGTCTCGTTGCCGCCGGAGATCAGCCCGTTGCAGTTGAGCAGGATCTCCTCGTCGGTGAGAGGGGCGCCGTCCACCAGGCCGTGTGCCAGGGCGCTGACGATGTCGTCCTGGGGGTCGCGCCGTCGTTGCCGCAGCAGGTCGTCGTAGTAGACCAGGAGTTCGGTGTGCGCCTCGGCGACGGTGTTCCGGTCGGTGCCGCCGGCTTCGTCGGCGCCGAACGCGATCATGGTGAGCTTGAGCATGAAGTCCCAGTCGGCCCTTGGGACACCGAGCATGTCGGCGATGACCGAGACCGGAAGGCGCGCCGCGACCTGGGTGAAGTCGACGTCGCCCTGATCGAGTGCGGCCTCGATCACCTCGACCGCGGTCAGCCGGATGTTGTCCGTCAGTCGCTGGACCATGCGGGGCGTGAAGGCGGAGTTGATGACCCGCCGGATCCCGCCGTGCCGGGGCGGATCGGTGACGATGAGCATCTTTCCGGCGGCCGCCGCGTTGGCGACCGGGTCCGCGTCGAGCCGCATTCCTCCCGTGGAGGAGAAGGTGGCGCTGTCCTTGAGGACCTGGGTCGCCAGGTCGTGGCTCAGGACCGACCAGAAGTCGGCGGACCTGGGCCTCCGGGTCAGGAAGACCGGCTGGGTCCTGCGGAGCCTGGTCCAGACCTCCTCGATTCCCTCCTCGGTGTACCGGTGGGGATCGGACAGGTCAGGGGTGGCGCTGCTGAGCAGCGCGTCGGTCATGTCGGTCATGTTTCCGCCGTTTCGTGCGGGCTGCGGGATACCCGGCGGGGCCGCGGACTCGACGGGCTGCACCATCCTGGCCCGCCCGGCCCGGCGCGGCCGCGGCCGATTCGAAGAATTGAGTATGTGTCACACGGGGCCCGTCGAGGCGGGGAGCGGTCCCGGTTTCGACTTTTCGAAGCGAACTTCCGTGCGGGCACGGCGAACTCGTAGGGTGCACGGGACCTAGGCGGCACAGGTGGGGAGCTGGCATGACGACGAGCGAGTGGGGCGGCGGCTTCCCCGGTCCCCGATCCACGCGGCACCGCCGCGGACGGTCGCGGGGCCGGACGGCGCTCGCGATGGCCGGCTGCGCCGCCACGTTCGCGGTGAGCGCGCTCGTCCGCCGCCGCGGTCCCGGGACGGATCCCTACCCGGGCGAGCGGCTGGTGAGGGGAGCGTCCGTCGTCGGCGGGCTGGCTCTCGGCGCGGCTCTGGCGGGGGACCCGGCGATTCCCCAACGCGTGGGTCGTGTCGCCAAGTTCGGGGCACTCGGCGCGGCCGCCGGGCTCGCCCAGGGCGGCAGCCATGTCCTCTTCGACCTGTTGGGCGCGCTTTTCCGCCGCGCGATCGGCCCGGCGGACCCGGATGCTCCCGGCGCCGACCCAGGCCGTGTCGCGGTCCGTTCCCTCGCGCTCGGTTCCGCCGCGCTGGCTTTGTCAGCCGCCGGACGACAGGACGCGGACGGAGTACCACCCTGCGTGCGATGTGGGCGCCCGGCCCCCGACGGCCGCCTGCGGGCGCCGTCGTGGAGCGGCTACGCGGCCGTCGCGCTGTCCCTGCCCTATCCAGTGGTCAAGCTGGCCTGGGAGTGCGGCAGTGATATGGGGATGACCCAGCCCGAGGTGATCCACAACATCCCCGGTGGATGGGTACCCGTTCTGCCCGCGCTGGCCGGGTCCGTGCTGTCGCTGGCACTCGTACAGCCCTGGGGCCGGGTCTTCCCGCGATGGGTGCCCGTCGTCGGCGGCTCCCGCGTGCCGCGCCTCCTGGTGTTGGGACCGGCTTGCTTCGGCACGGCCCTGCTGGCCCAGGTGGGGCCGGCGGCGTTCATGTCGGCTGTGCGGCAGTACTTCGGCCCGCAACAGGCGTCCGCCGACGACTTCGGGCTGCGTCCGTGGGTCCCCTTGACGTTCTACACGTCCTGGTTGCTGTGGGGTGCCGCGCTCGGCGCCGCCGCCTGGGAGTACCACCGGACGACCGCGGGCTGCCCCGCCTGTGCGCTCGGGCACGGGGCAATCATGCGCCCGGTGCCCCGTCCGCGGCCCGTCGGCGGTTCGTCTGCTTGAGCTTCTGCGGCGCTCCCGTCCGGGACCGGCAGGACACGGTGCCACTCGATGCGGAGCTGGAGCCGGAGCCGGTGTTGCTGTGCTGTCCGGGGCGGGAACGGCGGTTCACCACGCTCTTCGCCGCCGAGCGGGACGGTTTGGTCACCGATGCGGTGGTGCTGTGCGGTCGCTCGATCAGCGACCTCTGTGTGGCTGAGGCACAGCACACGGGCGCCTGGGGGCGGTCGACGTCGTGACCAGGACGGAGCGGCTCGGCGCCGGCGCCCGAGCACGTTGGTCGTATGGGCAGCCCCGCCGCCCGTCCTCCGTACCCGGCAGCTGATGGGGCGGGTCGATCAGGAGCAGAGTGGCGCAGACCTCATCGGATGGATGAGGAACTGTGGGGCGCGCCGGCCGCCTGCGGGCGAAGCTCGCGCGACCGCCTGATCCACATCCACGGAGCGGGTCGGGCCGCCCCCGCGACGCGGGGGCGGCCCGACGGTTCTCCGGGCGTCAGTTCAGGTGGACGAGCAGATTCAGCGGCGTGCGGGAGATGGGGCTGGGGATGTAGGGCACGTCCGGGCCGTCCGCGTGGCGCAGGCGGGGGAATCGCTCGAGCAGGCGGCCGATGGCGATGGCCGCCTCCATGCGGGCGAGGGGCGCGCCCAGGCAGTGATGGATGCCGTAGCCGAAGGCGAGGTGTCCGGTGGTGCCGCGGGTGACGTCCAGCTCGTCGGGATTGGGGAATTGGTCGGGGTCGCGGTTGGCGGCGCCGAGCGAGAGCAGAACCGCCTGGCCCTTGCGGATGTCGACACCCGCGACGGTCGTGGGCGCTCCGGCGATGCGGACGTTGGTGAGGAAGAGTGAGGGGTCGAAACGCAGGAACTCCTCGACGGCTCCGGACAGGAGGGTCGGGTCGCTCTCGACGAGGGCCCGCTGTTCGGGGTTGCGCAGTAGCGCGTTCACGCCGTTGCCGATCAGGCCGACGCTGGTCTCGAAGCCGGCGAGCAGCACGATGAAGGCGGTGGAGATGAGTTCCATCTCGGTGAGTTTGCCCTCCTCGGCGTCCCGGGCCTGCACCATCTGGCCGAGGAGGTCGTCGGTGGGTGTGGCGCGCCTCTCCTCGATGAGGTCCTTGATGACCTCGATGATGCGGTAGGCGATGGCTTCCCGGCCCTCGTGGGTGTTGCCGCCGGTGAAGTCGCGGGCGTTGCGGGACCAGTCCTGGAAGACGTCGCGGCGGTCCTCAGGGACGCCGAGCAGCTCGCAGATCAGGACCAGGGGGAGTTGCCAGGCCAGGCCCTCCATCAGGTCGACGGATGCGCCGTCGGCGCTCTGTCGGGCGAGGTTGTCCAGGAGTTCGTCGACGGTCTGTTCCACGCGCGGGCGCAGACGCTCGGTCTGGCGGGCGGTGAAGGCGCTGGCGAGGAGCTTGCGCAGGCGGGTGTGCTTCGGGGGGTCGGACACGACCGGGTGTTCGTTGTAGACGCGCCAGATGCCGCCTTCCTCGTCGGAGACGGGGTCGTCCTCCGGGTCGGGCTTCTGGCGCAGGACCGGGTCGAGGTGGGCCAGGCGGATGTCCTCGTACCGGGTGGGGACCAGCCAGCGTGTTCCGTCGGGCAGCTCCGCCCACCACACGCGTGACTTGGTGCGCAGGTCGGCGAAGAACCCGTACTGGTCCTGGACCAGCCCGGGGTCGATCAGCTGGAAGACGGGAACGCCGTCGGCGTCGGCGGACGAGGGCTGCGGGTTCTCGGCCGTCCCGGGCGCTTGCTGCATGTGCTGTGTTCTCCTTCTCCTGGGTGAAACCCGGACGACTGCCGGGATGACGACTGGAACGGCGGACGCCCTAGCGCTCCAGCACGTAGCCGTCGCCGGGCCGGTGGTCGCGCGATCGGCGCAGGTCGGCCAGGACGAAGGTCCGCTGGAGCCAACGGTCCCGGCCGTCGTAGCGGGGCTGGAAGGCGGTCCGGCCGTGCAGAGTCACGTGGTTGTCGACGATCGCCAGGTCGCCGGGCAACAGCCTTACGGTGCGGGACACTTCGTCGAGGACCAGGGACAGCTCGGCGAGTGCCGCACGGGCGGAGGGGGTCAGCCCGGTCGTGGCGGCGAAGTCGACCCGGATGTCCGGATCGGCCGAGTCGCCGGTCAGCACCGGACGTTCCGGGACGGGACCGCCGACCGTGCCGAAGGACGGCGGGGGCTGGGTGCTGAACTCGGGGCGGGCGAGGTTCTCCCTGGCCTGGTCGGACAGCAGCGGCAGCGCCTCGCGGATCGAGGCCGTGCGCAGCCCGGCGACCCGGTCGTGGTCCGGGCGCAGGCAGAGCAGCATCACGTAGTCCGGGCGGTGCGGGTGGAAGGCGTTCTCGTTGTGCATCATCAGGTCCACCGACCCGGCGTTGCCCTGGAACTCCTCCCGGCCCGGCACGGGGACGACGTCCTGGACCAGTGCGCCGGATTTCTCCGCCAGGAAGGCGGCGGGATCGCCGAGCCCGCAAGCCGTCATCATCAGCAGTGCGGCCGGCCCGGTGGTGGTCCGTTGCACGGACCCGGGGACCGACGGGGTGGCCGGCAACCGGCTTTCGTCCACCGGAAGCCCGCGCACCACCAGCACGCCGCCCGGTCCGGAGTCGCGGCGGAATTCGCGGATGCGCTGCCGGAACGTGCCGGGCAGGGACTGCCAGGAGGCCCGGGCGGCGGCTACCCAAGCATCGTCGTCGACCTCGTCCGAGACCGCCTGCAGCTGCTCGGCGATCCGGCCGATCTCCATCGATTCCGCCGGGGAGACCGTGAGGGTGGCCTCCGGGGGCGCGAGCTGTACGGCGTTGAGCATGGCTACTCCCAAGAGCCTAGGGGTGCGGTCGTCCCGCCGGCGGTGATCTCGGCCGGCACCGGCCACAGGGCGTGCTGGCCCTCGTCGTTGTTCAGTCGCACCAGCGGGTCGGTTGTCCGGGACGTGGATACGTCGTTCTGCCGACCGTGCGGGATCGGTCCCCCGGTCGGGCAGCGGCGATGGAAGGGACACTGCCATCCTGGCCCGGCCGGTCGCTGTGGTCGCCGGTGCTTCCAAGACTTGAATATGTGCGCTGCCCCACCCGGCGGTAAGCGACACTCTGCTCATCGCGTCAGGCCGCCTCACGGGGCCGGGGAGTTCGGTCCACGGGGCATTTCGGGCGGAACGGCGAATAGTTGGCGTGACCTCGACATGCGTATCGAAGTGGATCACTTTGGACTTCGGGTCCGCTCCCAGCTTTGCGGCAATTTCTTCCCGAGCAGTCAACCGATTGGGAGACAACTGTGACTGCATCCCTTCCGACGCCGGCCATACCCGCCCATGAACTGCTGGTCTTTCTCGCCCAGGTCGGTGTCCTGCTGCTTTTCGCCCTGCTGCTCGGACGGCTGGCCGTAAAGATCGGCATGCCCGCGGTGGTCGGCGAGCTGTGCACCGGCGTGCTGTTCGGCCCGTCCGTACTTGACCGAATTGCTCCCTCCGTCTCCGATTGGCTGCTGCCGAAGGCGCCGACGCAGTTCCATCTCCTCGACGCGGTGGGCCAGATCGGTGTCCTGCTCCTGGTCGGCATGACCGGGATCGAAATGGATCTGAAGCTGATACGCCGTAGACGGAGTACGGCCCTCGGCGTCGGTGTCGCCGGCCTGGTGCTGCCGCTCGGCCTCGGCGTGGCTGCCGGCTGCCTGGTACCCGATTCGCTGATGCCGGGGAACACCAGCCGGGCGGTGTTCGCGATGTTCCTCGGTGTCGCCCTCTGTGTCAGCGCGCTTCCCGTCATCGCGAAGACCTTCGCCGACATGAACCTCATCCACCGCAACATCGGCCAACTCACCCTGGCCGCCGGAATGGTGGACGACCTGGTCGGGTGGACGCTGCTGTCGGTGGTGTCGGCGATGGCGACGAGCCGGGTCACCGTCGGCACTGTCGCGTCGTCCGTGGGCTGTGCGCTGCTCGTCGTGCTGGTGGCCGTGACACTGGGTGCGCCGACGGTTCGGTGGGCGACCTCCCGGGCTGAACGGTCCCGTGAAGCAGGCCCGTCCATCGCCACGGTCACCGTGGTCATCATGCTGAGCGCGGCGGCCACCCAGGCGCTCGGCCTGGAAGCGGCGCTCGGTGCCTTCATCGCGGGTGTGCTCATCGGTACGAGCGGCAGGGTCGACCTGGCCAGGCTCGCTCCGTTGCGGTCGATCGTCATGGCGGTGTTCGCACCGTTGTTCTTCGCCACCGCGGGTCTGCGGATCGATCTCACCGTGCTCCGTCATCCGGCGGTGCTCGCCGCCGCCGTCGCCGTGCTCCTGGTCGCCGTCGTCGGCAAGTTCTCCGGTGCGTTCCTCGGCGGAATGGTCGGCCGGCTCGACCGGTGGGAGGCGCTCGCCCTCGGTGCCGGAATGAACGCCCGTGGCGTCATCCAAATCGTCGTGGCGACCGCCGGTCTGCGGTTGGGCGTGCTCAACACCAGCAGTTTCACCATCATCATCCTGGTGGCTATCGTGACCTCGGTCATGGCGCCGCCGATTCTGCGCTTCGCCATGCAGCGCATCGAGCACACCGCGGACGAAGAGCTCCGGCGGCGCGACTACGCGGCCTTTACCGGGTCATCGGAATCCCTGCGCGGCACTCATCCTCCGGTCTGATTTAGCGTCACGACTGTTGACATCTCGCGTCACCCTGGCCAAGAATCTGCCTCCAGTCGCAGGTTGGACATGCGTCGGGAACGCACCTTTTCTGGGCGCTGCGAACTGATTCCCGACTCCCTCGTTTTTGCGCCGGGCTGAGCCCCAAGTGCGTGGCGATCACGATTCCATGCTCCAAGACCGCGAAAACTCACCCGGGCAACCTCGAAAATCACTCCGCAATCCTCTTAAGGAGAAGAAATGCAGCAAACTGCCGGAACGTCACCGGAACGTGAGGAGTTCGATGTCGTGGTGGTCGGCGGCGGTCCCGCCGGATCCACGGCTGCCGCACTCACCGCCATGCGGGGCCATCGCGTGTTGCTCCTGGAGAAGGAGACCTTCCCGCGGCACCAGATCGGCGAGTCGCTGCTCCCCGCGACCATCCACGGAGTCTGCAGACTGCTCGGCGTGACCGAGGAGCTCGCAGCCGCGGGCTTCACGAAGAAGCGAGGCGGAACGTTCCGCTGGGGCGCCAGCCCGGAGCCGTGGCGGTTCGACTTCGCGATCTCGCCCCGCCTCGCCGGCCCCACGTCGTTCGCCTACCAGGTCGAGCGCATGAAGTTCGACCAGATCCTGCTGGAGAACGCGCGCACCAAGGGTGCGGACGTCCGGGAGAACCACACCGTCCTCGGGGTTGTCGAGACGGGCGACCGGATCACCGGAGTGCGGTACCGGGGGCCGGACGGCGTCACCCGCGAGGCCGCCGCGAAGTTCGTCATCGACGGCTCCGGGAACCTCAGCGCGCTGCACCGCAGCGTGAGCGGGACCCGCGAGTACTCCGAGTTCTTCCAGAACGTGGCGATCTACGGGTACTTCGAGGGTGGCGAGCGGCTGCCGGCACCCAACTCAGGGAACATCTTCTCCGTCGCCTTCGACGAGGGCTGGTTCTGGTACATCCCGTTGCGGGACGACCTGACGAGCGTCGGCGCCGTCGTCGCCAAGGAGTTCGCCTCGAAGGTGCAGGGCGATCCGGAGAACGTGCTGGCGCACTTCATCGACAGGTGCCCCGAGGTCAAGCGGATGCTCGGTGAAACGCCCAGGATCACCGAGGGGCCGTACGGCAAGGTCCGGGTCAGGAAGGACTACTCCTACCTGAACACCACCTTCTGGAAGCCCGGGATGGTGCTCGTCGGCGACGCCGCGTGCTTCGTCGACCCCGTCTTCTCCTCCGGGGTCCACCTCGCCACCTACAGCGCGCTGTTGGCGGCACGGTCGATCAACAGCGTCCTCGACGGGACGGTCGGCGAGGAGCAGGCGTTCGCCGAGTTCGAGGGCCGCTACCGGCGTGAGTACTCGCTCTTCTACGAGTTCCTGATCTCCTTCTACGACATGCACGTCGACGAGAGCTCGTACTTCTGGAAGGCGAAGAAGGTCACCAACACGACCGACAGCGAGATGGAGGCCTTCGCGACCCTCGTCGGCGGGGTGGCCTCCGGTGAGCAGGCCCTGACCACGATGTCGGCGAAGCAACGCATCCGCGAGACGTCGGAGACGCTGGAGACGTCGGTCGCGTCGCTGAGCGAGGACGGCGAGAACAGGAACCCGCTGTTCAAGTCGAGGATCGTGGGCGACGTCATGCGCGAGGGGTCGCAGGTGCAGGCCCGTGCCATGCTCGGCGAGGACTACGAGGACGAGCAGCCGTTGTTCGACGGCGGGCTGATCTCCACCGCGGACGGCCTGAGCTGGGAGCCGCCGAAGTCACGGTGAACCCGGTGACGGTCCGCGGACCGTCACCGGGCGATCATGCCTGACACGGGGCCCTGCCCTGATCCCTGGGACACCAAGGGTCAGGGCAGGGCCCTTTCGCGGTTCTTCTGTCGTACGTGTGGATGCGCTGATCCGCCGGCCCGCACGGATGGTCTCCGGGCCGCAGCCGGCCGCTCTCTCCCGCATGCATCAGGCTGCCATCGCATCGCGGTGGCAGCCTGATGGTTTCCGGTGTCGGTCCTGCGGGACCGGTCGGCGCCGCGGAGTGCCGCAGAGCCGGGGTCCGTCACGGGAAAGGCCCGGACGGCCGCCGCATCGGCGGCCGTCCGGGCCGGGAGTCCCGCCTTTACCGCTCGGCGGTGGCCCGGGCGTCACGCAGGGACTGCGCGAGCACCGGACCGATCTCCGCCCAGGCGGGGGCCTTCGTCAGGTCGTTGTGGGCGACGGCGAGGTCATGCCTGATCACCCTTCCCTCGACGTGCGGTTCCCAGAGGGCCGGCGTGTACGGCGAACCCTCCTTGCCCACCGTGGCGACGAAGACGAGCAGGTCACCGCGGAACCGGTCCAGGCTGAAGTCCTGGGTGATCCGCGCGATGTTGGTACCCACCCGGGCCAGCGCCTCGATGTGCCGCTCCTCCAGGCCGGCGATGGCACTGTCACCGTCGTCGAGCAGGCTGCGAGCCCGGGCGTAGTCCAGCGGGTCCTCGCCCAGCTCGGTGAGGTCGTGGCCCAGGTAGCCCAGCAGCTGCCGCAGGACGTCCTCGGGCCGTTCCTCGACGACCTCGTGTTCGTTGATCACCGGATAGGCGTCGAGGATGGCCAGTGTCGCGACCTCCTCGCCCGCCTCCTGCAGACGGGTGGCGATCAGGTGGCCCAGGAGGCCGCCGAGCGACCAGCCGGCGAGGTGGTACGGGCCGTGCGGCTGGATCGCCCGGATCTGGTCCAGGTAGTCCTCCGCCATCGCGGCCATGGTCTCCGGCAGTGCCTCGTCCCGGGCCAGGCCGCGCGCCTGCAGCGCGTAGACCGGGTGCTCCGGGTCGATGTGGCGCAGCAGGCCCGCATAGCTCCAGCTCAGGCCCCCGGCGGGCGGCAGGCAGAAGATCGGCTCGGCCGTGCCGGTGCTCCGCAGGGGGAGCAGCACGTCCATCGGATCTCCGTCCTCTCCCGTGGTCAGCAGCTCGGAGAGGCTCTGGACGGTCGGACTCTCGAACAGCGCCACGATGCTCAGCCTGGTTCCGAAGGTGCGGTTCACCCGGCTGACCAGACCCGCCGCCATCAGCGAGTCACCACCGAGATCGAAGAAGCTGTCCTCGATCCCGACCCGGCCGACCTCGAGGGCCTCCGCGAACAGACCGCACAGCACCTCCTCGCGCGGCGTCCGGGGCGCCCCCTTGCCCAGGCTTCCCTCGGCGTCCGGAGCGGGCAGGGCCGGACGGTCCAGCTTCCCGTTCGGCGTGACCGGCAGCGCCGCCAGCGATACGAACGCGGCCGGCACCATGTAGTCGGGCAGCTGTCCCGAGAGCTGCTTGCGCAGCACCATCGGATCGATCGTGACGCCGTCGCCCGGCACCACGTAGGCCACCAGCCGGCGGCCGCCCTGGCTCATCTCCCGCAGGACAACGGCCGCCTGGGACACGTCCGGGTGGTCGAGGAGCACCGACTCGATCTCGGCCGGCTCGATCCGGAAGCCGCGGAGCTTGAGCTGCTGGTCGGCCCGGCCGACGTAGGAGAGCCGGCCGTCGCGGGTCCAGCTGACCAGGTCACCGGTGCGGTACATCCGACTGCCCGGCGAGCCGAACGGGTTCGGCACGAAGCGCTCCGCCGTCAGACCGGTGCGGTTCAGGTAGCCGCGTGCCAGGCCGGGGCCGCTCACGTACAGCTCGCCCGCCACGCCCGTCGGCACCGGCCGGAGCCGCGCGTCGAGCACGTAGACCGAGGCGTTGGCGATCGGCCGGCCGATCGACAGCGCCGCCGTGGACAGCGGGTCGCTCATGGTGGCACAGACGGTCGTCTCCGTCGGGCCGTACGCGTTGATCATGCGTACGCGGGGTGCCCACTGGTCGACCAGGTGCTGCGGGCAGGGCTCGCCGGCGACCACCAGGGTGCGCAACCCGGGCAGGTCCTCGGGCGAGATCGCGGCCAGCACCGTGGGCGGGATCGTGGCGTGGGTCACCCCGTGGTGGGCCATCACCCCGGTCAGCGTCGGGCCCGGCAGCAGCTCGGCCGTCGGGGCGAGGACCAGGGTGGCCCCGGCCACCAGGCTCGTCACGATCTCCGACACCGCGGCGTCGAAGCTCGGCGACGCGAACTGCAGGAGCCTGCTCTCCGCGTCGATCGCGAACCGCTCGATCTGCGCGGCGGCCAGGTTGCCGATGCCCCGGTGGGTGACCACGACGCCCTTGGGGCGACCGGTGGTGCCCGAGGTGTAGATGACGTACGCCGCGTCGTCCGGGGACGGCTCGGCGGCCGGCACCAGGGGCGTCGCGGGCTGCGCCGCCCACTCGGCCCGCAGGCCCGGGTCGTCCAGGACCAGCGTCGGTACGTCGGCCCCCACCTCCGTCAGCAGGTGTGCGGTGGAGGACGTCGTCACGACCAGCGCCGGACGGGCGTCGGACAGGATGAACGCGCGCCGGTCGGCCGGGTAACGCGAGTCCACCGGCAGGTAGGCGGCCCGGGCCCGGGCGACCGCGAGGACCGCGACGACCGTGTCCGGCGTCCGCTCCAGCATCAGCCCGACCAGCGACTGCTCGGCGGCGCCGTGCCGGGCCAGCAGCCGGGCGAGCTGGTTGGCCCGCCGGTCGAGCTCCGCGTAGCTGAGCCGCTCGTCCTGGTAGACCACGGCGGTCCCGTCCGGGCTCAGCCTCGCCCGCTCGGCGACGAGCTCGGACCACCGCTGCGCCGGTACCGGCCGCTCGGTGGCGTTGAACCGCCGGACCACCTGGTCGAACTGGTCGGCACTCAGCAGGTCGATCAGGCCGACCGGCTGGTCCGGGTCCGCGGCCAGGGCCCGCAGCCAGCTCACCAGTTGGTCGATCAGATCGGTCACGCTCTGCTCGTCGAACACGTCGGGCCGGTGGTCCAGCCGCAGCCGCAGGGACGGGCCGCGCATCGAGGCGCACAGCGCCAGCGGATAGTGCGTGGCGTCGCTCGTCTGGTCGTTGCTGACGTCCACCTCGCCGGGCTCGTCGTGCAAGCCCTGAGGCGGTGCCGGGTAGTTCTCGAACACCGTGGCCGTGTCGAAGAGTTCACCGACCCCGGCGAGTCGCTGGACGTCGGACAGCCGCAGGTACGAGTGATCCATCAGCCCGGACTGCTGCTGCTGGATCCGCCCGAGCAGAGCGATCACCGGCTCGGCCGGCTCCATGCGTACCCGGACGGGCAGGGTGTTGATGAAGAGCCCGACCATCGTCTCGATACCGGCGATCTCCGGCGGCCGGCCGGACACGGTGGCGCCGAACACCACGTCGTCCCGCCCGGTCAGCCGGCTCAGCAGAGCGGCCCAGGCGCCCTGGACCACCGTGTTGAGGGTCAGCCCGTGCCGGCGGGCCAGTGCTGCCAGCGTCGCGCTGAGCTCCTGGTCGACCTCGACGACCCGGCGGTGCGGCGTGACGGCCGCCCGCTGTCCCGCCGACGGTGCGAGCAGGAGGGGCTCCTGCAGCCCGGCCAGCGCCGTACGCCAGGCGTTCTCGGCCTCGGCGCGGTCCTGCCCGGCGAGCCAGGTCAGGTAGCCGCGGTAGTCGGCCGGTACCGGCAGGGTCCGGTCGTCGCCACCCGTGGTGTACAGCTCGCCCAGCTCGCCGAGGACCACCGGCATGGACCATCCGTCGAGCAGGATGTGGTGGTTGGTGAGCAGGAAGCGGTACGCGTCCTCGGCCACCCGGATCAGTGTGAAGCGGATCAGCGGCGGCCGGGCCGGGTCGAAGCGGCGGGTGCGGTCCTCCTCGACGATCCGGGCCACCTCGCGGTCGAGGTCCTCACCGTCCAGCGCCCGCAGGTCGTGCTCGTACCAGGGCAGTGCCGGGTCCTCCACGACCACCTGAACCGGGCGGGCGAGGTCGTCCTGCCGGAAGGCCACCCGGAGGTTCGGGTGGCGGCGGAGCAGGGTGCTCGCCGCGGCCCGCAAGGCGTCCCGGTCGACGTGGCCGTCCAGCGCCCAGAGGAACTGGACCGTGTACGGGTCCTGGTCGCTGTCGTCGTACTGCGCGTGGAAGAGCAGCCCTTCCTGCAGCGGCGTCAGCGGCAGCACGTCGGACAGGCCCGGCAGGTCGGTCTCCAGCCGCTCGATCTGACGCTGGGTCAGCTCGACCAGTGGCAGGTCGGACGGCGTGCGCCCGGAGTTGCCGGGGCGCCGCAGCTGGTCGGCCAGCACGCGCAGTGCCGCGACCCAGCCCTCGCAGAGCTCGAGGACCTCCTCGTCGGTGAAGAGCCCGTCCGGCCAGGTCCACATGCAGCTCAGCGACGAACCGGCGGTGAAGTCGTCCGTCCGCGCGTTGATCTCCAGCGCGTGGGCGAACGGTCGGCGGCCGTCCGCACCGCCGTCGTAGCGTCCGGTCTCGAACGTCGGCTCGGTCGCGACCGGTGCCGGCTCGCCCTCCGGAGCTGTGAAGCGGCCGAAGTAGTTGAAGGCCAACTGGGGTTCGGCGCCGCCGGCCAGCCGCTCGGACGCCTGCGGGTCCAGGTACCGCAGCAGGCCGTAGCCCAGGCCGTGGTCCGGGATCCGTCGCAGCTGCTCCTTGACCGCCTTGGCCGCCCGTGCGGTGGCCGGTCCGCCGGCCAACGCCTGCGCGGTGTCCACGCCGGAGAGGTCGATCCGTACCGGGTACATGGCGGTCAGCCAGCCGACGGTCCGGGTCAGGTCGACGCCTTCGAGGACGTCGTGCCGGCCGTGGCTCTCCACCGCCACGAGCAGGTCCTCGCGGTCGGTGTCGCGCCACTTGGCGCGCCATTGGGCGAGTGCCAGCGTCAGGCCGGTGAGCAGGACGTCGTCGGCGCCGGCGTGGATGGCCCGAGGCACGTCCGCCAGCAGCGAGCTGCTGAGGTCGGCGGGCAGCCGGACATGGACGAAGCGCGTCGCGTCGACGGTGTCGCGGGCCGGGTCGAGCGGCCGGAGGCCGAGCAGCGGCTCCGGATCCCGCACCATCGCCTCCCAGAGCCCGAGCTCGCCCCGGCGTTCGGCCGCGAGCTCGTGGAGCCGGGTCGCCCAGCCGCGCAGCGAGGTGCCGACCGGGTCGAGCGCGATGGGCCTGCCCTGCTCGGCCGCCTCGTAGGCCTCGAACAGGTCGGGCATGAGCACCCGCCACGAGACGCCGTCGACGGCGAGGTGGTGCACCATCAGCAGGAGCTGGCCGCTCCGCCCCTGCCCGGCATCGAACCACACGGCCTGCAGCATGACGCCGTCGTCCGGGGCCAGCCCGGCCATCGCCGCGTCGCGGTGCTCGATGATCAAGGCTTCGAGGGCCGCGTCGTCCAGGCCTGCCGCATCGACGCGGCGCAGCAGGTCGCCCGCGCGGACCGTCCCGGTCTCGGGGACGTTCAGCCGCCACTGCCCGTCGGTGCGGTCCAGCCGCATCCGCAGGGCGCCGTGCCGGTCGATCAGCGCCTGCAGCGCCTGCTCCAGCAGGTGCAGGGTGGCTCCGGCCGGGGCCGGGACGATCCGGGACTGGTTGAAGCCCTCGACCGGGCCGCCGTTCTCCCGCAGCCAGTGCACGATCGGCAGCAGCGGGATGTCGCCGGTCTCCGGCTCGTCGGCTGCGGCGGACGCCGTGCCGTCGGCCAGCCGGACCACCGCCGCCAGTTCGGCGACGGTCTTGTGCTGGAACACGTCACGCGTGCTGATCAGCAGCCCGGCACGCCTGGCGCGGCTGACGAGCTGGATCGACATGATGCTGTCGCCGCCCAGGTCGAAGAAATTGTCGTCGATGCCGACCGCCGGCAGGGCGAGGACGTCGGCCATCACCGCGCACACCCGCGTCTCCAGCTCGGTGCGCGGCGCCCGCCCCGTCGACGCGCTGGAGAAGTCGGGCGCCGGAAGCGCACGACGGTCCAGCTTGCCGTTCACGGTCGTCGGCAGGGCGTCCAGCGCCACGAACGCGCTCGGCACCATGTACTCGGGCAGCCGCTGCTCGGCGAAGGACCGCACAGCGCTGACCAGTTCGCCGAGTCGGCGGGAGCTCAGCGGGTTGTTGACGTGCGCCGCGGAGGCCTGCTGGGCGGCCGGCAGGTACAGCTCGGAGACCGCGTCGTCGCCGACGCCGAACACCGCGTCCAGCCGTCCGGGGGCGCCCGGGGCGTAGGTGACGTGGGCCGCCTGTCCGTACCGTTCGGCCAGCTCGTGGAGCGCCTCGGGATGAACGCCCCGCTCCTCCGGGGTGTTCAGCGCGGTCAGCGCCTCGCCGACCGGCCGTCCGTCGGCCAGTGCCTGCACGGCCGCCTGCTCGCCGGCCAGCCGGGCGTCCGGAATCCCGGTCACCCGGACCGGCAGGTCGTCACCGGCCGCGATCCGGCGCTCCAGGTCCTCCAGGCTCAGGATCTCCGTGCCGTACCGCAGCCGCGGCAGCTCGCCGAGCGGGCGCGCACCGGCCGGTGCCGTCCGCAGGACCACGTCGAAGCGGTGGCGGGTCAGCTCGGTGTCGCTGTGGCCCCGCTTGACCCGTACGTCCACGGCCTCGAACGCCGGGATCTGCCCGGGCAGCGCCGCGAAGTACTCCGGGTCGACGAGGAGTTCCTTCTCCATCATGATCGTCTGCTCGACCGAACGGGACAGCTCCGCCGGGGTCTGCCTGCCGTTCCACTGGAGCAACGCGACCGCGGTCTGGAAGCAACACTGGGTGCGCAGGTGGCGCTGGTCGCCCAGGAAGACGGCGCCACCGGGCACCAGCAGGCGCGACAGCGAGGTGAGCACGTCGGTCAGGTAGGAAGCGCTGGGGAAGTACTGCGCCACCGAGTTGATGACCACGGTGTCGAAGAACTCCCCGGGCAGGGCGTCCAGTTCGTGTGCGGCGCCGACTTCGAGCCGGACCTTGTCGGCCAACTCGGGCTGGGCCTCGACCTGGTGCCGCAGTACGGCGATCGCCTCCGCGGAGAAGTCGATGCCCCAGTACGCCTCGCTGTCGCCGGCGAGCTTCGCCAGCAGCAGGCCGCTGCCGACGCCGATCTCCAGCACCCGGCGCGGCCGCAGGGCGCGGATGCGTTCCACCGTGGCGTCCCGCCACTCGCGCATCTGCTCCAGCGGGATGTCCTCGCCGGTGTAGCTGCTCGCCCAGCCGCTGAAGTCCTCGCCGAACTCCTCCGGCCGCTCCGCGCCGTACAGCTGCGCGTAGAGCTCCTGCCACTGCTCGATCTGCTCGCCGGCGGTGCCGTTGTCCTCGGCCGTCCCGGTCGTGTCCGCCGACGGCGTCGCGCTCGGAACGAGGTAGGCCACCAGCTGGTGATCGCCGGGACGGTCCTCGCGCACCAGGACGGCCGCCTGGGCGACGTCCGGGTGGTCGGCCAGGGCCGCCTCGATCTCGCCGAGCTCGATGCGGAAGCCGCGGACCTTGACCTGGTCGTCGGCCCGGCCGAGGAACTCCACCGCACCGTCGGCGTTCCAGCGCACCAGGTCGCCGACCCGGTACATCCGGCTGCCCGCCGGGCCGTGCGGGTCCGCCACGAACCGTTCGGCGGTCAGAGCCGGCCGGGCCTGGTAGCCACGGGCCAGCCCCGCACCGGCGATGTACAGCTCGCCGGCGACGCCGACCGGGACCGGCTGCAGGGACTCGTCCAGGACGTAGACCCGCATGTCGTCCAACGGCCGTCCGATCGGGATCTGGGCGGGGATCCGCTGGGCGTCCTCGACCCGGAAGGTGGTCGCGAACGTGGTCGTCTCGGTCGGGCCGTAGCCGTCGACCACCACGATCTGCGGGCAGGCCGTCATGACCCGTCGCACCGCTTCGGCGGGTACCACGTCGCCGCCGGTCCACACCTCGGCCACGCCCGCGAAGCACTCCGGGGACTCCTCGGCGGTGAGCCGGAACAGACCCGCGGTCATCCACAGACCGGTGACGCTGTTCTCGCCGATGACCCGGGCGAGGGTTGCCAGGTCGAGGTCGCCCCGGGGAGCCACCACGGCCTGGCCGCCGTTCAGCAGCGGGACCCACAGCTCGTAGGTGGAGGCGTCGAACGCCTGCGGGGAGTGGAGCAGCACCCGGCGGTGCGCCTCCGGACGGAAGGCCCGGTCGGAGGCGAGCGCGGTGACGTCCGCGTGGGTGATCCCCACGCCCTTCGGCACGCCAGTCGAGCCGGAGGTGTACATCACGTACGCGAGCTGCTCGGAGTGCACGACCTCGGGCAGTCGGACGTCACCGACCTCCGGGTCCGTCTCGGTGTCCACCACCAGGACCCTGGCGTCGTGCTCGCACCCCAGGGCCGGCGAGGTGGTGTCCGTCAGCAGCACGGAGACCTGACTGTCGGTCATGATGTGGCTGCGGCGGGAGGCCGGGTAGCGCGGGTCGATCGGCACGTAGGCCGCACCGGCCTTGAGCACCGCGAGGATCGACACCACCAGGCCCGCCGAGCGCTCCTGGAACAGCGCGACCCGGTCCTCGGGCCGGACACCGGCCGCCGCCAGTCGGCGTGCCAGCCGGTCCGACTCCTCGTCCAGCTCGCGGTACGTCAACTGCCGCTCGTCGCTGGACACCGCGACGGCGTCCGGCGTACGGGTGACCTGCGCGGCGAACCGCGCGGTCACGCTGGTCGGCACGGAGTCCGTCGCGGTGTCGTTCCACTGCCGCAGGACGGTGTGCCGCTCGTCCTCGTCGAGCAGGTCGATCGAGCCGATCGGCAGCTGCGGGTCCGCCGACACGGCGGTCAGCAGGCGCTCCAGCCGCTTCACCAGAGCGGTGACCGTCCCGGGGTCGAACAGGTCGGCGCTGTACTCGATGAACCCGTTGATGCCCGCGGGCGTCCCGCCGGCCTCGTCGAACTGCTCGGCGAAGCTGAGGAACAGGTCGAAGCGGGAGGCTCCGGTGAAGCCGTCCTCCGAGCTGAGGGTCAGGTCGGGCAGCTCGACGTCGGTCGCGACGGTGGCGTTCTGGAGTGCCAGCATCACCTGGAACAGTGGCTGGTGCCCCGCGGAGCGGTCCGGCCGGAGCACCTCCACCAGGTGGTCGAACGGGACGTCCTGGTGGGCGTACGCCGCCAGCGCGGTCTCGCGGGCCCGGCCGATCAGCTCGGCGAACGAGGGGTTACCGCTCAGGTCGTTGCGCAGCACCAGGGTGTTGACGAAGAAGCCGACCAGCTGGTCGAGCGACTCGTCGGTACGGCCCGCGATGGGGCTGCCGAGCGGGATGTCGTGACCGCCGCCGAGCTTGCCGAGCAGCGTCGCGACCGCGGCCTGGAGCACCATGAAGGTGCTCGCGCCCTCCCGCTTCGCGAGGGACCGCACCGCGGCGTGCAGCTCGGGGCCGAGCTCGACGGTCAGGCGCCCCCCTCGGTAGCTGGCCACCGAGGGGCGCGGTCGGTCGGTCGGCAGGTTCAGCAGGTCCGGCAGATCGGCGAGGGCCTGCTTCCAGTAGGTGACCTGTCCGGAGAACAGGCTGTCGGGGTCGGACTCGTCGCCGAGCAGCTGTCGCTGCCACAGCGTGTAGTCGGCGTACTGGACCGGCAGCGGTTCCCACTGCGGGGCCCGGCCGGCGTGCCGGGCCGTGTACGCCTGCGACACGTCGGCGCCCAGCGGGGCCAGCGACCAGCCGTCGCCGGCGATGTGGTGCACGACCAGGACGAACACGTGCTCGGTCGGGGTCAGCGTGAGCAGGGTCGCCGCCACCGGCGGCTGCTCGGTCAGGTCGAGCGCCGTGCGGACCGCGGCGAGGGTCGCCTCCTCCAGCTCGTGCTCGGCCACCTGTCGGCAGATCAGCTCGATCCGTGCCTCGTCGGTTCCGAGTACCACCTGCCGGGGCACGCCGTCGATCTCCGGGAAGACCGTGCGCAGGCTCTCGTGCCGGTCGACGACGTCCTGGAGTGCCGACTGCAGCGCCTCCAGGTCGAGGTGGCCGGAGAGCCGGACGACGAACGGCATGTTGTAGGTCGAGCTCGGGCCTTCGAGCCGATGCAGGAACCACATCCGGCGCTGGGCGTAGGAGAGCGGCAGCGTCTCGGGACGCGGCATCGGGACGAGGGAGGCCCGGCCCCGGGTCGCGCCGTCCAGCAGCCCGACGAGGCCGGCCGGGTTCGGGTGCTCGAACAGGCTGCGGATGGGGAGTTCGACGCCGAACACCGTCCGGAGCCGGCTCATCAGCCGGGTCGCCAGCAGCGAGTGGCCGCCGAGGTCGAAGAAGCTGTCGTCGACCGCGACGGTCTCCACGTCGAGGATCTCGGCGAACAGGCCGCACATGATCTCCTCCCGCGGGGAGCGCGGGGCACTGCTCTCCCGGCCGGAGGAGGCCGGCGGCTGCGGCAGGGCGCGCCGGTCCAGCTTGCCGTTGGGCGTCGTGGGCAACGCGTCGAGCTCGACGATGACCGACGGGATCATGTAGTCGGGCAGCTGCGTGCCGAGATACCTGCGCAGCGTGACGGAGTCGACCGGCCGGCCGGGCTTCGGCACCACGTAGCCGACCAGCCGCTTGTCGCCCGGGCGGTCCTCGCGCAGCATGACCGCCAGCTGGGCGACGTCCTCGTGGCGGCCGAGCACCGACTCGATCTCGCCCAGCTCGATCCGGAAGCCGCGCAGCTTCACCTGGTGGTCCACCCGGCCGAGGATCTCCAGCTCCCTGCCGGCGCCCCAGCGGGCCAGGTCACCGCTGCGGTACATGCGGGCGCCCGGTGCCCCGAACGGGTCGGCGACGAAGCGATCCGCCGTCAGGCCCGGCCGGCCCAGGTATCCCAGCGCCAGGCCGTCGCCGGCGATGTACAACTCGCCGGTCACCTGCGGCGGCACCGGACGCAGGTACTCGTCCAGCAGGTAGACGCGGGTGTTGAGCACCGGACGGCCGATGGTCGGCACAGACCGGCTGTCGGTCACCGGCGCAGCGGTGGAGTAGATGGTGGTCTCCGTCGGACCGTATCCGTTGGTGAGCTCGCCGCCGACCGCGAGGAGCCGTTCCGCCAGCTCCTGCGACATCGGCTCGCCGCCGCTCATCTTGCGCAGGCCGCGTACCGCGTCAGGGGCCTGGCTCACCAGCATCTGCCACAGGGTCGGCGTCGCCTGGAGGATGGTCACTCCGGAGTCGGCGACCAGCTTGGCCAGGGCCGTCGGGTCCTGGACCGTCTCCCGGGCTGCCACGACGACCGCCGCGCCGGACACGAGCGGCAGGTAGAACTCGAGCACGGAGATGTCGAACGACATGGTCGAGACCGAGAGCAGACGGTCGTCGGCCCGCACGCCGAGCCGCTCGGCCATGTCGACCATGAGGTTGATCATGGCGCGCCGCGGGAGCGCGACACCCTTCGGCCGGCCGGTCGATCCCGAGGTGTAGATGACGTACGAGGGGTGCTCCGGGTGGACGGGCGAACGGCGCTCGTCGTCGGCCCACGGTGTCCCGGGAAGCTCCTGGAGCGCACGCCGGGTGACCGGGTCGTCCAGCGACACGACGGTCGTGCCGTCGGGCAGGCCGCGGGCCGCGGCGTCGGTGGAGACGACGAACAGCGGCCGGCAGTCGGCCGTCATGTAGGCCAGTCGTTCCGCCGGCAGCTCGGGGTCGAGCGGCAGGTAAGCCGCTCCGGACCGCAGGACCGCCAGGAGCGCCACCAGCATCTCCGTGCTGCGTGGCATGGCGACGCCGATGATCTCGCCCGGGGCCGAGCCCCGCTCGACCAGGTGCCTGGCCAGCCGGGTGACCGCCGCGTCGAGTTCGCGGTAGGTCAGCGAGCCGTCGGGACCCTGGACCGCCAGGGCCTCGGGGGTGGCCGCCGCGCGCTGGGCGAACTGTGCGTCGACACCCTCGGCGGGGATCTCGCACTGCAGCCCCCTGCCCGCTTCCAGCAGCACGGCGCGCTCCGCCGGATCCAGCAGGTCCAGCTGCGCGAGCCGCCGGTCGGGCTCGGCGGTGGCCGCGGACAGCAGCTGCACCAGGCAGCCGGCGATGTCCGCGACGCGCTCGCCGTCGAAGAGGTCGACGGCGTAGCTCACCGTGCCGACGATCCCGGCCGCCGCGCCGTCCTCGGCGTGGTGCTCGGCGAAGGTGAAGGAGAGGTCGAACTTCTCCGTGTCCAGGTCGAACCCCTCCGGCTGCACCTCCAGACCGGGCAGGCCGAGGCCCCAGTCGGCCTGGGCGGCGTTCTGGAGGTTGAGCGCCACCTGGAACAGCGGGTGACGGGACATCGACCGGCTGGGATTGAGCGCCTCCACGAGCCGCTCGAACGGCAGGTCCTGGTGGGCGTAGGCACCCAGGCCCGTGGTGCGGACCCGGTCGAGCAGCTCGGCGAAGGTCGGGTCGCCGGAGACGTCGGTGCGCAGCACCAGGGTGTTGACGAAGAAGCCGACCAGGTCGTCGAGGGCCTCGTCGGTGCGCCCGGCGATCAGGCTGCCGATGGGGACGTCCTCCCCGCCGCCCAGCCGGGACAGCAGGGCGGCCAGGCCTGCCTGGAGCACCATGTAGACGCTCGCCTGCCGGGAGCGTGCCAGCTCGCTCACCCGCTGGTGGATCTCGGCGGGGATCTCGATGGTGATCCGCTCGCCCCGGTAGCTCGCCACGACCGGGCGGGACCGGTCGGTCGGCAGGGTGAGTTCCTCGGGCAGCCCGGCGAGGGTCTGCTCCCAGTAGCGCAGCTGCTGGGAGATCTGGCTGTTCTCGTCCGTCTCGTCCCCGAGCACTTCGCGCTGCCAGAGCGCGTAGTCGGCGTACTGCACGGGCAGCGGCTGCCAGTCCGGCTCCTCGCCGGCGGCCCGGGCCCGGTACGCGGTGGAGAGGTCGGCCAGCATCGGTGCCAGCGACCATCCGTCAGCGGCGATGTGATGCATGGTGAACGTGAAGACGTGCACGTCCGGGGCGACGGCGAAGAGCCGGGCTCGGACCGGGATCTCCTCGGAGAGGTCGAAGGCGCGGTTGATCTCGGCGGCCAGCACCTCGGCCAGCTGCTCCTCGGAGGTCTCGGTGACCTCCAGGCGCAGCCCGGCCTCGTCGGCGGCGAGCACCCGCTGGACCGGCACGCCGTTCGGCTCCGCGAAGACGGTGCGGAAGACCTCGTGCCGCTCCAACAGGTCGTGCAGGGTCGCGGCGAGGGCCTCGCGGTCGAGGTCACCGGTGAGTCGCAGCGCGATCGGCAGGTTGTACGCCGAACCGTTCTGCTGGTCGAGACGGTTGAGGAACCACAGCCGCCGCTGGGCGAAGGACAGCGGGAGCTCGTCCGGGCGTGGCATCGGCGCCACCGCACGGCGGCCCGTGGCGGCCGTGCCGAGCTGTGCGGTCAGCTGGGCCACGGTCGGCGCCTCGAAGACGGCGCGGATCGGCAGCTCCAGGTCGAAGGCGGTGCGGATCCGGCTGATCAGCCGGGTGGCGAGCAGGGAGTGCCCGCCCAGCTCGAAGAAGTTGTCGTGCACCCCGACGTCGGGCACACCGAGCATGTCCGCGAACAGGTGGCAGAGGATCTCCTCCTGCGGCGAGCGCGGGGCGGCCGAGGCCTGGGCGTCCGCACGGTGGACGGGGGCCGGAAGCGCGTTCCGGTCGACCTTCCCGTGTACGGTCAGCGGGATCCCGTCGACGGCCACGAACAGCTGGGGGACCATGTACTCGGGCAGCCGCCCGGCGAGGTGCGCGGACAGCTCCGCGGCCGTCGGCGCCTCGGCCTTCGGCACGACGTAGCCGACCAGGCGCTGGTCGCCCGGCTGGTCCTCACGGACGATCACCGTGGCGGCGCGCACCGCCGGGTGGGAGGCCAGCGCGACCTCGATCTCGCCCAGCTCGATCCGGAAGCCGCGCAGCTTGACCTGGTCGTCGCTGCGGCCGAGGTACACCAGTTCGCCGGAGCGGTTCCACTTGGCGACGTCGCCGCTGCGGTACATCCGGCTGCCGGGCGCCCCGAAGGGGTCGGGCACGAAGCGTTCCGCGGTCAGCGCCGGCTGGTTCAGGTAGCCGCGCGCCAGCCCCTCGCCGGCGAGGTAGAGGTCGCCGGTCACTCCTTCGGGCACCGGCTGGAGCCCCGCGTCCAGCACGTACAGCCGGGCGTTCGCCTGTGGGCGGCCGATCGGCACCGGGCCGTCCGGCACCGGCTCGCCGGGGGCGATGCGGTACTCGGCACAGTTCACCGTCGCCTCGGTCGGGCCGTATACGTTGCGCACCGTCACGTCGGGGTGCTGTTCGCGCCACTCCCGCAGGACCGCGCCGAGCAGCGCCTCACCGCCGAGCAGCAGCTCGCCCGAGGGCGAGTAGCCGGCCGGGAGCGCGGTGAGCAGCGGCAGGTGGCTCGGGGTCGCCTTGAGGAAGGTCGCCGGAGCCTGGGCCAGCCCGGCCGCCTCGCGCGGCTCGGGGTCGGTGAGCGAGGCGAGGTTGACGCAACCACCGACGAGCAGCGGGGTGTAGAGGCCGGTGACGGTCAGGTCGAAGGACACCGGCGAGTGCACCAGCGCGACCCCGCGGGCCGCGTCGTACTCCCGGGTGGTGTGCGCCAGGTAGTCGCTGACCGAGCGGTGCTCGATCACGACGCCCTTGGGGCGTCCGGTCGAGCCCGAGGTGTAGATCACGTACGCGGCGTCGCGCGGCGACAGCGGCCGCAGCCGCTCGGCGTCCGTGACGGGGCCGCTCGCGTGGGCCGCCAGCTCCAGGGCGGTCTCGGGCCGGTCCAGCCGGATGACGGGGGCGGCGCCGGACGGCAGGGCCGTCGAGGTGGCCTCGTCGCTCAGCACCACCGTCGGGGCCGCGTCGCCGAGCACGTAGGCGATGCGGTCGGCCGGGTTGGTGGGATCGATGGGCAGGTACGCGGCGCCGGCCTTGAGCACCCCGAGCAGGGCCGTGACCAGTTGCGGCGTCCTGGGCAGCGCGATCGCCACCAGGGAGCCGGGCCCGGTGCCGCTCGCGATCAGCAGGCGGGCGAGCCGGTTGGCGGCGGCGTCGAGTTCGGCGTAGGACAGCGTCTCCGCCCCGCGGACCACCGCGGGAGCGTCCGGAGTCCGCCCGGCCTGGGCGGTGAACAGCTCCGGCAGGGCCGCGGCAGCCACCTCGGCGGCGGTGTCGTTGTACTCCGCCAGGAGCCGGTTCCGCTGCTCGGCGGGCAGCATGTCGATGGTGTCGATCGGCTGGTCCGGGTCGCCCGCGGCGGATCGGAGCACTCGGCCGAGGTACTCGGCGAAGCCCTCTGCGGTGTCGCGGTCGAAGAGGTCCGTGCTGCACTGGATGTCGCCCTGCAGACCGGCCGGCCGGCCCTCCGCGTCGAACTCCTCGGAGAAGCCGAAGGCGAGGTCGAACCGGGCCGCGCCGAGGTCCACGACGTACGAGCTGAGCTCCAGGCCCTGCATCTCGGTCGCGTAGTCCGGCAGGTTCTGCAGGTTGAGCAGCACCTGGAAGAGCGGGTGGCGGGCGAGCGAACGCGGCGGGTTGACTGCCTCGACCAGCCGCTCGAACGGCACGTCCTGGTTGTCGTAGGCGTTGAGGTCGGTCTCCCGTACGCGGTCGACGAGCTGACGGAACGTCGGGCTCCCCGAGGTGTCGGTGCGCAGCACCAGCATGTTGGTGAGGAAACCGACCATCTCGTCGAGCGCCTCGTCGGTGCGGTTGGCGATCACGCTGCCGATCGGTATGTCGGTGCCCGCTCCGACCCGGTGCAGCATCGTGGCCAGCGCGGCCTGCAGCACCATGTACAGGCTCGCGCCGGTCGTCTGGGACAGGGTCAGCAGCTGCTGGTGCACGCGCGGGTCGACCCGGAAGTAGACCGGCACGCCGCGGTAGCTCGAAGTGGCCGGGCGGGGCCGGTCGACCGGGAGCGTCAGCTCCTGGGGCAGGTCGGCGAGATTGTCCTGCCAGTACCGCAGCTGCTTGGAGAAGACGCTGTCCGGGTCGTCCTCGTCGCCGATGACCTGCTGCTGCCACAGCGCGTAGTCGGCGGGCTGTACCGGCAGCGGTGCGAACTCCGGGGCCCGGCCCTCGCAGCGGGCCTCGTAGGCCTGCGCGAGGTTGGTCGCCAGCGGCCGCATCGACCAGCCGTCGCCGGCGATGTGGTGCAGCACGAAGAGCAGGACGTGGTCCTCCTCCCCGAGGGCGAACAGGTGGACGCGCAGCGGTACCTCGCTGGTGAGGTCGATACCGATCCGGACCGCGGCCTCCAACTGGGCGTCCAGTTCCTCGGGCCGCGTCTCCACCACGTTCAGCGCGACCTGCGCCTCGTCGGCGGGCAGGATCCGCTGGTAGGGCACGCCGTCGGCCTCGGGGAAGACCGTCCGCAGGGCCTCGTGCCGGGTCGCGAGGTCGACCAGCGCCTCGGCCATGGCGGTGCGGTTCAGCGGCCCGGTGAGCCGGATCGAGATCGGCATGTTGTACGTGGCGCTCTGGCCGTCGAAACGGTTGATGAACCAGAGCCGGCGTTGCGCGAACGACAGGGGGACGCGTTCCGGCCGCTCCATGGCGCGCAGCGCGCTGCGTCCGGCCCGGGCGTCGTCCAGGTGCTCGCCGAGGGTGGCGACCGTCGGAGCGTCGAACACCTTCCAGATGGGCAGCTCCACACCGAAGGTGGCCCGGACCCGGCTGACCAGGCGGGTGGCGAGCAGCGAGTCGCCGCCCAGCTCGAAGAAGCTGTCGTCGATGCCCATGTCCGGCTGGCCGAGGAGCTTGGCGAACAGGCCGAGGAGCTGTTCCTCGCGCGGGTTGCGCGCGGCCCGGCCGGTGACCGCGGCCGCCGGCGCGGGCAGCGCCTTGCGGTCGACCTTGCCGTTGGCCGTCAGCGGGAGCCGATCCAGCCACACGAAGGCGGAGGGGACCATGTACTCCGGCAGTTCGGCGCCGAGCCGGTCGCGGACGGCGGACTCGTCGCGCGTCGCGCCTTCGGCCGGGACGAGGTACGCGACCAGCCTGGGCTGGCTGTCGTCGTCCCGCCGCGCGACGACGGTGGCCTGGGCCACCTCGGGCATGCGCGCCAGGGCCGACTCCACCTCGCCCAGCTCGATCCGGAAGCCGCGGATCTTCACCTGGTCGTCGGCGCGGCCGGCGAACAGCAGGCTGCCGTCCGGCGTCCGCCGCACGAGGTCGCCCACCCGGTACATCCGGCTGCCGGCCGGACCGAACGGGTCGGCCACGAACGATGCGGAGGTGAGGCCCGGCCTGGTCCAGTAGCCGGCTGCGAGGCCCTCGCCGGCGAGGTAGAGGTCGCCGACGATCCCGACCGGGACCGGGCGCAGCGAACCGTCCAGGACGTACGCGCGCATGTTGTCCAGCGGGAGACCGATCGGCACGGTCTCGGCCGGCGGGTTGGCCGCGTCCATCCGGTGCGACGTGGCGAAGGTCGTGGTCTCGGTCGGGCCGTAGGTGTCCCGGACGACCATGTCCGGGAACCGCTCCAGGACACGGCGGACCGAGGCCGCGGGCACCACGTCGCCGCCGGCCAGCAGCTCGCGCACCGGGGCCAGGCAGTCCAGGTCCTCGTCGACCACGAGCCGGAACAGGCCGGCGGTCAGGTGGAGTGCCGTCACCCCGTGCTCGGACACCAGCCGGCCGATGGTGGCCACGTCCAGGTCCTGGGGCGGCGCGAGGACGATCCGGTGGCCGTTGAGCAGCGGCATCCACAGCTCGTAGTTGGAGGCGTCGAACGCGTGCGGGGCATGCATGAGCACCGTGCGGTGCGCGTCCCCGGAGAAGCAGCGGTCGAGCGCGAACGCGAGCAGGTCGCGGTGGGTGATGGCGACGCCCTTGGCCTGCCCGGTGGAACCGGAGGTGTACATGATGTACGCCAGCTGCTCCGGGTGGCCCTCGAGGGACGGCGCCGTGTCGGACTGCTCCGCCAGGCGCGGCTCCCGGTCCACGACGATCGTCGGGACCTCGGACCGCGGCGCGGTGGCCGCCGACGCGGCGTCGACCAGGAGCAGCGAGGCCTCGGTCTCGGCCAGGATGCTCTCGTGCCGCGCCTGCGGCGCACGGGAGTCGAGGGGCACGTACGCCGCGCCCGCCTTGAGCACGCCGAGCAGCGCGACGACGAGGTCGGGGGAGCGGCGCTGCAGCACCGCCACCCGGGAGCCGGTGCCCACACCGGAGGCGCGCAGCAGGTGCGCCAGCCGGTTCGCCGCGCGGTCGAGCTCCCGGTAGGTGAGCTGCCCGTCCTGCCAGACGAGGGCGATCTCGTCCGGCCCGTGCTCGACCTGCTCGGCGAAGCGCACCTGCACCGGCGCGCCCAGCGCCGGCACCTCGACGGCGGTGTCGTTCCAGCCCGTCAGCAGCTGCTCGCGCTCGGCCTCGGTGACCAGCCGCAGCTGCGAGAGCCGCTGCTCCGGCGCAGCGGTCATCTGCGCGAGCACCGATGCGATCCGCTCCCACAGGCGGGAGACCGTCGCGGCGTCGAACATGGTGGCGCGGTAGTACAGGTGCCCGGCCAGCTGCTCGCCCTCGGGGAGGTCCGCCACGACCACGGCGAGGTCGAACTTCTCGATGCCCAGGGCGGTGTCGTCCGGGCGCACGGTCAGGCCTGGCAGCTCCAGGGCGGCGGTGCCGCGGCTCCGTACGGTGAGGGCCACCTGCGCCAGCGGGTGTCGGGCAGCGACGAGGTCCGGTTCGAGTCGTCGCAGCAGCCGCTCGAACGGCACCGGACGCAACCGCGCCGCAGCGGCCGTCTCGCCCATCCCGGCCAGCAGTTCGGCCACGGACGGGTCGGCGGACACGTCCACCCGCAGCACGGCGGGGTTCGCCGCGAAGGCCCCGGGGCCTTCGGATGCCGTGGTGTGCAGGGTGGCGATCGGCAGGTCCTGACCGGCTCCGAGCCCGCTCAGCACGACGGCGAACGCACCGCGCAGGACCGTCTCCAGGTCCACTCCCGCACGCTCGGCGAGGGTGGTGGCGCTCTGCCGCTGCGCGGCGGGCAGGTGGATCGGCACGCTCAGCAGGTCCTGCGGCTCCAGGGGCGAGCGCGGCCGGTCGGTGACCAGGACCAGCTCCTCCGGTACCCCGGCGAGGTGCTCGGCCCACCACTCGACGGCCTTGTCCTCCACTGCGACGGTGTCATCGTCCCAGCGCACCGGGCGGTTGGTGACCCTGGCCCGGTAGGCGGCCATCAGGTCGGCCAGCAGCCGGCCGCCCGCCCAGTCGTCGCCGGCGATCCGGTGCAGGACCGCCACGAGCACGGCCTCCGCTTCGCCGACACGGAACAGTGTGAAGCGCACCGGAACCTGGGTGGTCAGGTCGAACCCGCCGGCCGCCTCCGCGCGCACGGCGGCTTCGTCGAAGTCGGCGACCGCCAGTGGCGGGCGCACCCCCTGGGGCGGCAGCACCACTCCGCTGGGCTCGCCGTTGCGCTCCGGGAAGATCGTCCGCAACGCCTCGTGCCGGTCGATCACATCGTGCACCGCACCGCTCAGCACCTCGTGGTCGAGGACGCCGGTCAGGCGGACGCCGACCGGGACGTTGTGCGTGGCGGCCCGGTGCTCGAAGCGGTTGATGAACCAGAGTCGCCGATCCGCGTGGGACACATCCACGGATCGCGTCTCGGCCGGGGCCTCCGGCGCGCTGTCGGGGAGCAGCGCCTCGATCTCGGAGGTGAGGGCCTCGGCGGTGGGGGCGTCGAAGACGACACGGATCGGCACGTCCACGCCGAAGGCGGCGCGGATCCGGCCGACCAGCCGGACCGCGAGCAGAGAGTGCCCGCCGAGCTTGAAGAAGTCGCCGTCGACGCCGACCTCGGGTACGCCGAGGACGTCGGCGAACAGGCCGCACACGATCTCCTGATTGGGCGTCGACGGTGCGGTTCGCGCCCCGTCGGCAGCTCCGACCGTCGGCTCGGGCAGTGCGGCCCGGTCCACCTTCCCGTTCCTGGTCAGAGGCATCGCGTCGAGCAGGACGAAGACGTTGGGCACCATGTGCTGGGGAAGCACGTCCGCGAGGTGTCGGCGCAGCGTCTCCTCGTCCGCACCGTCGGCCACCGCGTACGCCACGATCCGGTGGTCGCCGGGGCGGTCCTCGCGCACGATGACCGCGGCGGTGTCCACCGCGGGGTGGGAGCGGACCGCGGCCTCGATCTCGCCGAGCTCGATCCGGAAGCCGCGGATCTTGACCTGCTCGTCGACGCGGCCGGCGAACACGAGCTCGCCGGAGTCGTTCCACCGGGCCAGGTCACCGGTGCGGTACATCCGGCTCCCGGTCGTGTCGAACGGGTCGGCGACGAACCGCTCGGCGGTCAGGTCCTGACGCCCCAGATAGCCGCGGGCCAGCCCGGGCCCGGCGACGTACATCTCGCCGACCGATCCCACGGGCACCGGCCGGAGCGCCTGGTCGAGCACGTAGACGCGGTCGTTGTCGATCGGCCGGCCGATCGAGGGCGCGGTACCGTCCGCGGCGAGCGGGCCGTTCTGGGTCGCGAGGACGGTCACCTCGGTCGGGCCGTACTCGTTGAACATCCGGCGGCCGGGCGCCCAGGTGGTGACCGTCTCGGCCGGGAGCGCCTCGCCGCCGGCCATGAGTACGCGCAGAGTACCGAGGTCCGTCGCCGGCGTCATCGCCAGTGGCGACGGCGGTATGACCGCGTGGGTGATCCGTCGCTCGGCGATCAGCTCGGCCAGGGCCGGACCGGCCGTGAGGCGCTCCTCGGGCGCGCAGACCAGGGTGGCACCGCTCAGCAGTGCCATCGACAGTTCCCAGTAGGAGGCGTCGAAGCTCTGGGACACGAACTGGAGGACCCGGTCGCCGGGGCCGACCGGGTAGGAGCGGCGCTGCAGGGCCGATCCGTTGGCCAGGCCCGTGTGGCTGACCACGACACCCTTCGGGCGCCCGGTCGAGCCGGAGGTGTAGATGACGTACGCGGGGTTGAGCAGGTGTGTCGGCGCGGTGCGTTCGTCGTCGGTCAGCGGGGTGTCCGGCGTGGCGGCCAGCGCCTCCTGGACCTCGGCGGCGTCGATCAGCAGGTGCCCGGTGCCTGCGGCTCGGGGCAGCAGCGGCGCGGCGGCGGTCGTGGTGATCACCGTCGCGGGGCGGGAGTCGTCGATGAGGAGGGCGATGCGTTCCTGCGGGTACCGGGTGTCCACCGGGAGGTAGGCGGCTCCGGTCTTGGCGACGGCGATCACCGACAGCACGAACTCGATCGACCGTGGCAGGGCCAGCGCGACGACCTGCTCCGGCCCGATCCCCCGGGTCGCCAGCAGTCGCGCCAGCCGGTTCGCGCGCGCGTCCAGCTCCGCGTACGTCAGCGAGGTCGACTCGAACTCGACCGCCACCGCGTCGGGGTTGGCGGCGACCTGCGTCTCGAACAGTTGGGCGAGCGTCGCCTGCTCGACCGGGCGGGCGGTGTCGTTGTTCCGCACCACGACCTGGTGCCGTTCGGCCGCGACCAGCAGGTCGAGCCGTCCGACGAGCTGCTGCGGCTCGGCCACCAGGGTCTCCAGCAGCCGCCGTGCCCGGTCCAGCAGCGTGGCGGTCTCCTCGGCCGTGAACAGGTCGGGCTGGTAGCTGAGTCGCAGGTGCAGCCGCTCGCCGGGAAGCGCGAGCAGTGAGATCGGGTAGTGACTGAAGTCCGTGCTGTCGGATTCGAGGACCCTCAGCCCGGTGCCGGGCAGGCTCTCGGCGTTGTGGTCGACCGGGAAGCTCTCGAACACGGTCACCGTGTCGAACAGTTCCGCCCCGCCGGTCAGCTGCTGGATGGCGGCGAGCCCCAGGTGCTGGTGCGGCAGCAGCTCGGACTGCTCGGTCTGCAGCCGGGTCAGCAGGTCGATGACGGGCTCGTTCGGATCGATCCGGACCCGCACCGGCAGGGTGTTGAGGAAGAGACCGATCATGTTCTCGACACCGGGCAGCTCCGGCGGCCGGCCGGAGACCACGGCCCCGAAGACCACGTCACTCCGTCCGGCGAGCTGGCCCACCAGCAGGCCCCAGACGCCCTGGACGACCGTGTTCAGGGTGATGGAGTGACGGCGCGCCAGGTTCGTGAGCGCCGTGGTCAGCGAGCGGCTCAGGTCGATCACGGCCCGCTCGGGCACCACCTGGGTGCGGCCGGGCTTCACCGGCCGCACGATGGTCCCGTCGGCGAGGCCGTCGAACGCCTGGCTCCACGCCAGCTCCGCCGCGGGCTTGTCCCGCTTGGCCAGCCAGGCGAGGAAGTTGCGGAACGCGGGCACCTTGGGCAGGCCGCTGTCATCGGTGCCGCCGCGGGCGTACAGCGTGAACAGCTCGTTCAGCAGCAGCGGGATGGACCAGCCGTCCAGCAGGATGTGGTGGTGGGTGAAGAGCAGGCGGCACCGCTCGTCACCGAGGCGGATCAGGGTGAAGCGCAGCAGCGGCGGGCGCCCGAGGTCGAACCGGCGGACCCGGTCCTCCTCGGTGATCCGCTCCAACTCGGCCGCGCGCTCGGCCTCGTCAAGTCCGGAGAGGTCGTGTTCCGTCCACGGGACCGGCAGCTCCCGGATCACCACCTGCACCGGCTGGGTGGAGGTCTGGTGCTGGAAAGCAGTACGGAGGTTGGGGTGACGGCGCAGCACGGTGGCCGCAGCCGCCCGGAACGCCTCGACGTCCAGGCAGCCTTCGAGGTCCACGCCCAGCTGCGAGGTGTAGAGGTCAACGCCGAGGTTGTCGTAGAGGCTGTGAAAGAGCAGCCCCTCCTGCAAGGGAGTCAGCGGCAGGATCGCTTCAACTGCTGACGTGCTCATTCCGACAACCTCCAGTTTGATTCGAACATCTTCAATTCGTCATCGGACAGCGACACCAGCGACAGGTCGATCGCCTCGTCGTCGTCGGGTACCGGCGGTTCGGCCGGTGCTTCGTCGGCCGCCGGTTCGGCGTTCTCGGACGCGGCCGCCATCGCCGCCGCCGTCTTGTGCCGGAAGACATCGCGTGCGGTGACGACGACGCCTGCGGCCCGCAGGCGGCTCACGAGCTGGATCGAGATGATGCTGTCGCCGCCCAGGTCGAAGAAGTCGTCGTCGACCCCGATCGTGGGCAGGGCCAGGACCTCGGCCATGACCGCACACACCCGTGCCTCCAGCTCGGTGCGCGGTGCCCGCCCGCTCGTCGCGCCGGAGAGGTCGGGCGCCGGCAGTGCGCGACGGTCCAACTTGCCGTTCGCCGTCATGGGCAGGACGTCCAAGGGCACGAACGCCATCGGCACCATGTACTCCGGCAGCCGCTCCTCCGCGAACGAGCGCAACGCCGTCACCAGTGCGCCCAGCTGGCGCGACCCCAGCGGGTTGCTGACGTGGGCCGCCGCCTCCAGTTGCGCGGTGGCCACGTAGATCCCGGTCAGCGTCTCGTCGTCGACGCCGAACACCGCGTCCAGCCGTCCCGCCGCGCCCGGCGCGTACGTCACCCGCACGCCCAGTCCGCACCGGTCCGCCAGCTCGTGCAGCTCCTCCGGGTCGATCCCGGCGGACAGACCGAGCAGGGCCGCCACCTCTGCGACGGGGCGCCCTTCGGCCAGCGCCTCCGCCGCCGCCAGCTCACCGGCCACCCGGGCGTCCGGGATGCCGGTGATCCGGAGCGGACCGCCGTCGAGCGAGGCCAGCCGGTGCTCCACGTCCGCCAGATCCGTGACGTCCACGCCGTACCGCAGGACCGCCGCGCCGCTGACGTCGCGGGCTCCGGACGGAGCCGTCCGCAGGACCACGTCGAAGCGGTGGCGGGTCAGCTCGTTGGCGCCCCGGCCGCGCTTGACCTGGACGTCCACGACCTCGAACGCCGGGATCTGCCGGGCCGCCGCCGCGAAGTACTCCGGGTCGACCAGGAGTTCCTTCTCCATCATGATCGCCTGCTCGACCGCGCGGGACAGCGCCGCCTCGTTCTGCTGCTCCGTCCGCTGGTTCAGCCGGATCGCGGTCTGGAAGCTCCGCTGGGTCCGCAGGTTGCGCTGGTCGCCCAGGAAGACGGCACCTCCCGGCACCAGCAGCTGCGACAGCGAGCCGAGCAGGTCGGTCAGGTACGCGGCGTTGGGGAAGTACTGCGCGACCGAGTTGATGACCACGGTGTCGAAGAACTGCTCGGGCAGGCCCTCCAGTTCGTGCGCCGCGCTCACCCTGAGCTGCACCCGCTCGGCGAGGTCGGGCTGCGCCGCGACCTGCCGGCGCAGGACCCCGATGGCCTCGGTGGAGAAGTCGACGCCCCAGTAGGCCTCGACCTGCGGAGCGACCTTCGACAGCAGCAGACCGCTGCCGACGCCGATCTCCAGGACCCGGCGCGGACGCAGACCGAGGATGCGTGAGACCGTGGCGTCCCGCCACTCGCGCATCTCGTCCAGTGGGATGTCCTCGCCGGTGTAGCTGCTGGCCCAGCCGCTGAAGTCCTCGCCGAACTCCTCCGGCCGCTCCGCGCCGTACATCAGCTCGTACACCTGCTGCCACTGGTCGACCTGCTCGTCCGCGGTGCCGGACTCCTCCGGGGAGGAGTCCGTGCCGGGCACCACGTAGGCCACCAGCTGCGGATCGTCGGCGCGATCGGTGCGGACCACCACCACGGCCTCGTCCACTCCGGGGTGGCGGCGCAGTGTCTCCTCGATCTCACCGGTCTCGATCCGGTAGCCGCGGACCTTGACCTGGTCGTCGACCCGGCCGACGAACTCCTGGTTGCCGTCGGGCAGCCAACGGACCAGGTCTCCGGTGCGGTACATCCGCCCGCCCGGAGCGCCGAACGGGTCGGCGACGAAACGCCCCGCCGTCAGGGCGCCCTGGTTGAGGTAGCCGCGGGCCAGCAGCCCGCCGGCGATGTACAGCTCACCCGGCACGCCCACCGGAACCGGCTGGAGATGGGCGTCGAGCACGTACATGCGGGTGTTCCACGCGGGCGGGCCGAGGACGACCACGCCGGGACCGGGGTCCTCGCCGGGTGCGATGCGGTGGACGCTGCAGCCGACGGTGGTCTCGGTCGGGCCGTACTCGTTGTACACGGTGGCCTGCGGGTTCCGGGCACGCCAGCCCGCCAGGGCGGCACCGGTCAGCGCCTCGCCGCCGGTCACCAGGTCGCCGGCCGGGGAGAACTCCGGCGGCAGCGCGTCGAGCAGTCGCAGGTGGGTCGGCGTCGCCTTGACGAACGACAGCGGGTCGGCCGCCAGCGCCTCGACCGTGCGCCGGTCCTCCTCCATCGGCGCCACGTGCAGGCGCCCACCGGAGATCAGAGGCCCGAACAGCGCGGTGACCGTGAGGTCGAAGGAGATCGGCGAGTGGAGCAGCGCCGTGCCGCCGCCGAGGGCGGGATAGACGTCGGCCGCCCAGTCGAGGTACTGCAGGACGGACGCGTGGTTGACCAGCACGCCCTTCGGCCGCCCGGTGGAGCCGGAGGTGTAGATGACGTAGGCGATGTTGCCCTGGCGCAGCGCCGTCGTCCGCTCCTGGTCGGACAGGTCGTGGTCGGGCCGGGCGGCCAGCTCTGCCGCCGTCTCGGCCGCGTCCAGCCACAGACGCGGCCGGGTGTCGTCCCCGGGCAGCTGAGCGGCGCCCTGGGCCGTGCAGAGCACGAGTGCGGGGTTCGCGTCGCCGAGTACGTAGCCGATGCGCTCCGCGGGGTGGCGGGGGTCGAGCGGCAGGTAGCCGGCGCCGGCCTTGAGCACCGCGAGCACCGCCAGGACCTGCTCGGTGGAGGCGGGCAGCGCGATCGCCACCAGGTCCTCCGGCCCGATCCCGCGGTCGACGAGCAGCCGGGCGAGCCGGTTGGCCCGCCGGTTGAGCGTGGCGTAGTCCAGCGTCCCGTCGGCGCCCGTCAGCGCGACGGCCTCCGGGGTCCGGACGGCCTGCTCCTCGAAGCGGCTGACCAGGGTGCCGGCCGGGGCGGGGCGCGCGGTGTCGTTCCACTCGACGACCACGCGGTCGCGCTCCTCCTCGTCCATGATCGTGAGGGCGTCCAGGCGGCGGTCCGGATTCTCGACGGCACTCGTCAGCAGCCGGGTCAGCCGCTGCACGAAGACCTCGACGGTCCGCGCGTCGTAGAGGTCGCTGGCGTATTCCACGGAGCCGTTCATGCCGGCCGGGAGGCCGTCCGTGTCGTGCGTCTCGGTGAAGCCGAACATGAGGTCGAAGCGGGCGACCTTCATGCCGACGAACTCCTCGCGGCTCTCCACCTCGGGCAGCGCCAGGGCGGGCGTGGCGTCGTTCTGCAGACCGAAGGCGATCTGGAACAGCGGGTGGCGGGACGGGTCCCGCTCCGGCTTGATGGCGTCCACCAGCCGTTCGAACGGCATGTCCTGGTTGGAGTAGGCGTCCAGGTCGGTCCGGCGCACGCGGTCCAGCAGCTCCCGGAAACTCGGGTTCCCCGAGGTGTCGTTGCGCAGCACCAGGGTGTTGACGAAGAACCCGACCATGCCCTCGACGGTCTCGTCGGAGCGGCCCGCGATGGGGCTGCCCAGAGGCAGGTCGGTGCCCGCCCCGAGCCGGGTCAGCAGTGCCGAGAGACCCGCCTGGAGCACCATGAACACGGTGACCCCGCACTGGCGTGCCAGCTCCGTCAGCCCGGTGTGCGTCCGCGAGTCCACGTGGAAGACGACGTCGTCGCCGTGGTAGCTGGGCAGCGGGGGCCGCGGGCGGTCGGTGGGCAGCGTGAGGTGCTCCGGAAGACCGTCCAGGGTCTGCGTCCAGAAGCGGAGCTGGCGGGCGAACGGGCTGTCCGGGCCGGCCTGCTCGTCCAGCAGTTCGTGCTGCCAGAGCGTGTAGTCGCCGTACTGGACCGGCAGCGGCTCCCAGGCCGGCTCCTGCCCGTGCAGCCGCGCCGTGTAAGCGGTGCTGATGTCCTCGCACAGCGGCCCCGTCGACCAGCCGTCGCCGGCGATGTGGTGGAGCACGACGAGCAGGATGTGCGTCTCGGCGTCGAGCCGCAGCAGCTCGACGCGCAGCGGCGGGTCGACCTCCAGATCGAAGAGCCGGCGGGCCGCCGTGGTCATCGCGGCCTCGACCCCGTCCTCGGTCACGGTGGTGACCGGCAGGTCCACCCGGACCTGGTCGGGGTGGAGGATCCGCTGCCACGGCACGCCCGCGTCGTCGGGGAAGACCGTGCGCAGCGCCTCGTGCCGGGCCACCACGTCGGCCACCGCAGAGCGCAGCGCGGCGGTGTCCAGCGGACCGGAGAGCCGCATCGCGATCGGCATGTTGTACGTCGCGCTGCTGCCCTCGTACCGGTCGATGAACCAGAGGCGCCGCTGGGCGTGCGACAGCGGGAGGCGTTCCGGCCGCGTCATCGGGAGCAGCGGCGGGCGTCCTGCGGCCGCTCGGTCGAACCACTCGGCCACACCGGCGACGGTCGGGTTGTCGAACAGCACCCGGACCGGCAGCTCCGCCCCGAAGGTGGTGCGGATGCGGCTGGCCAGTCGGCTGGCGAGCAGGGAGTGGCCGCCCAGCGCGAAGAAGTCGTCGTCGACTCCGACCGCGGGCAGGCCGAGCACGTCGCAGAACAGGGTGCACAGCACCTGCTCGGTCATGGTCCGGGCGGGCCGTCCGACGGTCGTCGGCGCCTGCGGCGCGGGCAGCGCGGCCCGGTCCAGCTTGCCGTTGGGCGTCATCGGCCAGGCCGTGAGGACCACGAAGGCCTGCGGAACCATGTAGTCGGGCAGGGCCGCGCCGGCCGTGGCGATGACCGTGTCCAGGTCGAGGTCCGGGCCGTCGGCGGCCAGCAGGTAGGCGACCAGACGAGGGTCGCCCGGCTGGTCCTCGCGGACCGCCACCAGCGCCTCGGCCACGCCCGCGGCGCGGGCCAGCACGGTCTCGATCTCCGCCGGTTCGATCCGGAAGCCGCGGAGCTTGACCTGGTGGTCGGCCCGGCCGAGGAAGTCCAGCTCGCCGTCGGCGCGCCAGCGCGCCAGGTCGCCGGTGCGGTACATGCGGGCGCCGGGCGGACCGAAGGGGTCGGCCACGAACCGCTCGGCCGTCAGGCCGGCGCGCTTCCAGTAACCGCGGGCCAGCGGCAGACCGCTGATGTAGACCTCGCCCGCGACGCCCACCGGGGCGGGGCGGAGCGCGGAGTCCAGCACCCGCACGTGGGTGTGCGGGATCGGGGTGCCGATGGTGGGGCGGCCGGTGTCGAGCGCGCCGCTGACGGTCGCGCAGACCGTGGTCTCGGTCGGCCCGTACGCGTTGATCATGGTGCGGCCCGGGGCCCAGCGGTCGACGAGCTCCGCCGGGGTGGCCTCGCCCGCCACGACGAGCGCCTCGAGGCTCGGCAGGTGCTCGTCCCCGACCGCCCCGAGCGGGGTCGGCGGGATGGTGGCATGGGTGATCCCGTGCTCGGCGACCAGTTCGGCGAGCGCCGGGCCCGGCAGAAGCCGGTGCGCGGGTGCCAGCACGAGCGTGGCGCCGGTCAGCAGCCCCATGCAGATCTCCCAGACCGAAGCGTCGAAGCTGGGCGAGGCGAACTGCAGGACCCGCTTGCCCGGCCCGGCCCCGAGCCTGCTCGTGTGCAGGTCGGCCAGGGCGGCCAGCGCCGCGTGCGTGACGACGACGCCCTTCGGACGGCCGGTGGAGCCGGAGGTGTAGATCATGTACGCGGCACCCGCGACGCCCGGAGTGCCGATGCGATCCGTCTCGCGGAGGTCGCCGTCGGGCTCGGCGGCCAGTGCGGAGACGACGTCGGCGTCATCGAGCCGCAGCTGCGGGAGGCCGACCACCGGGGCCACCGTGCCCGCGGTCGCGCTCGACGTGACGGCGAGCACCGGCTGCGCGTCGGAGAGCATGAACTCGATCCGGTCCTGCGGGTACTCCGGGTCGACCGGCAGGTAGGCGCCGCCGGCCTTCGCCACCGCGAGGACCGCGATGATCCACGACAGGGACCTGGGCAGGACCACCGCCACGAAACGCTCGGGCCCGACGCCGTTCGCGACCAGCCGGCGGGCGAGCCGGTTGGCGTGCCGGTTGAGCTCCTCGTAGCTGAGCGTCCGGTCCTCCCAGCGCACCGCCGGAGCCTGCGGCGTCATGGCGACCATCCGCTCGAACAGTTCGGCGAGGTGGCCGGCGGTCACGGACGCGGTGCCGCCGGACGCGAAGCGGCGCAGTTCGTCGTGCTCGCCCTCGGCGAGCAGGTCGAGCCGGCCCACCGGACGCTCCGGCTGGGCGGCGAACGCCGCCACGGCCAGGGCCAGCCGCTCCAGCATCGCCCGTGCCGCCGCCTCGTCCAGCAGGTCGGGCTGGTAGGTGATGCGCAGTTCCATGCGGTCCCCGGGGAACGCGTGGAAGACGAACGGGTAGTGGCTGGCGTCGGTGCTCTCGGCGGCCGTCACCTCCAGGGCGGCCTCGCCGAGGTCGGGCAGGGCCTGCTGCAGCGGGAAGTTCTGGAAAGAGATGACGGTGTCGAACAGTTCGCGCTGGGACGCCGCCCGCTGGATGTCGGCCAGCCCGAGGTGGTGGTGGTCGAGCAGCGCCGACTGACGCTCCTGCAGCAGTTTCGCCGTCTCCAGCAGGGTCTGCTCGGGGCGGATCGCCGCCCGCACCGGGATCGTGTTGATGAACATGCCGAGCATGTCCTCGATCCCGGGCAGCTCGGCCGGGCGACCGGAGACGGTCGTGCCGAACACGACGTCCGTCCGCCCGGTGAGCCGGGCGATCAGCACCGCGAGCGCCGACTGCACCACCGTGTTGAGGGTGAGGCCGTACTGACGCGCGGTGGCGGTCAGCGCTGCGGTCGCATCCTCGGACAACTCGGTGGTCAGGCGCGACGGAACCACGACCTCGCGCGAGAGCTTGGCCGGCGCCAGCAGGGTGGGACCGTCCAGGCCGGCCAGCTCGCGGCTCCAGGCCAGTTCCGCGGCGTCCCGGTCCTGGCGGCCCAGCCACGCGAGGTAGTCCCGGTAGGTGTACGGGAGTCGGGGACTGCGCTCACTGCCGTGGTACAGGTCGAACAGCTGGGCGAAGAGCATCGGCATCGACCAGCCGTCCACCAGCATGTGGTGGTTGGTGAACAGCAGCTGGTGGTGATCGGCGCCGAGCCGTACGACGGTGAACCTGAGCAGCGGTGCGTTGCCGAGGTCGAAGCGGTGGCCCCGCTCCTGCTCGACGAGCCCGCGCAGCCGCTCGGCACGATCCTGCGGTTCGAGCCCGGACAGGTCGACCTGCGTCCACGGAAGCTCCACGGATGCCACCACGACGGCGACGGTGTCCCGCAGCCCCTCCTGGCGGAACTCGGTCCGCAGGTTGGGATGCCGGACCACCAGCTTGTCCCAGGCGGCGCGCAGCCGGGCCACGTCCAGCGGCCCGCGTACGTCCAGGGTCAACAGCGAGGTGTAGAGGTCCAGCTCGCCCTCGCTCGCCAGGCTCTGGAACATCAGGCCCTGCTGCAGCGGGGCCAGCGGCAGGACGTCTACCAGCGCGGGCTGGGCGGCCTCGAGCAGCTCCACCTCACGCATGGACAGCGACACGAGCGGGAAGTCGGACGGGGTCCGGCCGCCGGCCGCCGGGTCCGCGGCGTGGGCGGTGAGCGCGTCGACCGACCGCAGCCAGGCCTGGGAGAGCTGCTCGATCTCCCGCTCGGAGACCAGTTCACCCGCCCACGTCCAGGTCGCGACCAGCACCGGGCCCTCGGCGCGGTCCTCGGTGACCAGTGTCAGGTCGACGGCGTGCTCCAGGGGCATCTGCGGGTCGGCCCCGCCGATCAGACCGGTCGTGCCGACCGGCGCCCAGTCCCCGCCGGCGTCCCCGCCGGAGAACCGGCCCAGGTAGTTGAAGCCCCATTCGGCGGACGGCAGTTCCGCCAGGGCCGGGGCGGTGCCCGGGTTGAGGTACCGCAGGAGGCCGTAGCCGGCCCCGTTGCCGGGCAGCGCGTTGATCTGCTCCTTGACCCGCTTGACCGCCTGGCCGACGGACGGACCGCCGAGGGAGACGTCGCCCCAGTCCAGCGGGCCGGGGTCGATCCGGAGCGGGTGCTGCTCGGTGAACCAGCCGACCGTCCGGGAGAGGTCGGCGCCGTCGACGAGGTCGTGCCGGCCGTGGCTCTCCACGTCCACCAGCGGGCCCTCCGCCGGCTGGCCCCGGTGGCGGCGCCAGTCGGCGACGGCCAGGGCGAAGCCGGCCAGCAGGATCTCGGTCACGCCGGTGGAGAAGGCCGCGGGCAGGGTGGTGAGCAGCGGCACGGTGTTCGCCGAGGAGACGGACACGGTGAGGGTGCGGGCGGTCGCGGCCACGTCCCGCGCCGGGTCCAGCGCACGGTCGGCCACGGCGGGGCCGCCGGCGCGCAGCAGGTCCACCCACGACGGCAGTTCCCGCTCACGCTCCGGGGTCCGGGCCAGCTCCGCCAGTTGCGTCGCCCAGGACCGCAGCGACGTTCCCACCGAGGGGAGCTGAGGCTCCTGTCCGGCGTCCAGCGCCTCCCAGGCGAGGCGCAGGTCCTCCAGCAGGATCCGCCAGGACACCCCGTCGACGGCCAGGTGGTGGATGCTCAGCAGCAGCCGCCCGGCGTGGGCGGGTCCCGCGTCGAACCACACCGCGTCGACCATGGTCCCGGCCGCCGGATTCAGGCGTGCCCGGGACAACGGGAGTTCGTTCCGGAGCGCGGCGTCGAAGGCCTCGTCGCGCGCCTCGTCCCGCGGTACCTCGACCGCGGTACGGGACAGGAGGGCGTCGGCGCGGACCAGGCCCCGGTCCCGGACGGTCAGCGTCCAGCCGTCGTCGCTCACGTCCAGCCGCAGGCGCAGCGCGTCGTGGTGGTCCACCACCGTCTGCAGCACCCGGGCCAGCCGGTCCGCCGCGGCGCCGGCCGGCAGCGACAGGACGAAGGCCTGGTGGAAGCCGTCGACCGGTCCGCCCAGCTCGTGCTGCGCGTGGACGATCGGGGTCAGCGGCACCTCGCCGACCGCGGCCGGGTCGCGGGTCGTCCCGCGGTCGGTGACCGCCGTCGCCCCGGCCGCCAGCGCTGCCACGGTGCGACGCGTGAAGACGTCGCGGGGGCTGATCTCCAGTCCGGCGCGGCGGGCACGGCTGACCAGCTGGATGGAGATGATGCTGTCGCCGCCGAGCGCGAAGAAGTCGTCGTCGACCCCCACCGCGGGCAGGCCAAGCACCTCCTGGAACAGCTCGGACAGTGTGTGCTCGGCCGGGGTGCCCGCCGACCGCGAGGAGACCGCGACCGTGAAGTCGGGTGCGGGCAGCGCAGCGACGTCGAGCTTGCCGTTCACGGTGAGCGGCAGTTCCGCGATCGGCACCACCGCGGCCGGGACCATGTACTCGGGCAGGGACCGGGCCAGGTGGGCACGCAGCTCCACCGGATCCACCGCCCCGGCCGTTCCGACGGCGTAGGCCACCAGCCGGGTCACCGCGGGCGCGTCGGTCCGGGCCACCACCGCGGCCCGGGACACCGCGGGGTGCGCGGCCAACGCCTGCTCGATCTCGCCGAGTTCGATGCGATAGCCGCGGATCTTCACCTGCTCGTCCGCACGGCCGAGGAACTCGAGCCGCCCCTGCTCGGACCAGCGCACGACGTCACCGGTGCGATACATGCGCCCGCCCGAGCCGAACGGGTCGGCGACGAACCGGTCCGCGGTCAGCGCCGGCCGACCGGCGTAGCCGCGGGCCACCTGCGGTCCGGCGAGGTACAGCTCGCCGGGCGCGCCCGGTGCCACCGGCTGGAGCGCGCCGTTGAGCACGTACGCCCGCCCGTTGCGCAGCGGGCCGCCGATCACGGGCTGCTCCGAGCCGCTCAGCGGGTACGACAGGGCGTCGATCGTGTACTCGGTCGGGCCGTAGAAGTTGTGGCTGGCCGTCGTACGGGCGGCGCGCAGACGGGCCCAGAGATCCGGGCCGAGCGCCTCACCGCCGAGCATGAGCACCGCGGGGGCCGTGTCGGCGTCGTCGAGGAGCCCGGCGTCCAGCAGCTGCGCGCAGTAGGACGGGGTGACGTCGAGGAAGTCGACCCGCTGCGCCGCGACGTAGGACACCAGGGCCCGGGGATCGCGCCGCACGTCGTCGTCGATGACGTGGAGTTCATGGCCGGCGAGCATCCAGAGCACGCCGTCGAAGGACGTGTCGAACGACAGCGACGCGGTCATGGCGGCGCGGAAGCGCCGTCCGCCCGCGGCCGCCGCGGCCGGCTCGAAGAGGTCGTGCCGGTGGGCCGTGAACAGGTTCATCAGGTTGCGGTGCTCGACCCCGACGCCCTTGGGCACACCGGTGGATCCGGAGGTGTGGATGAGGTAGGCCAGGTTCTCCGGGCGCGCCGCGGCACCCGGCTCCTCCGGGGTGCGGTCGTGCGCCGGGAGCGCGGCGAGCTCGGCGACGGTCGCCGCCTCGTCCACGAGCAGGACGGACGCGTCGGACAGCGCCGGGTCGAGGCCGGCGGCCAGGTCGCGGGTGGTCACCACGACGGCCGGGGCGGTGTCGTCGATCGCGAAGCGGATCCGCTCGGTGGGGAGCCCCGGGTCGATCGGCAGGTAGGCCCCGCCGGCCTTCAGGACCGCGAACATCGTGACGATCGTGTCCACGCCGCGCGGCATCAGGAGACCGGCCGTCCGCTCCGGTCCGACCCCGCGGCCGGTCAGCAGGCGGGCGAGCCGGTTGGCCCGGGCGTTGAGCTCCGCGTACGTCAGCGTGCCGTCACGGCCGACCAGCGCCGTGAGGTCCGGGGTCCGTGCGGCGTGCTCCTCCAGCAGCCCGACGACGGTGCCCGCGGCCACCGGGGCGGCCGCGCCGCGTCCCCGGCCGAGGACCGCGGCGCGGGCGGCCCGGTCCAGCAGCCGGACCCGGCCGACCGGCTGCTCCAGGTCGTCGGCGAACTGCTCCAGGACGTGCACCAGGCCCGCCGCGACGGCCCGCACCTGTTCGGTCGTGAGCAGGTCGGTGCGGTGTCCCAGCCGCAGGCGCAGCGACTCGCCCATCATCACGGCGATGCTCAGCGGGTAGTGGGTGTCGTCCCGGCCGTCGATGCCCACGACCCGCAGGCCGCCATCGGCGGTCTTCAGCGACTCCGGCTCGAACGGGTAGTTCTCGATCACCAGCAGGGTGTCGAACAGCTCGCCGACGCCGCCCAGGCGCTGCACCTCGGCCAGCGGAAGGTGCTGGTGGCCGGTCAGCTCCGCCTGCTCGCCCTGCAGGCGTGCGAGCAGCCCGTGGACGGGCTCGGCGCCGCTGAACCGGGCGCGGACCGGCAGGGTGTTGATGAACAGGCCCACCATCGACTCGATGCCGTCGACCTCGGCCGGGCGGCCGGCGACGGTGCCGCCGAAGAGCACGTCCTGAGTCCCGGTCAGACCGCCGAGCAGGACGGCCCAGGCGCCCTGTACGAGGGTGCCGAGGGTGATCCCGTGCCGTCGGCCGGCACGCTCCAGCGCGCCGGTGAGCGGGGCGCCGAGCTCCACCGCGAGTTCGGTGATGCTGCCGCCGACGGGCTGGGCGTCGCGGGTGGCGAGCCGGGTCGGGCCCGGCAGGTCGGCCAGCGCTGCTCGCCAGGCCTTCTCGGCCGCGGCCCGGTCCTGGTCGCGCAGCCACTCGGCGTACGCGTGGTAGCCGACGGCCGGCGGCAGCGCGGCGGTGTCGGCGTCCGCGGCGTACCCGGCGAGGATCTCGCGCAGCAGCAGCGGGACCGACCAGCCGTCCAGGAGGAGGTGGTGGTGGCCGAAGACGAGGCTGTGCCGGTCCGTCGCGGTCCGCACCAGGATGAAGTGGAACAGCGGGGGCCGACGGGGGGTGAAGCGCGGCTGGTCGGCCATGATGCGGTCCAGCTGGGCGGCGAGGGCCTCCTCGTCCAGGTCGCTCAGGTCCAGTTCCTGCCACGGCACGGTGAACGCGCGGGGCACGAACTGGACCGGGGCACCCGACCCGTCGTGCCAGAAGCCCGCCCGCAGCTGGGGGTGGCGGCGCAGCGAGGCCTCCACGGCCCGGCGCAGCCGCGAGGGGTCGACCGGACCCTCCAGCTCGAAGCGGAACTGCACGGTGTAGGCGTCCGGCTGCTGGGTGTCGTACTCGGCGTGGAACAGCAGGCCCTGCTGCAGCGGGGCGAGCGGCAGCACGTCGGCCAGCGGGCCGGCCTCGGCCGCCAGGGCGTCGAGCCGGCTCTGGGCCAGCGCGGCCAGCGGGACGTCCGAGGCGGTGATGCCGCCGCTGTCGGGCCGGTCGGCGTGCGCGGCGAAGCCCTCAAGCGCCTCACGCCAGCGCTGCGTCAGCGCGGCCACGGCCTCCTCGGTCAGCACGCCCTGCGGCCAGGACAGCACCGCGGTCAGCTCCGGCCCCTCGGCCCGCTCGTGCGCCAGCACGTTGACCTGCAGGGCGTGGCTGACCGGCATCGACGGGTCCTCGGCACCGGTGAACCCGTCCAGGCCCGGCAGCGGGGTCCACGCCTGGGAGGTGTCGGCGGTGCCGAAGCGTCCGAGGTAGTTGAAGAGGATCTGCGGGGCGCGGTCGTCCGCGTCGCCCAGCAGGGTCCGCGGCGGTGCCAGGTGGCGCAGGATGCCGTACCCGATACCGGCGTCGGGGATGGCCCGCAGCTCCTCCTTGACCTGCCGCAGCGCGAGCCCGGCGGCCGGACCGCCGGCGGCGAGCTCGGCGAAGTCCAGCGAGCCGAGGTCGAAGCGGGCGGGGAACAGGGTGGTCAGCCAGCCCACGGTGCGGGTCAGGTCGACGTCGTCCTCGACGGCCTCCCGGCCGTGGCCTTCCAGGTCCAGCAGGACCGTCGGCTGCGATCCGCGACCCAGGTCGTGCCGCCACTGCGCGACGGCGGCGGCGAAGCCGGCCAGCAGGACGTCGCGGACGCCGGTGTGGAAGGCGGTCGGGACGGTGGCCAGGGTGGCGGTGGAGAGGTCGGCGGGCAGGGTGAGCGTCAGCCGGCTCTGCGTCCCTGCCAGGTCGAGCGCGGCGTCCAGCGGGCGGTCGCCCAGCAATGGGTCTTCGGTGCGCAGGACCTCACGCCAGTAGGGCAGTTCGGCTTCCCGGGCGCCGGCGGCGGCCTGCGCGGTGAGCAGGCCGGCGAAGCGGCGCAGGGAGGTGCCGACCGGCGCGGTGCGCGGGTCGCGTCCCTCGCGCACGGCCTGCCAGGCCGCCGCGAGGTCGGGCAGCAGGATGCGCCAGGAGACGCCGTCGACCACCAGGTGGTGCAGGACGAGCACCATCCGGCCGGGCCGGTCCGGGCCGGCGTCGAACCACACGGCCTGCAGCATCACGCCGTCGAGGGGCGCCAGGCGGCGGACCGCGGCCTGCGACTCGCGTTCGGTCAGGTCGGCGTCCGCGTCGTCGGCGACCACGACGTGCCGCAGGCAGTCGGCCGCCGACACAGCGCCGCGGGGCGCGACGGCCAGCCGCCACGCGTCGTCACCGGTCGCCAGCAGTCGCGCGCGCAGGGCGTCGTGGCCGTCGAGAAGCGCCTGGAGGGCTGCGGTCAGATCGTCGGTACCGGCCCCGGCCGGGGTGGTGAAGGTCATCGCCTGGTGGTACTGGTCGATCTGCCCGCCCCGCTCCTGGAGCCAGCGGATCACGGGGGTGGCGGGAAGTTCGCCGGTGTCGGGTTCGTGGTCGGCGGGCTGGGCCGGGCCGTGGTCGGCCACCGCGGCCAGGGCCTCGACGGTGCGGCTCTGGAAGACGTCGCGGGTGGTGAACCGGAGGCCGGCACGCCTGGCGGCGCCGACCAGCTGGATCGACAGGATGCTGTCGCCGCCGAGGGCGAAGAAGTCGTCGTCGATACCGACCCGCGGCAGGTTCAGCAACTCGGCGACGAGGTCGCACAGCAGCGATTCCCGGGCGGTGCGCGGCGCCCGTCCGGACACCCCGGCGCTCAGGTCCGGTGCGGGCAGCGCCGCCCGGTCGATCTTGCCGTTCACCGTCAGCGGCATCGCCGGGACGGGCACGAAGGCGCTCGGCACCATGTAGTCCGGCAGGGCCGAGGCGGCGAGCCGGCGCAGCTCCGCAAGGTCGAACGGCTCGTCGGCGGCCGGCACAACGTAGGCCACCAGAGTGGTCTCGCCGGGCCCGTCCGAGCGGGCGAGGACGGTGGCCTGGGCCGTGCCCGGGAGGCTGCTGAGCACGGCCTCGATCTCGCCCAGTTCGATCCGGAAGCCGCGGATCTTCACCTGGTCGTCGGCACGGCCGACGTATTCGAGCGACCCGTCCGCCTGCCGCCGGGCGAGGTCGCCGGTGCGGTACATCCGCCGGCCGGCCGCTGCGAAGGGCGCGGCCACGAACCGGCTCGCCGTCAGCCCGGGGAGCCCCAGGTAGCCGCGGGCCAGGCCCGCGCCGACCACGTAGAGCTCGCCCACGACCCCCGCGGGCACCGGCTGGAGCGCCTGGTCCAGGACGAGCAGCCCCAGGTCGTTCAGCGGGCCGCCGATGAGGCTGCCGGAGGCGCGGGCGGAGAGGGTGCGGTCGAGCGCGAGGTGGCTGACGTGCACCGTGGTCTCGGTGATCCCGTACATGTTGACCAGGACGGGCGCGTCGTCGGCGCGGTGGTCGTACCAGGCCGCGAGTCGGCCCAGGTCCAGTGCTTCGCCGCCGAAGACCACGTAGCGCAGGTCCAGCGGCCGGTCGGGACGCTCCCGATCGGCCTGGACGAGCTGGTGGAACGCCGACGGGGTCTGGTTCAGGACGGTCACGTGCTCCTCGGCCAGCAGCGCGAGGAAGTCCTCGGGGGAGCGCGACACGTCGAACGGCACCACCACGAGCCGGCCGCCGTGCAGGAGCGGACCCCAGATCTCCCAGACCGAGAAGTCGAAGGCGAAGGAGTGGAACATCGTCCACACGTCCGTCGGCCCGAAGTCGAAGTGCTCGGCGGCGGCGGTGAACAGACGCAGCACGTTGCCGTGGCTGACCACGACGCCCTTGGGGCGTCCGGTGGAGCCGGAGGTGTAGATGACGTACGCGGAGTTGTCCGGCGTCAGTCCGTCGGTCACCGGGTCGGTGGACGGCTCCTCGGCCAGGGCGGCCAGGACCTCGGGCGCGTCCACGACCAGTCGCGGCACGGCGGGCTGCTGGTCCGCGCCGGCCGGGACGTCCGCGTCACCGGCGGTCACCAGCAGCGCGGGGCGCGCGTCGCGCAGCATGAACGCCAACCGGTCGGCCGGCGCGGCGGGGTCCATCGGAACGTAGGCGGCGCCGGTCTTGAGGACGGCCAGGACCGCGACGACGAGGTCCAGCGATCGCGGCAGGGCCAGGGCGACGTAGCGCTCCGGGCCCGCGCCCCGGCGGATCAGGTGGTGGGCCAGCCGGTTGGCCCGGGCGTTCAGTTCGTCATAGGTCAGCGTGGTGCCGGCGTACGTCAGCGCCGGGGCGTCCGGCGCCCGTCGGGCCTGCCGCGAGAACAGGCCGGTCAGGGTCGCGTCCGGCCCCGGAATCCGCGCGGCGGGGAAGACGCTGCTGCCGGCTGCCGGTGCGAGGGCCTGCTCGGCGGGGGTGAGGATCTCCAGCCGGCCGAGCGGAAGGCCGCCGTCGGCCGAGGCGAACTGCTCGAAGACCAGGCCCAGGCGCTGCTGGTGCGCGGCGATCTCGTCCGCCCGGTACCGGTCGGCGTTGCCGTCGACGTCGATGCGCAGCTCGGTGCCGTCGGACCGGGTGTACACCACGACCGAGAGGTCGTCGGTCGGACCGATCGACAGGTTGTGGACGGTGACGGGGTGCCCGTCGAAGGTCAGCTCGGCTCCGAAGGCCATGACGTTGACCTGGGGACCGACCAGGACGTTGTGCCGGCCGGTACCGCCGTGCTCGCGGCGCAGGTCCTCGTAGCGGTAGCGCTGGTGCCGCATGACCTCGCGCAGGCGTCCGGAAACGTGGCGGAGCGCCTCCTCGACCGTCATACCGGAGCGCAGCGACAGCCGCAGCGGCAGCACGTTGGACACCATGCCAGGCGTCTGCAGGGCGGTCCGGCCCAGCCGGGTCGTCACCGGTATGCCGAGCGTGACCTCGTCGGTTCCGGCGATGCGCTGCAGATAGACCGCCACCGCGGTGAACACGGCCACCGGCCAGGCCACCGCTGCCTCGCGGGCCGCGCCGCGCAGCCCGTCCAGCTCGGTCGCGCCCAGGGTCAGGGTGCGCCGCACCTTGGTGCGCGGCAGCGCCGGCGGCTTGGTGGCGAGCGACGCCGGTGTGGGCGCGTCCGCGAGCTCCAGAGCCCAGAACGCGCGGTCGGTCTCGAACTGCTCGGACGCCCGGTAGGCGGCGTCCGCCTCGACCAGCTCCGCGAGCGGCAGGAACGGCGCGGCGACCTCCTGGTCGGCGTTCGCCGCCGCGGTGTAGAGCTCGCCGACGCGTCGGGCGACCGCGGAGACCGTGAAGCCGTCCGCCACCAGGTGGTGGTAGTGGTGGAACCACAGGAAGCGGTCCTGCTCCACTGCGAACAGCACACAGCCGAAGAGCGGGTCGGTGCCCGGGTCGAGGGGGGTGCCCAGCACCCGCCACATCTCCTGCTCGGCCGCGGCCCGCGGATCGGGCTCGTGGCAGAGGTCCACCACGGGAAGGGTCCAGTCGGCCGCCGGTTCGACGACCTGCCGGGGGCCGTCCGGTCCCTCCGTCACGCGCGCGCGGAGCGTCTGCGCCTCGTGCAGGGTCTGCCGGATCGCCTGCTCCAGTCGCCTGGCGTCGACCGGGCCGGCGATCTCCAGGTACTCGCCACCTTGGTAGGCCGTGCTGAAGGGGTCGAGCTGCTGCGCATGCCAGATACCCAACTGTGCAGCAGTCAGCGGAAGTTCACGCCTCGAATGGTCGGCCACATCGTCGCTCACGGTGTGCTTCGAGGTCTCGCTAGGCACGGTACGTCCCCTTCTGCAATGAACAAGATGATGAGAGAGCCCGAACGGGAACCGGGCGAAGCGCCCAGCCCTGTGGCCGGGTGACGTCGCGTCCGGTTCCGGTGACGGCGCTTAGATCCGGCGCCCGTACGCGCGGATGGACAGCGGCACGAACACGGCGAACACCACTGCGCACGCCAGTACCGTGGCCAGCGCATGCGAGCCGGCTCCGGATGTCGGGCCGGTCAGCAGGCCCCGGACGGAGTCGCTCAGCAGCGATACGGGGTTGATCTTGGACCAGGCCTGGAGCCAGCCCGGCAGGGTGCTGGTGCCGACCAGGGTGTTGCTGCCGAACGCCATGGGGAACAGCAGCATCATCGAGAGCATGTTGACCGACTCGGGCTTCTTCGACACGAGACCGATCGTCAGGGAGATCCAGGAGAAGGCGAACGACACCAGAAGGACCAGCAGGACGGCCGCGAGGACGGAGAGCGGGTCGGTGTGGATCCGGAACCCGACGCAGAGCCCGAAGACCAGGATGACGATCGTGGACGCCGCTTGCCGGGGCAGATCGCCGAGGATGTGCGCGGCCAGCGGCGCTGACCGGGCGATGGGCAGGCTGCGGAACCGGTCGAAGATGCCCTTCTCGATGTCGCTGTTGATCCCCTGCCCCACGTTGGTCACCATGAAGGCCGCGTTCTGGGCCAGCATCCCCGGCAGCAGGAACTGGAGGTAGTCCGACTGGTTACCGGAGACCGCGCCGCCGAACAGGACCATGAAGATCACCATCATGATGATGGGCTGCAGGGCGCTGAACACCACGAGCTGCGGTGCCGTCCTCAGCTTGGTCAGGTTGCGGCCCGCGAGGATCAGCGTGTGGCTCAGCAGGCCGCCACGGGTCGCGTTCGTCAGCGGTGCGGACTGAACGCTCGGATCGGTGATGCTCATCGACGATTCCCTTCAACGGCTCCGGCCGGCACGGCCTCGGGGGTGGCCTGGGACGCGCCGCGGCCGGTCAGGGTGAAGAAGACCTCGTCGAGCGTCGCCTGGCGCAGCGCCAGTTCGACGAACGGCACCTCGGCGTCCTCCAGTTGCTGGGCCAGCAGGCGCAGTGACTTCGTGTCGCCGGCCGGGGCGCCGACCAGGCCGGTGTCCTTGTCCACGGTCGCCTCCGCTCCGCTGATCGCCGTGAGGTAGTCGGCCACCTCGGCGCAGCGGATCGGGTCCAGGACCCGGACCTCCAACGTGAGTCCGCCGATCCGGGACTTCAGCTCGGTCGGGGTGCCGGTGGCGGCCACCCGCCCCTGGTTCAGGACCACCAGGTCGTTGGCCAGTTGGTCGGCCTCCTCCAGGTACTGCGTGGTGAGCAGGACCGTGACGCCGTCCTTGACGAGCTCGCGCACGAGCGTCCAGACCTCGCTGCGGCTGCGCGGGTCGAGGCCGGTGGTCGGCTCGTCGAGGAAGAGCACGCGGGGACGGCCGACCAGACTCGCCGCCACGTCCAGCCGTCGCCGCATGCCGCCGGAGTAGGTCTTGGCCATGCGCCGGGCCGCCTCCTCCAGTTGGAACCGCTCGATCAGTTCCGTGGCGCGGCCGCGTGCCGCAGGGCGGGACAAGCCCAGCAGCCGTCCGATCAGCTCCAGGTTCTGCTGTCCGGTCAGCTCGTCGTCCACCGCCGCGTACTGGCCGGTGAGACCGATCGCCGCACGGACCCGGTCCGGCGCGGCCGTGACGTCGTGGCCGGCGACCCAGGCGCGCCCCTCATCCGGGCGTAGGAGGGTGGAGAGGATCCGTACCGTGGTCGTCTTGCCGGAGCCGTTCGGGCCCAGCAGCCCCAGGACGGTGCCGGCCCGGGCCGTGAAGTCGACCGCGGACAGCGCCGCGGTGCCGGCGTAGGACTTGGTCAGGCCTTCGACGCGGATGGTCTCCACGGCAGTGCCCCTCTCTCTTCGATTTCCGCCGCTCACCGGCCGGCCGGCCGCTGCGGTTCCGCGTGGGACAACAGGGACTGCTGAGCCTCCTGCTCGCGCTGCCGGGCCTGTTCGTGGTGCAGTTCGACCGCCTCGTAGAGCGCCTTGATGTTGCCGCTGCCGAAGGTCCTGGCGCCGGCCCGTTCGATGACCTCGAAGAAGTAGGTTCCGCGCGGGTGGGTGGAGCGGGCGAAGACCTGGAACAGCTGTCCCTCGTGGTCCTCGTCGACCAGCAGGTTCAGGGCGCGCAGCTCGTCCACCGAGTGCCGGGAGACCTCGATGCGGTCCGCCAGGAGTTCGTAGTACGTCCCGGGGGTGGACAGGAACTCCACTCCGCGCCGGACCAGTTCACCGACGGAGGTGACGATGTCCTCGGTCGCCATGGCGACATGCTGGACGCCGGCGCCGCCGTGGTTCTTGAGGAACGAGTCGATCTGGCCCGGATCGCGGCTGAGATCCGGCTCGATGACGGTGAGGGTGACCAGACCGGACGCGCTCTGCACCACCTTCGAGTTCATCGCCTGGGTGCCGACGACGATGCGCTCCTCGAAGATCATGCTGAAGTCGAGGATGTCGCAGTAGAACCTGACGACCTCGTCGAGCTGCCCCGCCTCGACGCAGATCGCGAAGTGGTCGACCTCGCGCAGCCCCAGCTCCGCCGAGGCCTGGAGGTCCGTCTGCGGGAGGAACCCGGGCAGCGCGTGCCGGGCCGCCCCGGTCGGACGCTGCACGAAGGTGTGCACCACGTCCCCGAAGGCCATGATCGAGGCGAGGACGAAGCCCTCCCGCTCCACCGGCTCCGCCACCGGGCTCGCCCCGCGCCGGACCGCCTCGTGGAACGCGGCGCGCGCATCGTCGGTCCCCAGCGCGATGTCGGCCACGCCCTCGCCGTGCTGCTCCAGATAGGCGGAGCCGGGGTGGTCGTCCGTCATCGGCTCGGTCAGCACGAACAGGATGTCCGACGACGCCAGCGTGTAGGAGTGGGCCGTTCCCGGAACGCGGGCGGAACCGACCGGGCGCAGGCCGTAATTGCCCGCGAACGCCTGGGCCTTCGAGGCGATATCGCTTACATAGACTTGAATGTGGTCAACGGTCAGGCCCGTGAAACACGTGGTCTTGTGGTCCGCGCTCACTGAGAACCCACTCCTAGTCGTCTGGATGGTTCATTCACCGATCATCCGTGGCCATGCTGGCTGGCCGGCCTCTCCGGCCGACAGTCCACATCGAAGAATCGAGTGTGGGAGCGGATCGGCCGCCGACTCCGGCCACCGGGGCAGGGCCCGATGGTGCAGGAGTTCGTGACGGGATTCCGCCGGGTGGCAGGTTGCTGCAATGGCCGCGCCGGACGGAAAGGGTCCTCGGTGGGCGAGGCTGCCAAGCTGTCCGGCCCCCCTGACCTCCTGGTCGGTGCCGATGCGGGGCGGCGCCGGGTGTTCCGGGCCGGCCGACTTGGCAGGATTCTGCCGTCGCTGTTGCCGGTGCCCGTGGGGGTGTCATAGAACGATCTCCGGCAGAAAGCCTGGGACGTTTCCCAGGGTGTCGCACCGAAAAGGAAGGTCGCCCACCATGGCTTCGTACGACGAGCAGTTCCAGAAGATCAAGGAGATCGTCTGTGACATTCTCGAGATGGAGGAGGACGAAGTTAGCGAGACCAGCCTCTTCAAGGAGGACCACAGCGCCGACTCGCTGCGTTCGATCGAGATTCTCGCGAATCTGGAGAAGGAATTCAGCATCACCATCGACCAGTCCGAGCTGGCCCGCATGGTGAACCTCAAGGGTGTTTACGAGGTCGTCTCCGAGGCCGCTGGCTGGTAGCCGACGGCATCGTTCGGACAGGGCAAGGCCGGGACACAGGACAGAGAGGTCGGGATGGCAATGTCGGGGCGGACTGGCTCGCGCAGGGTGGTGATCACCGGGCTGGGGGTGGTCTCCAGTATCGGGATGGGAGCCGGCGAGTTCCTGCAGGGCCTGCGCAGCGGGAGCAGCGGGGCCAAGCCCATCACCGTGTTCGACGTCGAGGGCTTCGACTACGCGAACGGGTGCGAGGTGGTCGGATTCGAGCCCGAGCGGTGGATCCGGCACTTGCCCGTCGAGCAGCTCGGCCGGGCCACCCAGTACTCCGTCGCCGCCGCCCGGATGGCGATCGACGACGCCGGCCTGGACCTCGAGGTCTGGCGGTCACGACCCAGCGTCGTCACCATCGGCACCACGGACGGCGAGTCCCGCGACCTCGACCACATGGTGGAGGCCGAGGTGCAGCAGGGCCCCGAGCACATGGCGCCCGAGTCCGCCCGCCGGGTTGCGGCCGGCCGCCTGTCCGCGGCCATCGCCCAGGAGCTGGAGCTGTCCGACGTCGAGGCGGTGACGATCCCGACCGCCTGCGCCGCGGGCAACTACGCGATCGGCTACGGCTTCGACGCGGTCCGCTCCGGCGAGGCCGAGTACGCCCTGTGCGGCGGTGCGGACGCCATGTGTCGCAAGACCTTCTCCGGGTTCTACCGCCTGGGTACCATCGCGCCCGACCGGTGCCGGCCCTTCGACGTGGACCGCAAGGGCATCCTCACGGGCGAGGGCGCCGGGATCCTGGTCCTGGAAAGCCTCGACTCCGCGCTCGCCCGCGGCGCGCGCATCTACGCCGAGGTGCTCGGCTACGGCCTGAACTGCGACGCCTACCACCAGGTCGCGCCCAACCAGGACAGCGTCGGCCGGTGCATGGAGATCGCCCTGGAGAACGCCGGGGTCAAGCCCGAGCAGGTGGACCTCATCTCCGCCCACGGCACCGGCACCAAGGCCAACGACGTCACCGAGGCGCGGGCGATCCGCGAGGTCTTCGGAGCGCGGCCGCCGAAGGTCATCTCGATGAAGTCGATGATCGGCCACACCATGGGCGCGGCGAGCGCGCTGTCCGCCATCGGCTGCGCCCTCGCGATCACCAACAAGTTCATTCCGCCGACCATCAACCACACCACCACCGACCCCGAGTGCGACGTCGACTGCGTTCCGAACGTCGCGGTCGAGGCCGAGCTGCGGATCGTCCAGAACAACGGGCTGGCGTTCGGCGGCAACAACGCGGTGGTCCTGCTCGGGAAGTACGACGAGGTGCCGGCATGAGCTGGGCCGTGACCGGTACCGGCGCGGTCGCCAGTGTCGGCCGCGATCCGGGCGAGCTGTTCGCCAACCTCTGTGCCGGTGTCTCCGGCGTCGGCGAGTTGAAGGGCTTCGACCTCAGCCGCCACGACGCCCACTTCGCCTACGAGGTGGACGACCGCCCCGAGCCCGGGGCCGACGTCCCGCGCCGGGCGACCGCGCTGCTGACCGACGCGATCGCCCAGGCAGCCCGCGACGCGGGCCTCGACGAGCACGACCTGAGCGGCGTGCCGATCCTGATCGGCACCGGCCTGCGGGAGCTGCGCTCGGTCGAGTTGTGGCAGCGCGACGGCATCGACCTCCCACCGCAGGACCTGCACTTCGGTACGGCGCTGCGCGCGGCCTTCAACGCCGACGACACCCACACCTTCTCCAACGCCTGCTCCGCCGGGCTGTACGCGCTCGGCCTGGCCACCGATCTGCTGGCGGGCGGCGCGGCCGAGACGGTGATCGTGGCCGGCGTGGACGTGCTCACCGAGACCATGTACGGCCTGCTGGAGCGGGTCCAGCCGGTGCCGCCGGAGCGAGTGCGGCCGTTCGACCGCAACCGTGCGGGCGTCCTCATGGGTGAGGGCGCCGCCGCCGTCGTACTGACCCGGACCCCGGCCGCGGGCTGTAAGGTGCACGGCGTGGTACGCACGGTCGCGGTCAACTGCGACGCCCACCACGTGACCGCGCCCGACCCGGTCGGCATCGCCGAGGCCATCCGCGAGGCGCACGCCCGCGCCGGCCTGAAGCCCGCGGACATTGACCTGGTCATGGTGCACGGCACCGGCACCCTGCTCAACGACGAGGCCGAGGCCATCGCCCTCGCCGACGCGTTCGGCGACGATGCGGGCAGGCCGCTGATGACGGCCATCAAGTCCATGACCGGTCACACCTCGGGAGCCTCCGGCCTGCTCAGCCTGGTCGTGACGCTGAGCTCCCTGGCCGAGGGCCTGGTGCCGCCGACCGTCGGGCTGGACGACCCGGTGGACGAGGCGGCCGGCTTCCGGATCGTTACCGACACGGCTGCCCGAGAACCCCTGACCGTAGCCCAGTTGAACGCATTCGGCTTCGGCGGCGTGAACGCCGTGGCGATCGTGGAGGCGGCCCGATGAACGTGGTGGTAACAGGGGTCGGCGTGGTGCTGCCCCGCGCGGCATCGGCCCGTGAGCTGATCGAGCCCGGTCCGGCCGACGCACCTGCGGTCGAACCGAAGGACATCGTCGGCAGGAAGGGCCTGCGCTACAAGGACCGGGCGACCCAGCTGGCGTACTGCTCGGCCCAGGCGGCGCTGCGCGACGCCGCGTTGGTGGACGACGAGGGCCTGAAGGTCGCGGCGCTCAGCGTCGCGGTGGTGGTCAGCTCCAACTACGGCAACATCGACACCATCACGCGGGCGATGGACACCATCACCCGGGAGACCGCGGCCGCCGGCAGCCCGATGGACCTGCCGAACGCCTCCAGCAACGTCGTCGCCTCCTCCGTCGCGATCCGCTTCGGCCTGCGCGGCCCGAACCTGATGCTCTGCAACGGGGCCACCTCCGGGCTGGACGCCCTCCGCTGGGGCGCGGAACTGATCCGCGCCGGCCGGGTCACCCGGGCGCTCGTGCTGGGCGTCGAGCCCGACAACGAGGCGGTGCGCGCCTTCGTCGGCGGCGCCCGGACCGTGGACGGCTCGGCGGCCGTGGTGCTGGAGAGCGCGGAGGCGGCAGCCGAGCGGGGCGTTCCGGCGCTGGCCGTTCTGGGTGGCGTCGTGCGCGGCGCCGGTCTGGCGGCCTCCCTGGCGAAGCTCTCCGACGGGGCCGGCGAACGCCCCGCGCTGTGGCAGGTGCCGGAGACGGACGCGCTGCCGGAGGGGCTGCTGGACGGCGTGCCGCGCCAGGACCTCGGTGCCCGTTTCGGCCTCGCCTCCGGCGCGCTCGGTGTGCTCCAGTGCGCCGCGGCCGCCGGCTGGTTCGCCCGCGGCGGGGCCGGACCGGTGTACGCCAGCGCGGGCGGTGACGCCGACGACGCCAGCGCCGGACTCGTCCTGTTCCGGCCGGCGGCGTGATGTCCGGCCCGGCCAGCGTCCTCGCCGCCGGAACGGCGCCGAAGGCCGGATCCGGTGCACCGCCGCCGGTGGTCATGCACCGCCGCGTGGTCGGCGGCCCCGGCCGGATGCTGCTGCTCCACGGCCTGGCCAACAGCGCGAGCGTCTGGGACGCCTTCCTCGCCCACGTCGGGCGGGAGGACGGCCCCGAGGTCTGGGCCGCCGACCTCCCCTGGCGCGGTGACTGCGTGGCCCACTGGAGCTCGCGGGGCGATGTCGTGCCGTACGTGGCCGACGCACTGCGCGCGGTGCCCGGTGGTGCCGGCGTGGTGGTCGGCCACTCGATGGGGGCCAACAGCCTGCTGGAGTTCCTCCACCGGCGGCTGGAGCACGGTGCCGACCCCTTCGCCGAGTACGGCATCCGCGCCCTCGTCCTGGTGTCCCCGTTCTACCGTCGCGCGCCCGAGGACTTCGGTTGGGGGTCGGTCGAGATCGCCGTCCAGAACTTCGTCCGGACGATGACCGAGGGCGTGCGGGTGCACGCCGGCGGCCGGGTCTCGGACGACTTGGTCGAAGAGCTCGGCGGGCGGGTCCGCGACCGGGTCGGCGCCTACGGCTGGATCCGGTTCTTCGAGACCTACCTGGCCACCCCGTGGCTGCGCACCGAACTGTTCCCCGTGCCCTGCCTCGTGATCGCGGGCGAGCACGACTCGATCGCGCTCCCGGAGGAGGGCCGCCTGCTGGCGGCCGACCTGCCGCAGGGGCGGTTCCACCTGCTGCCCGGCAGCGGGCACTTCCTGATGATCGAGCAGGCGGGCGACCTCGCCGCCGTGGTCGATCGCTTCGTCAGCACCTTGCCGGCCGCGTGACCGACAGGCGGCCCCGGACCCACACCTTCAGGGGAGCACCTCCGATGACCACCGTGACCGAAAGCGCAGTCAAGGCGCTCCTCACCAGCGAGACGACGGTGCCGCTGCGTACCCGCTTCGAGGGCGCCAACATCTGCACCTGGATCGGCTTCAAGCACATCAACTACCTCGTCGAGGAAGCCATCCTGCTCCACTTCGCCGAAGCCGGTCTGGAGGCCCGCGCGCTCTACACGGAGCACGGCCTCGGCGTGGACCTCGTCGACCTCGACACCCGCATCCTGAGCGCCCTCTTCATGGACGAGACGGTCGAGGCGCACGTCGTCCCCAAGGCCGGGGACGAGGACACCGCCGTCTCCTTCACCGTCACCCTGACCGGTGAGCGCGAGGGCGCGCAGACCAAGCTGGTCGCCGCCCGGGCCAAGGCCGTCCTGCGCCGCGAGAGCTACATCGAGGAGGCGAGCGAGCCGCCGGCCCCGATCGCCCGCTTCGTCACGGATCGCCTCGGCACACCGGTGCGGGGCCTGCAGACGCCGCCCGACATCTCCGGGCTCGACCTCACCGCGGTCACCACCTCGCTGTCCGCCGGCCGCGGCACCACCGGTGCCGACCCGGTGCTCGACCTGCTCACCGCCGGCACCAACTCCTTCGGCTGGAAGTGGCGCATCCCGTACCCGTACTGCCACTTCTCCGAGCGCCTGCAGATGTCCAGCTACCTGCGGCAGATGGAGGAGGTCGTCGACCTGTTCCTGGCCGACCGGGGCATCTCGGTTCGGACCCTGATGGATGAGCGCCGCTGGATCCCCGCCTGCCCGCACTCGAAGATCCAGATCGTCGACGAGGCGCTCATGGAGGAGGAGCTCTACACCGTCTACACGGTGGAGAACATCTTCAAGGACTACACCTACACCTCGCGGATGGACTGCTACGTGGTCCGCGACGGCAAGCTCGTCCAGACCGCCACCGGCAAGGTCACCCACGGCTACGCCGTCGTCGACAACCGGCGCGAGTGGAACCTGGTCACCTTCGACGAGCGCGTTGCCAAGGCGCTTCGGGGCGAGGCCTGACAGCCGTGCCGGATCCGGCAGGCGAAACCGCGGAGAGCAACGGAGCAGATATGAGTACGACCTCAACCCCTGTGAATCGTACGGTCATCACGGCCTGGTCGGCGGTGTCGCCGTTCGGCATCGGCCGGGAGGCGTTCGCCGAGGGGCTGCGGGAGCGCCGGGTGGCCGAGGCGCCGCTGGCCCGCGAACCCTGGCAGGCGCCGGCCGAAACGGCCTGCCTGGTACCGGACTTCGACATCCGCGCGATTCTCGGCAAGAAGGGCACCCGGTCGATGGACCGGGCCACCGGCCTCGCCGTCACCACGGTGGGCCGGCTGCTCGACGACGCGCCGCGCAACCGGCAGGTCGCCACCGGTGAGCACTCCGCCCTCGTGCTCGGCACGACCATCGGAAGCGTGCAGAGCCAGATGGACTTCACCCGGGACTCGTTCACCGGCGAGAAGCCCTACTTCGTGGACCCGGCGCGGTTCCCGAATGCCGTCATGAACTGCGCCGCCGGCCAGAGTGCGATCTGGCACCAGCTCAAGGGCGCCAACACCACCATCGCCGGCGGCCATGCGGCCGGTCTGTACGCCCTCAACTACTCCCGCCGGCTGCTGCACTTCGGCCGGGCGCGGACCGTGCTGTGCGGCGCGGTGGAGGAGTTCTCGCACGCCCGCTCCTGGCTGGACGAACACTCCCGCGACCCGCGGACCGACGGCGCCACGCAGCCGGCCGGCGAGGGCTGCGGCCTCTTGCTGATCGAACAGGCGGACGTGGACGACCCGGACCAGCCGGTGCTGGCCGAGCTCCTCGCCGTCCAGATGGGCATCGCCCTCGACGGCGACGTCCGCACCGCCCTGGCCTCCTGCGTGCAGCGCGCGCTGCGCCGCGCGCAGGTGCGGCCGGAGGAGCTGTGGGCGGTTTCCACCAGCGAGGTGCCCGGCCCGATGGGAGAGCAGGAGCAGGCGGTGGTCGAGGAGGTCACCGCCGGTGCCGACCCGCGTCACCTCACCCAGGCCGCCCTGCTCGGCGACACCGTGGCCGCGTCGGCCGCCTTCCAGGTGGCCGGCGTCCTGGTACACGCCGAGGACGACCCCTCGGCCGCCGGCCGCGTCGCCCTGGTCACCTCGGTCGACCGCGACGGCGCGGTCGGCTGTGCCCTGCTCCGTCTCCGCTGACCCCCATCCCCGCCCCTTACGGAAGGACACCGCCATGACGATCCAGGAGGCCTCGGCCGCAGCCGTGCTGGACAAGGAGGACCTGCGCGCGACGATCGCCGGGGTCCTCGACGTGGACGTCGACGAGGTCGGTGACGACGCGCGCTTCGTCGAGGACCTGGAGGTCGACTCCCTGCTGGCGCTGGAGGTGGTGGTCGTCCTGGAGAAGAAGTACGGCCTGCGGCTGGAGGAGAGTTCGTTCCCCCGGATCACCTCGCTGGCCGGCGCCCACGAGGTGCTCAGCGAGAAGCTCCGGTCGGCGTGAGCCGGCCGCGAGCGGTCAGTCCCGTCACCGCGGCGGTGCAGGTGGTCCGGCCCTCGGTGCGCGACGCCGGGGGCCGGACGGCCGCGGCCACCGCCGTCGTCGTCGGGGCGGACGAGCCGGTCCTCCCCGGGCACTATCCGGGCTTCCCGATCTTCCCGGGTGTCTGCGTGATCGAGTGTGTCCGGCTCAGTGCACTGGCGGCACCGCCGCCGGGAGCGGGGCCGCTGACGCTGGCCGAAGTGGAATCGACCCGGTTCCTGAGCCCGGTCTTCCCCGGCGACGAGCTGAGCATGGAGCTGACCTGGCGCGACGGCGCCGCGGGCTGGACCTGCACGGCCAAGGTCGCCACCGCCCGTGCGGTCGCGGCCCGGGCCCGCCTGCGCTTCACCATGGGGGAGGAATCCTGATGCGGACGGACCGGCCCGGCGCCGCCGGGCAGCCGGAGATCAGGCGGGCCCTGCCGCACCGCTTCCCGATGCTGTTGGTCGACCGCGTGCTCGAGGTCGTCCCGGGCGAGCGCATCACCGCGATCAAAGCGGTCACCTGCAACGAGCCCTGGTACCGGGACCTGCCCGAGGACGCCGTGGACTTCGCCTATCCGCAGGTGCTGCTGATGGAGTCCTGGTGCCAGGCGGCCGGCCTGCTGGCCACCTGGGAGGCACCCAACCCGGACGTGCTCACCGGGCAGGTCATGCTGTTCGGCGCCGTGACCGGCCTCCAGTACCACCGGCCGGTGCTTCCCGGGGACGTCCTGGAGCACCGGGCGACCATCACCAGGACCCTCGGCGACACCCTGATCATCGCCGGCGAGAGCCTGATCGGCGGGATGCCCGTGCTGACCGTCGGCAGCGCCGTGCTGGCCTTCCGGCCGGCCGAGGAACTTCGGCCCGACCCTGTCCCCCTTGGAGAAAGCCATGGCTGAGAACGAAACCCGGGTGGCGCTGGTCACCGGCGGCTCGCGCGGCATCGGCCGCGCCACCGTGCTGCGCCTCGCGCAGAACGGCTTCGACGTCGCGTTCTGCTACCAGTCCAACGAGGAGGCCGCCCGCGTCCTGGAGAAGGAGGTGAGCGCCCTCGGCGTGCGGGTGCTCAGCCGCAGGGTCGACGTGCGCGACCTCGCGGCGGTGCGCGGGTTCGTCGAGGAGACCGAGCGGGAGCTCGGCCCGATCGACGCGGCCGTGACCGCCGCCGGCATCACCCGGGACAACCCGCTCGTCCTGATGAAGGACGAGGAGTGGCACCAGGTGCTCGACACCAATCTGGACGGGGTGTACAACGCCTGCCGTTCCGTCGTCTTCGGCATGATGAAGCGCAAGGGCGGGGCGATCGTCAACATCTCGTCGGTCGCCGGCGTCTACGGCAACGCCACCCAGAGCAACTACTCCGCCTCCAAGGCCGGGATCATCGGCTTCTCCCGGGCCCTGGCCAAGGAGGTCGGCCGCTACGGAATCCGCGCCAACGTGGTCGCCCCCGGCTTCATCGACACCGACATGACCTCGGTCCTCACCGACAAGACGAAGGACAAGGCGCTCGAGTCGGTGCCGCTGGGCCGCCTCGGCACTGCGGACGAGGTCGCCGACCTGGTCGCCTACCTGGTCTCGCCGCGCGCGGGCTACATCACCGGCGCCGTCCTGCAGATCGACGGCGGCATCACCATCTAGATTCCCAGGAGCCTGAGTTGGCGGTCGAACCGGCACGCTGGTACTTCTCCCTGCGCAGCCCGTACTCGTGGCTGGCCTTCCGGGAGCTGACCGAGAACGCCCCCGACGTGGCGGAGCGGATCCAATGGCGGCCGTACTGGGAGCCGGGCGGCGCGACCTCCCGGCTCCTGGCCGGGACGGACGTCCGGCTGCCCTACGTCCCGATGTCGAAGGAGAAGCACCTCTACATCCTGCAGGACGTCAAACGCCTCGCCGTCGAGCGGGGTCTGACGGTCGCCTGGCCCGTCGACACCGCGCCCGACTGGGACATCGCCCACCTCGGCTGGCTGGTCGCCGAGGACGCCGGCCTGGGTCGCGAGTACATCGGCAACGTCTACCGGGCGCGCTTCGAGCTCGGACTGGACATCTCCGAGCGGTCCGTGATCGCCGAGGCCGGCGCGGAGACCGGCCTCGACCCGGACGTCGTCGGCAACGCCGCCGACGACCCGGCGATCCTCGCCCGCGGCGTCGAGGCGCTGCGCGCGCTCGGCCGCGACGGCGTGTTCGGGGTGCCCTTCTTCATCCACGGGAGCGACAAGTTCTGGGGCTCCGACCGGCTCGCCGGGTTCGTCGCGAGCGTCCGCGCCGCGGCATAGCGCGGCGGCGGGTTCCACGACTGCCGGGCCCGGGTGCTCGACTCCGGGAGCCATCGACCCCGTCCGGATCGGCATCCGCCCTCGGCAAGCACGGTCCCGGCCGCCTCATCGGCGGCCGGGACCTGCCGGCGATCGCACCCGGTGGACGGCGTGCCCCGCGACGTCGGCAGCCGTCGGGCCGGCTGGGACGACGGCTACCGGCGGCGGGCGTGGAAGATGGTGAAGAGCACACGCACCATCAGAATGGCGCTGACCACCAGCAGGTTGTAGCCGATCACCTCGAACAGGCTGATCGACGATGTGATCCGAGGTCCGCGCGCGGTGCTGAGCAGGATGACCGCCATCACCCCGGTCGTCGCGCCGAGGGCGGTCAGGATGACCTCGTGCACGAGGGTTTGCAGGAAGCCGCGGTCCTGGCGGTTCCCGAGCAGCCGGATGTTCATGCTCAGCCGGCCCTGCTCGATCGCGCTGGTGATCCGGTCCACCCGACGGGGCAGTCGGCGTCCGATCATGAGGATGTCGAGCAGCTCTTCGGCGGCGGTGGCTCCCAGCTTCGACGGCGAGGCCGATTCGGTGACCTGCACCCAGGCGAACTGCTTCGCCTCGGCGGTCAGATCGAAGTCGGGGGCGATCCGGGTGAGTGTGCCCTCCAGCGTGGCGAGCGCGCGGAACGCTGCCGCGATGCTGTTCGGAATGGTCAGCCGATGGGCAGTGACGAGCCGGAAGAGATCGCTGAAGGCGCTGCTGTCCAGAGCCGTTCCAGGTCCGAAGTGGCGTGCCAGGAACAGACCGAGGGCCCGTTCGAGGCCCTTCTGGTCGATCTCCTCCGGCTGGTTCGCCAGTGCGAGCAGCGCGTCGCAGAGAGCGGCGGCGTCGGCCCGGCGGATGGCCACGAGCAGGTCGCGCAGCCTGGTCTGGAGTTGCCCGTCGATCCGGCCGACCGAGCCGAAGTCGAGCATCGCGAGTCGGCCGTCGCGGAGCAGCAGGATGTTCCCCGCGTGCGGGTCCGCGTGGAAGATCCCGCCGATCATGATCTGCCGCAGGACGCAGTCGAGGACGGTACGGGCGACGGCTGTCGGGTCCACGGTCGGGCCTTCGAACGCCGCGGTGGACGCGCTGAGCGGCTCCCCGTCGATCCATTCCGTGACCAGGACCTTCTCGCTGGAGAGCTCCGGGAAGACCTGCGGTATCAAGACCTTCCCGGCCCGGCTTCTCGCCGCGACCGCCGCCATGTTCCGGGCCTCGACCCGGAAGTCCAGCTCCTCCAGGACGGAGTCGGCGAAACCGCGGGCCAGTGCCTCGACCCCGGCGGCCCGCCCCCAGGCGGTCCGTTCCTCGAGTCTGCGGGCGACGCTGCACAGGATGTCGAGGTCCCGCTCGACGACCGGCCGGCAGCCGGGGCGGCGTACCTTGACCACCACCTCCCGACCCGAATGCAGCCGAGCCCGGTGCACCTGCGCGATGGACCCTGCTGCCAGCGGCACCGGGTCGAACCGTGCGAACACCGTTTCCAGGGGCCGGTGGAACTCCTGCCGCAGCTGCTCGGCCACCTCCTCCCAGAGCGCGGGCGTGGCCTGGTGCTGGAGGTTGCTCAACTCCTCGGTGAAACTGGGCGGGAGCAGGTCGTGCCGGGTCGAAAGGACTTGACCGAGCTTGACGAATGTCGCTCCGCCTTCCTCCAGAGCCCGTCGAAGCGAGCGGGCCAGCTGGTGGTGGCCGGCGGGCCCGGTGGCCGAGGCCCGGCCCGCGCTGCGGAGCAGCCGTCCGAGGCCGTGTCGATAGCCGATGGCGCTGAGCTGGGAGTAGCGGCGGGCCCTGGCGATCCGGCGGCGCAGTGCCCGGGGCAGCCGCAGCATCGAGGGCCAGGAGCCACTGGGCAGGACCACCTCGGAGACGGCGAGGAAGCCCATGGTCAGCAGGAGCACCGCACCGATCTCGACCGTGACGAGCGCGCCGCGGTCGGCCGAGTGCACGGTCCGGCTGAAGAGGATCGTGGCGAAGAGGCCGACGCATCCGGTCACCGCGGCGCGGATACGGCCGACCCGCAACCCGAGCAACAGTCGTGCGCCGGCGGAGAAGCCCGCGATCGTGACGACGATCGTGACGCAGCCGATCGTGAGCAGGATAGCCGTCTTCACGTGTGGCTGACCCCCTGAGCTGTACGGACGCGAAACGATGGCCAAGCCTACGAATGACCGGGATGGGCCGAGCCGGAACGGTGGTACGGGTGGCCGAAAGATGCCAGCCGACCGCGAGGACCGGCGGCGATCGGCGTGTGGTGTCGCGCCGTGCCCGAAAAGGCCGGGGCCGGCCGACCGGTGGAGACGGGCGGGTACCTCCGCTGACACCTTCCTGTCAGAACGGTGGGCGGGCGGACCGCGGAGCCCGGGACCCTTGCGATGATCACGGGGCGGTGCCGCACGCGGAATGGCGGCCGTGCTGCCGCCCGGCCGGGCGGCAGACCCCGCCCGAAGGCGGCGACCATGGAGGGGATGCACCCGATGAGCACAGTCCTGGGCCGGCAGACGCTGCGATATCTCCTGGTCGAGAGCCAGGAGTCCGCGACCGAGGAAGCCCTGGCCTTCGTCGGCGACGGTGCGGTCCAGGCGCGGGCCGGGCACGAGGTGACCCTGTTCCTGGTGCAAGGCGGGGTGTCGCTCGCCCTGGGCGACCGTCCGGAGCTGCTGGACTTCCTGGAAGCGGGTGGCCGGCTGCTGGCCGACCGCTTCTCGCTGGACCAGCGGGGGATCGTCGCCTCCGCGCTCCGTCCGGCGACGATCCCGGTCGAGATGGACGAGATCGCGCGACTGGTGCTCGATCCCGCGGTCCGGACGGTGTGGCACTGATGCCCCGCCCGATTCCCACGACCGACGTCCTGTTGACCTTCATGGGGGCGCCGCACCGTACCGACCTGACCACGACCGTGCTGCGGCTGGTCCAGTCGATGCTGGAGCAGGGCGGGCGGGTCCAGGTCTGGGCCTGCGGCTACGCGACGATGCTGACCCAGCAATCGCTGGGCGAGTTCAAGCCGCGGGACCTGGCGGACTGGTCGACGCGCCACCTGACCACCGCAACGATCGTGCAGGAGATGCTTCGGGCGTTTCCCGACCAGTTCTACTGGTACGGCTGCCGGTTCTGCAGCGATGACCGCGGGGCGACCGGCCACTTGCCGGAGATCGCCATGAGGGCGCCGCACGCCTACGCGGGCAACCTGGCGGCGGCGGGCAAGACCGTACTGATCGGGGTGATCTGAGTGGCCGAGCAAGCCCGAGTGCTGGCGATCGTGGACCGCGGCTACCGCGGCGCCGTGGAGAAGCAGTTCGTCGACACGCTCTACCTGGTGCGTGAACTCCACCGGCAGATGGGGGGAATGGACATCCTGCTGCGGGGGCAGGCGGTCAGCTACGCGGCCAGGGACGCGACGGTCGCGCCGCTGCGTTTCGGCAATCGCGTGGTGGAGACCCTGAGCGACCCGCGGCGGGACGTCAGGGCACTGCTGGCCGCCGGCATCCGGGTCCGGGCGGAGGAACCGGGGCTGATCGCGAGTGGGCTGGTAGGTCGCGAGCAGTTGTTGGAGGGCGTCGAGTTGATCGGCGCGCGGGTTGCGGCCGAGAGCTGGTCCGAGTACCGGATGATCTGTTTTCTGTAGGCGAACCGCCGGCCGGCCGTGCTTCCACGACCTGCGCGGGGCGTGCCGGAACGGGGCAGCGTGAGCGGGGCGGACCGGCCCCGTTGCAGCTTCCTGTAGCCGTTGTTGCGCGGCCACTTCGAATCGGCTGTTATGGACTGGACAGCAGTTCGGTTGCCTGGCGATCTGGCGAAACAATAGGGGGAGCTATGCATGAGCGGGAGTTTCGAGCGTTCGTTTCCGTGGCCGAGATCGGGCGCATGGATCACGCGGCGAAGGAACTGGGATATTCCCAGCCGGCGATCAGCTACCAGATCAAATGCCTGGAACAGATGCTGGGAACGAAGCTCTTCATCCGCGATTCCAACGGGGCGCACCTCACTCGCGAGGGGCGGATGATCCTGCCCTCGGCGAAGGCGGTCCTGACACTCATCGACAGCATGAAAGGCGTCTGCGCGGTGTGAGCCCGCCGGCGTTCGAGCTCGGTAACAGCATCCACCGGGCGCGGCAGCGGCGCACCGCCACGTCAAATAGTTGAAAACGGCGACGATATGACGCCGCTCCGTCGTCGACCCAACCCGCCGGCAACCCTGGAGGTCCCGGCCGTCCCGCGCGGGACGGCCGGGACCTCGGCCGTTGGGAAGGACGGATCTCCCGCCGGGCTGTCAGCAAGTTGCCGAGCCACGCCGGCCGGGCGTCCGGAGCGAGACCGGTGACGTCTAATCGACATGCTTCCGATTACTGGATGGGGACTCAGCATGCGCGGACACGACATCGAACTCCCGGCGCCACGAGGCGAGGTGGTCGTCCCATGACGGTTGACGACGCGAGGACCGCGACTCCGAAGCCGCTGACCCTGGACGACTACGCCGCGCTGGCCCGTGAGCGCCTGGACCTGCCGGTCTGGGACTTCATCCAGGGCGGGGCGGGGGAGGAGCGGACGCTCTCCCAGAACCTGCTCGCCTTCGACCGGCTGCGGCTCCGCTCCCGGGTGCTGACCGGCGTGAGCGAGGTGGACACCTCGGTCACGGTGTTCGGGCGTCGCTGGGCCGCCCCGGTGGGGGTGGCGCCGATGGCCTACCACACGATGATGCACCCCGAGGGTGAGATCGCCACCGTGCAGGCGGCGGGGGTGGCGGGCCTGCCGGTCGTGGTGAGCACCTTCGCCGGGCAGCCGTTCGACAAGCTGGCCGCCGCCGCGAGTTCGCCGCTCTGGCTGCAGGTCTACTGCTTCCGCGACCGGGAGACGACCCGTCAACTCATCGAGAAGGCCGAGGAGGCGGGCTTCGAGGCGATCGTCCTCACCGTCGACGCGCCCCGGCTCGGCCGGCGGCTGCGTGACTTGCGCAACGATTTCCGGCTGCCGGACGGCATCGTGCCGGCCAACCTGCCGCCGGCCGACTACTCGTCGCCGAGCGGTCACGGGCGCACCGAACTCGACCCCGCACTGGATTGGTCGGTGGTCTCCTGGCTGCGCTCGGTCAGCGCACTGCCCGTGCTGCTCAAGGGGATCACCACCGCCGAGGACGCCACCCGGGCGCTTGTCGCCGGCGCGGACGGCCTGGTCGTCTCCAACCACGGCGGGCGTCAACTCGACGGTGGTTGCGCCTCCTTGGACGTGCTCGCGGAGGTCGCCGGCGCGGTGGACGGCCGTTGCCCGGTGCTGCTGGACGGCGGCGTGCGGCGGGGCACCGACGTGCTGTCGGCGCTGGCGCTCGGCGCCGACGCCGTGCTGCTGGGCCGTCCGGTGCTGCACGGCCTGGCGGTGGCCGGGCAGACCGGTGTCACCGACGTGTTCGACATCCTGGTCGGCGAGTTCGAGGACGCCCTGCTGTTGACCGGCACCCGCTCGGCCGCCGACGCAGGCCCCGCCGTACTGGAGCCGGGTCCGTCCACCGTGTCCGCGCCGCGCGCCGCCGCACCGGCCGAGCAGCCGTCCACCCCGGTCGAACTGCGCAAGGAGGAACTGCACGCCAGCGTCAGCGACCCGGTGCTGGACACCATGAACTTCCTCAACGAGGTGACCATCCGCTACCCCGAGGCGGTCTCCTTCGCACCGGGCCGGCCGTACGAGGGCTTCTTCGACACCGAGCAGCTGTTCACCCACCTGCGCCGCTACGTCGACCACCTGGCCGAGCAGGGCGACACGCCCGCGGCCGTGCGCACCAAGCTGTTCCAGTACGGCCCCACCGCGGGACTGATCAACGGGCTGATCGCCGACTCGCTGCGCAAGGACGAGGGGATCGACGTCGACCCCGCCTCGATCGTGGTCACGGTGGGCTGCCAGGAGGCGATGTTCCTGACCCTGCGGGCGCTGTTCGCCGGCCCCCGGGACGTCCTGCTCGCCACCAGCCCCTGCTACGTGGGGATCACCGGCGCCGCCTCGTTGCTCGGCATCCCGGTGACCGCGATCGAGGACGGGCCGGACGGCCTCTCCTGCGCGGCGGTGGAGGCCGCGGTCCGCGCGGAGCGGGCCCGCGGGCGCCGGCCGCGGGCGCTCTACGTGGTACCCGACCACTCCAACCCGTCCGGCACCACCATGCCCCGGCAGACCCGCGAGGACCTGCTCGCGCTCGCGGAGCGCCTTGACCTGCTCGTGATCGAGGACAACCCCTACCGCCTGGTCAGCACCGGCGAGCGGCTGCCCACCCTCAAGGCCCTCGACACCGGCCGCCGGGTGGTGCACCTCGGCTCGTACTCGAAGTCGGTCTTCCCGGGCGCGCGGATCGGCTTCGTGATCGCGGACCAGACGGTCCGGGACGCCGTTGGCACCACCGGCCTGCTCGCCGACGAACTCGCCAAGATCAAGAGCATGGTGACGGTGAACACCCCGCCGATCGCCCAGGCCGCGGTGGCCGGGATGCTGCTGGCCGCGGACGGGCGGCTCTCCGAGCTCAACGCCGGGCCCGCCGCGCACTACGGGGACGTCCTGGAGGCTGTGCTGGAGCAGTTGGAGCGGCACTTCCCGGAGGACCGGCGACGTGCACTCGGCATCGGCTGGAACGTCCCCGGCGGCGGGTTCTTCCTCACCGTCAAGGTGCCGTTCCCGGCGGACAACGCCGCCCTGCTGCGCTCGGCCGAGGAGCACGGGGTGATCTGGACCCCGATGTCGTACTTCTACCCCCAGGGAGGTGGCGAGCGCGCCATGCGACTCTCCTTCAGCTACCTGACCCGCGCGGACGTCGAGGACGGCATCGCCAGGCTGGCGCGCTTCGTCGAGACCGAGACCGCGGTCGTCGACGGGCCCGGCCGATGAGGAGCGCCGCTGTCATCGGCACCGGGGCGATCGGCACGTCCGTCGCGCTCGCGCTCAGCCGGCACGGGGTGGCGGTGCACCTGGACGACGTGAACCGGACGGCGGCGAGGACCGCGGAGGCCATGGGCGCGGGCTCACTGACCGCACCCGAGGGGCCGGTCGACCTCGCCGTCCTCGCCGTCCCGCCCGCGCACATCGGCACCGTCCTGGCGCGCGCCCAGCGCGAGGGCCTGGCCCACGCCTACACCGACGTCGCCAGCGTGAAGGCGCAGCCGCACGAAGAGGTGGCGCGCGCCGGGGCGGACCCGGCCAACTACATCGGCGGGCACCCGATGGCGGGCACCGAGCGCTCCGGACCGCTGGCCGGGCGGGCCGACCTGTTCGAGGGCCGGCCGTGGGTGCTCACGCCGTCCCCGGACACCGGCCAGGAGACGCTCAACCGCGCCCTTGAGCTCGCCTCGCTGTGCGGTGGCACGCCGGTGGTGATGGACGTCGCCGCGCACGACCGCGCCGTCGCGCTCATCTCGCACGCCCCGCACCTGGTGTCCTCCTTGATGGCGGCCCGCCTGGCGGACGCGGGGGAGTCCAGCATCCGGGTCGCGGGGCCGGGGGTGCGGGACGTCACCCGCATCGCGGCCGGGGACCCGGGTCTGTGGGGCGAGATCCTGGACGCCAACGCCGCCGCCGTCGCGGACGTCCTCGACGAGTACGCGTCCGACCTCGGTAGGACCATCTCCGCACTGCGGGGCCTGGCCGGAACCGACAGCGCGCGTCGCAAGGAGGCCGCGGCCACCCTGGACCACGTCCTGCGACACGGCAACCGGGGGCGGGCACGGGTCGCCCACAAGTCGGGCACCCCGCTCACCGACCTGGCCGCCGTCCCGGTGCTGGTGCCGGACCAACCCGGCGCGCTGGCAAGGCTGTTCACTGCGGTGGGCGAGATCGGGGTGAACATCGAGGACCTGCGGATCGAGCACTCGATGGACCGGCCGCGCGGCCTGGTCGAACTGCTCGTCCAGCAGCATTCCGCGTCGGCACTCAGCCGGCTGCTGGACGCGGACGGCTGGACCGTGGCGGAGGAGGCGGCGGTCGGGGCCGGTTCCCGTTGACCGAAAAGCAGAGCTCCGGGGGTGCGGGATCGCCGCACCCCCGGAGCTCCTTGCTTGCCGGTGCCGTCGGTTCGATCAGCCGACGGCCACCGGATCGTCCTGCGCCACCGGCCTGATCAGCGGGCGGGCGAGTGCGGCCCAGTCCGCGGGCGCGACCGCCAGTGAGCGATCGAGCCGGGCCGCGTTGAAGAAGATCTCCTCGGTTTCGAGCAGTGCGGGGTCGGCCAGCAGCTCGAGGTCCCGGTCGAAGACGAAGGGAACGATGGAGCCGCTGCGGCACTGGGTGAGCCGCTCCGCGGTCCGTTGGTCGGCGAACGCCGTCCGGTCGCCGCCGAGATGGTGTGTGACGGCTTCCAGGTCGACCCGGCGGTCACCGGGCACGACGACGACGCTGTGCCGGGGCGGGCTCCCGGCGGTCCTGGTGCGGACCACGATGCATTTCGCGGCCTGCCGGAGCGAATGCCCGCGCATTTCACTGGCCTCGGCAGTGCGTCCTTCAGGTCGGTGGTGAATAAGACGAAACGGCGTCCCGGATGACGACATCATTGTCATGATCCGGTGGTAGACGCCGTATTCGGGTTCGTCCGTGAGCTCAGTGCTGTTCACGGAATCTCCTCCCTCGAAAGGCTGACCCGAACGTAATGCCTGCCGGGATCGGAAATCCGGGACTGACCACTACCTGTCATGACCGGAATCGGTCAATCGGGCGGGCTTGACGGGCGGCCGCGCCACCCCCTGTGGGTGCGCGAGCACGGGCCGTCGCCAATCGGGGCCCGCCCCGGGTCGGCGGCCCGTCCGGCGCGCAGCTTGCTGACAGCGCCGTAGGACTCCGGGGGGCCGCGCTGTGAGATGACGGTGGACGGAGTCGCACGTCATGGGGGGAGCCATGAGGGAACTGTCGAGCACGCGAGCACCGGCATCGCGCGGCCGACGGCGCGGGGACGAGGTGGAGCAGGGGCTGTTGGAGGTTCAGGCCCTGATCGAGGACACCGTGGTGAGGCACCGCGACTTCGTGTCCCGATCGGCCGTCGTCACCGCGGTGCCGCCGGACGAGGAGGAGCTTTCCGCCGAGGCCGCCCTGCTGATCGGGCGCACCCGGCACAGGCTCCAGGTGGTGCTCGCCTCGGACGCGCCCAGAGCCAGGGTGATCTACGGCGCGCTGGGCGAGATGCTCGCCGCCTGCGGCGACGAGGTCACCGTGCGGCTGTTGTGCGTGCCGGAGACGCTCGACCGGGAGTTCGTCCGGCGGCAACTCGACGCGGGCTGCCATCTGGAGGCCAGAATCTGCCAACTGCCCTGGATGGAGACCATCATGGTCGACCACCAGGTCGTGCTCGCCAGTGCGGACCTGGCGACCGGCAACCGGCGGGCCGCGATGATCCGGGACTTCTCCGTGATCCGCACCATGCACAACCTGTTCGCGGGCGTCTGGCGGCGTGCCGTTCCGATCGAGGACCGGCCCGACTTCGGGAACGCGGCCCGGAAGGAACTCACCCGGCGCATCCTCGACCGGCTGAACGCCGGTGTGACGGACGAGGTGGCCGCCCGGGACCTCTCGGTCTCGGTCCGCACCTACCGTCGGTACGTCGCCGAGGTCATGGAGACGCTCGGGGCGAACTCCCGTTTCCAGGCCGGGGCGCGGGCCGCCGAACTCGGGCTGCTGGCCGCGGGCAGGCCGCGGGTCCGGCCGGCTGGACCGCCTGACCTGCGGCGCGGTGCCGCCGGCCGGGCGGTGGCAGCTTCCTGAAACGGGCATTGTCGCCGCTCGGGGCAGCCGGATAGAACTGGCGGCGGACACCAGCAGTCGGCGAACACCCGACGGAGCAGGGAAGTCGGCTACCGGGCCGGACATCGACTCGGCCCCGGCCCGGGCCCGTCACCGACCGGGATCCGCTCCGCGGGTCGACCCCAGCTGTACCAGAAAGCCTCCGGCAGCCGCCGCCCCGGGTGGGCCGCCGGAGTCGCCGTTCCGGACGAGGAACGTGTCGTCGCGATGGGCAACGACGCGTCCCGGGCGGCGGCACGCGGCGGAGCCGGCCCTGCACCCCCGGCGGGACCGGCTCCGCCTCAGACCAGGACAACTCGGTGATCCGCCGGCTGGAAGGTGTGGACCATGACCCCCGAACCGATCGCGCTGCTGTTTCCTGGACAGGGCACCCAGAAGCAGGGCATGGGCGCGCCCTGGCGGGACACCGAAGCGTGGTCCCTCGTGGGGACGGTCTCCGAGCGGGTCGGCGAGGACGTCGCGGAACTCCTGCTGCACACCGACGGCGCGTTGCTGTGTCGCACCGACCTGGCCCAGCTGGTGGTCTTCACCGTCGACGTGATGGCCCACGACGAGGCGCGGCGGCACGGACTGCTGTCCGAGGCGCCGGTCGCCGCCTGTGCCGGCCACAGCCTCGGCGAGTTCGCCGCCCTGGTGGCCGCGGGAGCGCTCGGGCTCGCGGACGCGGCCGGGCTGGTCGCGGTGCGCGGCCGGGCCATGCGGGAGGCGGCCGAACTGTCCGACGGCACGATGGGAGTTCTCGTCGGCGCGCCGCTGGCGGACGTCGAGGCACTGGCCGCGGACGCACGGAGCGCCGGACACCGGGTCTGGGTGGCAAACGTGAACGCGCCCGGCCAGGTGGTGCTCTCCGGCTCCGTGGACGGGGTGGCCGCGGCTGCCGCCGAGGCGCCCGGGATCGGCGCGAAGCTGATCAGCGTCCCGGTCGGCGGGGCCTTCCACAGCCCGTACATGGCGCCCGCCGCCGCGCGGCTGCGGGCCGCGCTGGCGGGTGTCGAGTTCGCCGCGCTGCACACCCCGGTAGTCGCCAATGTGGACGCCCGCCCGCACGCCTCGGGTGCCGACTGGCCCGATCTGATGGATCGTCAACTGGTCTCACCGGTGCTCTGGGAGGCCGGGATCCGGACGCTGGTCGACCGACTCGGGTGCGCGCGGCTGATCGAGCTGGGCCCCGGCCGCACGCTGGCCGGCATGGCCCGTCGCATCGCCCCGGCGGTCGAAGTGCTCTCCGTCGACAGCCCGGTGGCCCTCGGGGCCGTCGGCCCGGCGGTGTCGAGTGTGCGGGGATGACGTACGGACAGGAGAGGGAGAGATGATCAAGAGCGCAGTCGACAGCCGATGGTTCCGACGCTACCCGCAGTCGGACGGCCGGACCGTCCAACGGTTGGTCTGCCTGCCGCACGCGGGCGGGACCGCCAGTGCCTTCCACGGCTGGGCGGACCACCTCGGCGGCGGGGTGGAGGTGCTTGCGACCCGCTACCCCGGTCGGCAGGAGCGGATCGCCGAGGACTGCATCACCAGCATGGCGGAGCTCGCCGAGGCGGTCACCGAGGCGCTGCTCCCGTTCCTCGACCTGCCGGTGCACCTGTTCGGCCACAGCATGGGCGCCTCGCTCGGCTACGAGGTGGCGCTGAAGCTCGAGCGGGAGCACGGTGTCCAGCCGGCCGGGCTGTACGTGTCGGCCCGCAAGGCACCGCACCAGGTGTCCCCGAGGCTCACCTACCTCGGCGGCGACGAGGCCGTGATCGAAGAGGTGACCAGGCTCGGCGGCACCGAGGCGGAACTGCTTCGCGACCCGGACCTGTACGAGCTGGTGATGCCCGCACTACGCGCCGACTTCGAGATCGTCGGCACCTACCGCGCGAGGCCGGCGCACCCGGTGAACTGCCCGGTGGTCGGCTACGTCGGTGACCGCGACGAGATCACCCCGGCCGACATGGCGGCCTGGGCGGACGTGTCCACCGGCTCCTTCGACCTGACGGTGTTCCCGGGTGACCACTTCTACCTGATGGACCAGCGGGACGCGCTGGTGCGCGATCTCGCCGCACGGATCGCGTGACGCGATGGGCACCGTGATCTCGGAGCCGAGAAGCGGCGTCGGCGTCCTGGACAAGACTTCGTTGCTGCTCGGAGTACTGGCCGACGGCCCGGCCTCGTTGCGGACCCTGAGCGACGTCACCGGCCTGTCCAGGGCGACCGTGCACCGGCTCGCGCTGGCCCTGGAGAACATCCGCCTGCTGACCCGGGACGCCCGGGGACGGTTCCTCATCGGCCCGCGGATCGGCGAGCTGGCCGAGGAGGCGTGTCGCGACCGGCTGCTGCAGAGCGCCGGTCGCGTGCTGGCGGAGCTGCGGGTGCGCACCGGGGCCAGCGCACGGCTCTACCGGCGCCACGGCGGCCTGCGGATCTGCGTGGCCACGGCGGAGGGCCCGGGCACCGGGCGGCAGGCCCGGTCGGCGGAGGGTGTGGCGCTGCCGATGAAGGCCGGTGCGGGCGCCCAGGTGCTCTTGGCCTGGAAGGACCCGCACGAGATCGCCGAGACGATCCGGGGAGCCGGCTTCGGTGCGGTGACCCTGGCCAAGGTGCGCCGACAGGGCTGGGCGCAGAGCCTGGGGGCCGGGGAGCTGGGGTTCGGCGCCGCCGCGGTGCCCGTGCGCGGGGCCGCCGGGCAGGTGGTGGCCGCGCTCGTGCTGGACGGGCCGGTCACGTTGATGTCCCGGGCTCCGGGTCGGCAGTACGGCGGTCTGCTGATCGACGCGGCCGCCGGGCTCGAGACCGGACTCACCTGATCGGTCGGCCGCTCACTCCTGACAGTTAGCTGCAGAAAGTCTTGCCCGTTCCCTCGGGAAATCGATAGAAATCCGTTCGGCTGTTCATGACGAATTCCTTGGAGACAGTGATGGCAAGAAAGCCGCCGCGCTGGTACTTCTCGTTCGGCAGCGCGTACTCGTGGATGGCGTACCGGGATCTGATCACCCGGTACCCGGACGTCGCGGACGCGATCGACTGGCTGCCGTTCTGGGAGCCGGACGACGTCCACCACGACCACCTGGAGTCCTCCGGGGTACAGCTGCCCTACGTGGAGCTGTCCCGCGACAAGTACCTCTACGTCCTCCAGGACGTCCGCCGGCTGGCCGTCGAGCGGGACCTGAAGATGGTCTGGCCGGTGGACCGCACGCCCAACTGGGAGGTCTCGCACCTGGCCTACCTGGTGGCCAGGGACCACGGCCGTGGCCGGCAGTTCATCGACGAGACCTACCGGGCCAGGTGGGAGGAGGGACTGGACATCTCCTCCCCGGAGGTCGTGGCCGGCATCGGTGCGGGCATCGGCCTCGATCCGGCCGTGCTGGGCCACGCGTGGCAGGACCCGGAGGTGCGCGCCCAGGGCCTGGAGGCGCTCAACGCCCCTTATCGGGACGGGGTGTTCGGAGTGCCGTACTTCGTCGACGGTTACCAGCGCTTCTGGGGCATCGACCGGCTGCCCGGATTCGTCTCCGCAGTGCGCCACCGCATGGCGGCCGCCACCGCGGCCGCCCGCTGACCAACGTCGGCCGACGTCAACCGACGCCGACGCCCGTTCCATCCGCAACCAACCGACAGGAGTCCGATCGATCATGGCGACCAACCCGTTCGAGGACGACAACGCCTCCTACTACGTCCTCGTCAACGAGGAGAACCAGCACTCGCTGTGGCCCGGCTTCGCCGAGGTCCCGGCCGGCTGGACCGTCGTGCACGGGCAGGAGAGCCGCGAGTCCTGCCTCGACTACATCAACACCAACTGGACGGACATGCGCCCGAAGAGCCTCGTCGAGGCGATGGGCGCCTGACCTTCGATCACCTGACAGCGGCTCCCCAGGGCCGCGGCGCGCACTCAGGCCCCGGTCCGACCCCACGCGGACCGGGGCCTGCCGTCTGCCCGCTGACAGCTTGTTGCCAGCCTGCGCGGGGAAGACGGCCGGTCCCGCGTATGGGGACCTAGGGTCGGGCTCGAACGATCGTGCTGACGCTCTGCCCGGAGGAACGATGACCACGCTGACCGCCGAACCGCGGCCGGACTCCCTCGTGGCCCGCCTGGCCCTGGCCGACCCGGGGCTCACCGCCCGGCTGCACCGCGGCCTGGCCGACGCCGAGACCCGCCTGCGCGAGACGGCCGCCGATGTACCGAACGCGCTGGTCGCAGAGCGGTCGCGATACCTGATCGAGGCCGGCGGGAAGCGGTTGCGGCCACTGCTGGTGCTGCTCGCGGCCGAGTTCGGCGCCGAGGACGGCCGGACGGGCCAGGTCCTGGACGCCGCCGCTATGGTCGAACTGATACACGTGGCCTCGCTGCACCACGACGACGTGATGGACGGCGCCCGCAGCCGGCACGGCGTTCCGAGCGCCCCGGCCCGTTGGGGCAACCGGACGGCGGTGCTGCTCGGCAACCGACTGCTGGTCAGGGCCGGCCGGCTCGCCGCGGGCCTCGGGGACGACGTGATCAGGATGCAGGGCGACGCCGCCGAACGCCTGGTCCGCGGCCAGCTGCGGGAGTTGACCGGGCCGGCGGCGGGGGAGTCCCCACTGACCCACCACTTCGCGGTGATCGCCGACAAGACGGCCTCGCTCATCTCCCTGGCGCTGCGCCTGGGCGCCGAGGTGGCGGGCGCGCCCGCACCGGCCGTCCGGGCGCTGGCCGAGTACGGCGAGCAGCTCGGCATAGTCTTCCAACTCTCCGACGACCTACTGGACTTCGTTGCCGATCCGGCGGAATCCGGCAAGGACGCCGGGATCGACCTCGCCGTCGGGGTGCGGACCCTGCCGGTGCTGCTGGCGCTCAGCGAGGACGGGCCGCGTGCCGCCGAGCTGCGCGGGCTGCTGGAGGGTGGCCCTCTCGCCGACGAGCGCAGCCGCCGCCGCGCGGCGGAACTGCTGCGCAGCTCCAGCGCCGAGGCCCGCGCCCGGGAACTCCTGCACTCCTGTGCAACGGACGCCCGCGACGCGCTGTCCGCCCTGCCGGACCTCCCGGCCCGGGCCGCGCTGGAAAGCCTGGTCGGACTGGTCGAACACCGCACCGCATAGGGCCTTTCTGCAAACTCCCGCCCGCCGGGCGGGAGCTTGCAGAAAGGCCACAGCGCTTGCTCGCACGTGAAGGGGCCACCGGGTCGAATCCGACCCGGTGGCCCCTTCGCCGTAGCAGACGGAGGTCAGCCCGTGGTGTGGCCGCTGCCGACCAGGACGGGCTCCTCACCGGCCGGGCTCGGCGCTTCGTCCTTCAGACCAGGCCACCAGGCCCGGCGGCCGAGCAGCGTGGTCGTGGCGGGGACGAGGAACAGCGCCATGACGAAGGCGGTGAGCAGGATGCCGAACGCCACCGCGAAGCCCATCTGCTGGAGCATCGAGTTGTCCGCGAGCATCAGGACACCGAAGGTGCCGGCCAGGATGATCGCCGCGGCGCCCATGGTCGGGGCGGACTGGGCCACCGCGTGCTTGACCGCCGCTCGGGGGTCGCTGCCCTCGCGGATCTCCTCGCGCAAGCGCGCGATCATGAGGATGTTGTAGTCGGTGCCGATGGCAACGACGAAGAGGTAGACCAGGATCGGCAGGCTGAACATGACGCCGTTGGCGCCCTTGATGCCCTGGAAGAGCCAGACCGTGGCGCCGAGCGTGCCGGCGAAGCCGAGGCCGACGGACAGCATCAGGAACCACGGTGCGACCACGCTGCGCAGCAGCAGGCCGAGGATCAGCATGATGGCGAGGGCTGCGACCGGGAACACCACGGTGTAGTCGTGGTTGGTGGCGGTCCGGATGTCACCCATGACGGCGGTCATGCCGCCGACCAGGGCCCGGGTACCGGTCGGTGCGGCGGCGTGCGCCTGGTCCCGCAGTGCGCCGTCGACCAGGTCGATCGCCTTCTCCTCCATCGGCTTGTAGACCAGCGAGACGCTGAACTGGGCGACCGTGCCGTCGGCCGAGCCCACCGCGGGGTCGACCTGGGCGACACCGCTGATGGAGGCGAGCTTGTCGTGGTAGGCGGTCAGCTGGTCCTCGGCCAGCTTGCCGCCGCCGGTGTTCTCCAGGAACACCAGGGTCGGCTGGGCCCGGCCGGCTGAGAAGCCGCCCTGCAGGTCGTCCATCGCCTGCACCGACTCCAGGTTCTTCGGCAGCGAGGAGCCGCTGTCGAAGTCGGCCTTGAACCCGAGGGCACCGGCCGCGAGCACCACCAGCACACCACCGGAGACCGCCGCGACCAGCCCCGGGCGGCGGGCCGTCAGGCCGCCCACCTTCTGGGCCAGGGCGTTCTTCGGCTCGCGCTTCCAGGCCTTGGAAGGCCAGAAGGCGGCCCGGCCGAGTAGCGCGAACACGGCCGGCACCAGCGTGACGCCGGCGACCATGCTGACTCCGACGGCGATGGCAAGCGACGGGCCCATGGCGCGCAGCATGCCCATGGTGGAGAGGGTCAGCGCAAGGAAGGCCACCGCCACCGCCCCGGCCGCGGAGGCGATGGTCTCGCCGACCCTGGCGACGGCCTCGGCCATCGCGGGGCGCGGCTCCATCCCGGCTCGCAGGAACTCGCGGTAACGGAAGAGCAGGAAGAGCAGGTAGTCGGTGCCGACACCGAACAGGACCACGATCAGCATGGTCGAGACGGAGGAGTCGGCGGTCATCCCGAAGGCGGAGCTGGCAGTGGCGATCAGCCCGGTGGCGGTCAGGTAGACCATCAGGATCACGAGCACCGGCAGCAGCGCGATCAGGGGGCTGCGGAAGATGACGCCGAGCAGGATGATGATCAGCAGCAGGGTGGCCATCATGATCATGCCGTCGGTGTTGTCGCCGGAGTCCTGGGCGTCCAGCGCGGTGGCGGCGTCGCCGGTGACGCCGACCTTGAGGCCGGTGCCGTTCAGGAGCTCCTTGACGTCCACCCGCAACTGCTTGACGTCGTTGGTGACGGCCTCGTCGTACGAGTCCTTGAGGTCCGCATAGACCTGTGCCAGGCCGATCCGGCCGTCCGGGGAGATCGAGCTCGGGTCGGTCTGGACCTTCTTGAGGTGGGCGTACTGCTTGGCCTCCAGCCCGGCGGCGATCTTCGCCAGGTCGGCCTTGTCGCCGTCGGTGAGCGCGGCGCCGTCGGTGCGCTTGAAGACGGCGATCGCGGCGGGCTGGTCGGGCCCGGGGAAGGCGCGCTTCTGCACGTCGGCCACCTGGACCGACTCGTAGTGCGAGGGCAGGAACTCGGCCTGGTCGGTCGTCGACTTGAGCTTGGGCGCGAGCGCGGTCAGCGCGACCGCCGCGATCAGCCAGGCTGCGACGACCAGCCATGGCCGGCGGACGACGAACCGCCCGATCCGTGTGAACATGACACTCCTTGACATTCGAAAGCCCCGGCATCAGGGGTGATGTCGGGCGGGCGATCCGAACCGGTGGATGGTGCGCGATCAAAGTTCGCGATCGCAGAGGGTGAGGCTGCAGCATTGCACCGTGACCCTCGTCGGCACCCGCGCCGTGGCAGCTTGTGGCCACTGGGCCCGGATCGTTCCGCTCGTCCGTCGTGGGCGGTTCAGCTTGCGGACGGCCAGGGGGTGGACCATGGCGGCGCGGGCCGGGCCCCGCCTACCGTCGAGTCACTGTCGAGCGTTCAGGGGGGATGGCCGGTGCCGGGTACTGCGTCCACCGTGCGTGACCGGGTCGAGGAGCAGTCCCGCATCGAGGAGGTCCGCTACCTCCTCTCGTTGATGCACCGGTATCACGCGGCCGAGCGCGGCCTCGCGGACGATGTGACCGACCCGGCCGGCACCCGGGCGACGCTCGTCGGCGCGCTGGAGCTGCTGTCCGCCGAGCGCGGGCTGCTGCCGTCCCGCAAGTACGGGAACGCCGCCGCCGTGACCGCCCGGGACGACCCCGCAGCCGCGCCGGAGCCGGAATCGCGGGTGGTGCACGGGTGTCCGACCGCCGACGAGGTGGCCGTCCCGGCCATGGGACTGGTGCCGGCGGCCCGCCGACGTCCGGCCGACCGGCCGGCGCGGGGCGGTCGGCCGGCGCGGTCCGTTGGGAGCGCGCCGCGCCCCGCCCGCGGCCGGGCCGGGCGTGACAGCTTCCTGCGAGGCCGCTTGGCGTGAAAGCGGCCCCACTGGTACGAACAACGCGAAGTAGCAAGATCGAAAACGTACGGCCTTGGCCGAGGGGAGGCGGCTGATGCACCAGGTGGTATTCCGGATCCTCGGCCCCCTGGACGTCCAGGTGGACGGCCGGCCGGTACCGCTCTCCGGGGCGCGGCAACGCACCATCCTGTCGATGCTGCTGCTCTCCGCCAATCGGGTCGTCTCGGTGGACGCCCTCGCCGACGCGGTCTGGCAGGGCCGGCCGCCGAACACCTACGTGAACCAGATCGCCATCTGCGTGTCCGGCCTGCGCAAGACCTTCAAGGCCGCGGTCGGTCAGGACGACCTGATCATCACCGCCCACCCCGGATACCTGCTCGCGACCGGTGAACACCGGGTCGACGCGGTCGAGTTCGAGGAACTGGTGGGCCAGGCCCGGGAGGCGGTGCGGCAGCGGCGCACCGTCGAGGCCGTCGAACTGCTGGACGAGGCGCTCGGTCTGTGGCGCGGCGCCGCCCTGGAGGGTGTGGTCGGCGAACGCGTGGCGGCCGAGGCGGCACGGCTCGGCGAGCTGCGGCTGGGTGTCTACGAAGAGCACACCGGGCTCCGGCTCGACCTGGGGCACCACCGCGAACTGGTGGGCGAACTCGGCTCCTTCATCAAGGAGAACGGGCTCCGCGAACAGGCCCGGGCGCAGCTGATGCTCGCCCAGTACCGCTCCGGGCGGCGGGCCGAGGCACTGGAGACCTATCGGGAGGCCCGTCGGCTGTTCGTCGACGATCTCGGGATCGAACCCGGTCCGATGCTCAGCAAGTTGCACGATGCGGTACTTGCCGACGAGTCCTGGCTGACCGCGCCGCCCGCCGCGGCGACGGTCGATCAGCCGAAATCCGGTCCGGTCGCCGCGGTCGTCGCGGCGACTGCGATCCCTGCCCAACTCCCGGCCGACGTGGCAGCTTTCACCGGCCGGACCGATGAACTCGCCGCACTGGACCGAATGCTGGCCGAGCGCAGCAACAGCTCGGTGCTCCCGGTCGGACTGATCACCGGAATCGGTGGGGTCGGGAAGACCGCGCTGGCCCGGCACTGGGCCCACCGGGTGGCCGCGCGCTTCCCCGACGGCCAGCTCTTCGCCGATCTGCGGGGCTACGACGAATCCGAGGAGCCGCTCACCGCGAACGCCGTCCTGGACCGCTTCCTGCGCGCCCTCGGCGTACCCGTGGAGGAGATCCCCGCCGACCCGGTCGAGCGGGCCGACCGGTTCCGCAGCGAGCTCGGCGGCCGGCGCGTCCTGGTGGTACTCGACAACGCCCGCTCCTACGAGCAGATCCGCTGGCTGCTGCCGGGCAGCGGCCGGCACTGCGTCCTGGTCACCAGTCGCCATCAGGTCGAGGGCCTGGCCGGTGATCACGACTTCCTGCACCTGCCGCTCGGCGCGCTCGGCCAGCGCGAGGCGGCCGAGCTGGTCACCAAGGTGGTGGGCGGCGAGCGGCTGTCGGCGGACCCGGAGGGCGTACGCGAACTCGGCGCGCTCTGCGACGGCCTGCCGCTCGCCCTGCGCATCGCGGCGGCCCGGTTGGCCGGCAAGCCGCACTGGACGGTCCGACAGCTGGTGGACCGGTTGAAGGACCAGCACCGCCGACTGGACGAACTCAGCGAGGGTTCGTGCGGGGTGCGGGCCGGCTTCCGACTGAGTTACCGCGGCCTGTCCGCCGACGTGGCCCGGATGTACCGGCTGCTCGGCCTGCTGAACCTCCCCGACTTCTCGGCCTGGGTGGGCGCCGCGCTGCTGGACGTCGACCCACTGGACGCCGAGGACCTGATCGAGCAACTGGTCGACGCCCAACTGCTGGAAGTGGTCGCCGACCGGGGCGGCGGCCACGTTCGCTACCGCTTCCAGGACCTGCTCCGGCTCTTCGCCGCCGAGTGCGCGCAGGCGGAGGAGACCCCGCAGGCCCGGGCGGACGCGCAGCGCCGGGTGTTCGGCGCGCTGCTGTTCCTCGCCGAGGAGGCGCACCGGCGCACCTACGGCGGCGACTTCACCGTCGTGCACGGGCCCGGGCCGAGGTACCGGCTGCCGGACGAGCTGGTCGGTGCCCTGATGGCGGATCCGATGGCCTGGTTCGAAAGCGAACGGGCCTCGATCGTCGGCAGCGTCGATCAGGCGGCCGAATGCGGTGAGTCCGCGCTCGCCTGGGACCTGACGATGACCAGCGTCACGCTCTTCCAGAACCGCAACCACCTCGAGGACTGGCGCCGGTGTGCGGAGCGCGCGCTGGTCGCTGTCCGGCACGCCGACGACGCCCTCGGAGAGGCGGCGATGCTGCACTCGCTCAGCACCCTGGAGATCGTCCAGTTCCGCTGGGCGGAAGCGGGCGCCCGGCTCGAACCGGCCCGGAGGCTCTTCGCGGAGCAGGGCGAGCGACGCGGTGTGGCGCTCGTCCAGCGCAATCTCGCCCTGTACGAGCGCAACCGGGGCTCGCTGGCCGCCGCCCGGGAGGAGGGCTACCGGTCCCTGGCCGGCTTCCGGGCGGTCGGAGACCACTACGCCGAGGCTCATGTGCTGGGTATTCTGGCCCGGATCGAGCTGGAGTACGGCGAGCCGGGCAACGGTCTGGAACTCACCGAACAGGCCATCGCGGTCAACCTGCGGCTGGGGTCCGCCCGGGGCGAGGCACAGAGCACCGTCCGGCTGGCCGAGGTTCTGGTCAGCCAGGGGGAGGGCGAACGGGCCGAGGAGGCGAGCCGGCGGGCTTTGGAACTGGTACGCGCCACAGGCGACTTGCGCGGCGAGGCCCACTCGCTGCGCTGCCTCGGAGAGGCACTGTGGCGGCAGGCCCGCCCGGCGGAGGCGGCCGACATCCTGCAGGGGGCACTGGCCGCCGCGGACCGGGTGACGGACCGCTTCCTGGCGGCCAGGGTCCGCACCGTGCTCGCGTGCGTGACGGGCCTGACGGGGGACCGGGTGGCGGCGGCGGGGCTCCTCGCCGCCGCGGCACGACAGTTCGAGGAGCTCGGCGCACCGGTGTGGCTGATGCGGGTGGCCGGGCTCGACCGGGTGGTGCGAGGCGCCGGCGCACTCGTCTCCGAACGACTCTGGCAGTTGCTGGAGGCCAGGACCTAGCCGACGGCGCGGCCGAAAGGGGTGACGGTCCAGGGGTCGTCGCCGTGTCCGGTGGTCATGGGATCTCCTCACTCTCGCGGGCCCCGTCCACCGCCGACTGTAGCGAGCGGGGATTTCGACCCTCTTTCGAAGTCCTTTCACATCGCGCGGCCCGGGCCGGAAACTCCACTGACAGGGGTGGGAAAGGACGGCTTCGTACAGTCGGGCGGTCATAGTGTCGTGTCAGCTGCGCGGAACGGATGTGTCATGCCGCACGTCGAAACCCCGGAGGCCGTCGAGCAGCCGAGCACCCGGCAGGCCGTACCCGCCCTGGAGTTCCGTCTCCTCGGGCCGGTGGAGGCGATGGCCGACGGTCGGGAGATCAGGTTGGACGGCGCCAAGCAGCGCTCCGTCCTGGCCGCCCTGCTGCTGGCCGACGGCCAGTTGCTCCCCGACGAGCGGCTGAGTGCCCTGCTCTGGGGGTGGGACCCGCCGGCCACGTGGAACGCCCAACTGCACACCTACGCGTCGCGGCTGCGCAACAGGCTCGGCCCGCGCGTCGACCTGGTCCGCCGCGCGCCCGGCTACCGGCTGTACATCGGTCCGGGCCGGGTGGACCTGCACGAGTTCCGCCGGGACGCCGACGCCGGCCGTCGGGCTCTGGAGGCCGGCGAATACGCCCGCGCCGCCGAGCTGCTCTCCGCCGCCCTGGCGCACTGGCGCGGCACTCCGCTCACCGGGGTCACCGCGCAGCTGGCCGAGAAGGAGCTTCCGGCGCTGGAGGAGAGCCGGCTCGCGGCCCTGGAGAACCGCATCGAGGCGGACCTCGCCCTGGGCGGTCACCGTGCGGGCGTCCCCGAACTCCGCGGGCTGGTCGCCGAGCACCCGACCCGGGAGCGCCTGCGCGGGCAGCTGATGACCGCCCTCTACCGCTGCGACCGGCAGAGCGACGCCCTGGAGGTGTACGACCAGGGGCGACGGCTGCTCGCCGAGGAGCTGGGCGTCGACCCGGGCCCGACCTTGCGCGAGCTGCACCGGCAGGTCCTCTCCGGCACCGTTCCCGGCCCGGCCGCCGCCGACCGGCCGACGGCTGCGCGCCCGGTCCCGGTCCCGGCCGGTGACGAGCGCTCGTCCGAGCGCCCCACCAGCGCGTGGAGCGGGCTCGTGCCGGCCATGCTGCCGCCCGTCGTCGCCGACTTCGCCGGGCGCCAGCGCCACCTGGCGGCGCTGCAGGCCGCCCTGGGCGGGGCGTCGCAGGATCCACTGGCCTGCCCGGTGGATCCGGTCGGACCGGTCGTGCTGACCGGCGCCGCCGGGTGCGGGAAGTCCGCGCTGGCCGTCCACGCCTGCCACCTCGCCCGGCAGGCGTTCCCCGACGGTGTCCTTTACACGGACCTGCGCGGACCCGACGGCCTCCCCCGTGACCCGGCCGAGGTGCTTCGTGCCTTCCTGCGCGCCCTCGGGGCCGACGCACGCGAGTTGCCCGACAGCCAGGACGAACTGGTCCGCCTCTACCGGAGCCGGCTGGCCGGACGGAAGGTCCTGGTGGTGCTGGACAACGCCGAGGACGAGCGGTCGGTCCGTCCGCTGCTCACCTCCGACGCGTGCGGCCGTACCGTGATCACCAGCCGCTTCGCGCTCGGCACGATCGAAGGGGCGCAACGCTTCCGGGTCGGCCCGCTGGACTTTCCGGAGGCCTACCAACTGCTCGCCACGGCCGGCCGGGACCGGGTGAGCGCGGATCCGGCGGCCACCGCCCGGATCGTCGAACTCTGCGACCGGCTGCCGCTCGCCCTGCGGATCTGTGCCGGTCGGCTGGCCGCCCACCCGCACTGGACGACGGCCAGGCTGGCGGCTCGTCTCACCCCGGTCGAGCACCGGCTGGACGAACTGCGCCTCGGCGAGCTGGACGTCCGGGCCAGCCTGGCCGCGGACCTGTCGCGAGTCCGTCCGGCCGCCCGTACCGCCTTGCGCGCCCTTGCCAGGGCCGGGGCCGACAGCATCACCCCCGAGGACGCCGCCGTGCTGCTCCGCTCGTCCGAGCGCGAGGCGGAGGACGTGCTGGAACTGCTGACCGAGGCGGGGCTGTTGACCGCAGACCCCGACCCGGCCGAACTTCGCTACCGCATCGCGTCGCTGGTCCGTCTGGTCGCCCGGGAGCAGCCGGCGGCCGCGCTCGTCGCTTGAGTCATCGTGCTGTGCCCTGCCAGGCAGGGCACAGCACGGCGGCGGTCAGCCGCAGCCACCGGCGTGGCCGACATCCAGACTGCGGGTCGGCATCGGCGCGGCCGTCGCCAGCAGGTCCGGGTCGCTGAGAAGAAGTTCGATGTCGATGTAGTCCGGGACCGCCCGTTCGGTCACGGCGGTGTCAGCAGTCGTCATTTCCATGGTGGCCTCCGGTCCCATCCCGCGGATCTCCTGGTCGTGAGACAAGGATCCGGCCGGTGGCTATGGCGTCCCTATCAGTCCTCTGCGGGCCGCTGTCGGAATCCGACAGTTTCCCTATAGGAGTCCTATGGGCCTCGCGGGCAACGTTCCGACGTGGACACCAGGATCAGGGACGTGATCGTTCTCGGCAGTGGGCCGGCGGCCTGGATGAGCGCGGCCTATCTGGCCCGGGAGCTCCAGGGCACGGTATCCGTGACGGTTCTCGAGGAGTCGGAGAACGTCTCCGGACACGGCGTGGAGAGCGTGCTCCCGTCCTTCTCGGGGTTCCTGGACGTCCTCGGGATCGCCGACACCGACTGGGTGCGGGCGTGTGCGGCGACCTTCCGCACGGCCGACCGGTACGTGAACTGGCGGACCGCGGGGCCCGCCGAGGCACGCCCCCGGGAGCTGCCCGGAGCCCGGCCCGACGCCTTCTACCACCCGTTCGGGCTGCTCCCCGAGCACGACCGGCTGCCGCTCTCGCACTACTGGCAGCACCGCCGGCACCGGGGGGAGACCACCGAGCCCTTCGACTACGCCTGCTTCCGAGAGCCCCCGCTGCTGGACGCCCGCCGCTCCCCGTGCTGGTTCGACGGCCGGCCCGCGACCCGCTACGGCTGGCACGTCGACCGCCAGGTGCTCACTGGCTTCCTCCGCCGCCACGCCACCGCCCGGCCCGGGGTGAGGCGGGCACGGGGCACCCTGGCCGCGGTCGAACGGGACGGGCGCCACGACCTGGTGGCGCTGCGCACAACTGCCGGCGAGCGCCTGAGCGGCCAGCTGTTCCTGGACTGCACCCCCGGCCGCCGTCTGATCGGCGAGGTCCTGGCCGAGCCGTTCCTCGATCTGCGTGGGCAACTGCCCTGTGATGCGGCGGTGTCGGTGAACGTCCCGCAGCCGGACGCCCGCCGCCGGGGCATCGAGCCGCACAGCACGCTGCTCGCGATGCCGGCCGGGCGGGCCGGGCTCCACCCGGTGCTGGGCCGCGCGGGCGCCGACTACGTCTATGCGCGGGAGTTCGCCACCCGCGAGGATGCGGCCCGGGACCTCTGCCTGCTCTGGGGACTGGATCCGGAGCGGACCGAGGTCCACCACCTGGAGCAGCACCCCGGGCGGGTGCGTCGGGCGTGGGTGCGCAACTGCGTGGCCGTCGGCCCGGCGGCGGGCGTGCTGGAGCCCGGCCCGGCGGGTGGGTTGCACCTGGTGGTCCGTACGCTCCAGCTGCTGGTGGGCCACTTCCCCGCCGGGCCGCTCCGCCCGGTCCTGACCGAGCGCTTCAACCGGGCGGTGGCCTGCTCGTTCGACGAGGCGCGGGACTTCGTCCAGGTCCGCTACGCCTGCTCACCGCGGACGGACACGCCGTTCTGGCGCGCCGCCCGGGGGCTGTCCCTCTCCGGCGGGGTGGGGACCAGGATCGAGCTCTACCGGGCCGGGCTGACCACCGGATCGGTGCTGGCGGAGGAGGCCCGCTACTACGGGCGCAGCCGGGAGGAGCCGATCAGTCCGTGGAGCGACTCCGACTACTACTGCGTCCTGTCCGGCCTCGGGCTGGAGACCGACGGTCCGCCACCGGCCCTCGCCCATCGGCCCGAATCGGTGCGTGGCGCCGGACCGGTCTTCGACCGCGTCCGGCGCCAGCAGCGGAACCTGCTGGACACCCTGCCCGACGCCTACGCGTGTCTGCGCCGGCTTCACGGGCGGTGAGATGCCGCGAGAGGCGCCCCCGGCGGGGGTACCTCTCGCGGCCGGACAGGTCGTCAGGGATCAGCTGTCGATCAGCCGGGCGAACGTGACGGTGTCGAAGACGTCCTCCATCCGGACGGCACGACCGTCGCGGAAGCTCCAGGAGTGGATGAACGGCAGGGTCTCGGTGTGGCCGCTCAGTGAGGTGACGGCGCGGACGCCGAACACCACCACGCGGTCGCCGGAATGGACGAACTCCTGGGGTTCGAGTCGCATCCCGCCCAGGACGGCCGGGACCCTGGCCAGGAAGTCCAGCACGCCCTGGTGACCGATCTTGGTGCCGCCCAGTCCGTACTCGGCGAGGCCCTCGGGGTGGACCCATTCGATGCCAGGGTCCATGGTCGCCAGCAGCGCGGTCACGTCCCGGTCGTGGAAGGCGCGGTAGGCGGCGTGGACGACGGCGAGGTTGTCGTTCTCTCGGGGCATGTGCGGGCTCCTCAGTGCTCGGCGTGCTCGGACCCGGCGTACTCGGGCCTGAGGTGATCGGGGTGGAGGGCCGCGAGGGTGCGGCGGATTCCCTCGCGCCAGTCGACCTCGCAGGGGCCGGTCAGCCGACGGCGCAGTGTGGGGTCGAACTGGTAGGTCTCCCGGGTGACTTCGCTCGGCACCAGCTTCGCGGGCACCCCGGTCAGCTCTTCGAGGTAGCGGACGCAGTCGGTGATTCCGACCGCCTCGTCGCCACCCCAGTTGGTCAGGGTCGCGGGCACCGAGGCGGCGTCCCACAGCCGGGGCACCTGAGAGACGAGGTCGCTGGTGTAGAGGGGGGAGCACCAGTTCTGCCCCTCCAACGGCACCGGGATGGGCTGTCCGGCGAGCATCCGCTGGAAGTACAGCATCGGCACGCCGCCGTAATCCCCGGGGCCGTAGGCGATGTTGAGCCGGGCGATGGTGGTCGGCAGGCCGAGCACCCGGGCCATGGCCCGGACGGCCCCCTCGGTCGCGATCTTGCCGACCGGGTAGGCCGGAAGCCAGTCCGCGACGCCGTCCACCGGATCGTCCTCGGTGTAGGCGTGGTCGAGCGTCTGCCGCGCGTACAGCGCGCCGGTCGACACGAACAGGAAGGACTCGGCGGTGCGGCAGTGTGCCATCAGCCGGCCGGTGGCCGTGACGTTGACGTCGATCGTCCGGTTGAAGTCGCCGTCCTCGCCGCGCCTGACCGCGGAGTGGATGACGTGGGTGAAGTCCTCCGGCAGGCCCTTGAACGCGTGCTCGGAGTCGTCCTCCATGTCCCACCGCCAGGTCGTGACGCCCCGCGCCCGGAGCTCGTCCGCTACCCCCGGAGTGCCGAAGCGGCCGATGCACCAGACGTCGTTATCCGCGGCGAGCGCCTCCGCGACCGGCCGGGCGACCTGACCGGTGCCGCCGGTCACCAGGATCTTCTTGCCCCTCACTTGCCCTCTCCCATCGCCCGGTCCAGCTCCTTGCGCAGAATCGCCTGGAAGGCCGCCACGTGCTGCGGCCCCATCAGCGTGTAGTGCTCACCGGGAACGTCCACGTACCGGTTTGGACCGTCGGTGAAGTCGTCCCAGCGGCGCAGCTCGTTCTCCAGCCAGTCCTCCTTGGCGCCCCGCAGCGGCACCGCGTAGAAGACCGTCATCTCGCGGACCCTGCCGGCGGGCCGGTAATCGCGGCCCAGGTCGGTGAGCCGGTCGGCGATCTCCGCCCAGGCGCCGAACCGGTCGGCGTCCAGGTCGAGTTCGGCGACCCGCTCGGCCGGGGCGACGGCGAGCAGGCGGGCCAGCTGCTCCTCCCGGGGCAGCCCGCGCAGCTGGCCGGGCAGCTCCAGGGACTGCTTCTTGTCGATCAGCGCCATGAAGAACGCCAGGTTGACGGCGGTCTCGGCGAAGTCCAGCTCGTCCATCCGGTACTTGATGTGCGGCGGCAGGTTGAAGCTGCCGACGAAGTCGACCCGCTCGCCCTGCTCCTCCAGCACCTTGGCGATCTCGAAGGCGACGGCACCGCCGTAGGAGTAGCCGGCGACCGCGTAGGGGCCGTGCGGCTGCCGGGCCCGGATCGCGGCCACATAGGTGTCGACCATCTCCTCGAAGGTCCGGAACGGCTTCTCGCCGTCGTTGAAGCCCCGGGCGCGCAGGGCGTAGAACGGCCGGTCACCCACGAAGTACTGGGCGAGGTTGACGAAGACCAGCACCTCGCCGACACCGGGGTGGACGCAGAACAGCGGTGTCTTGTCGCCGCTCAGCTGCATCGGCACGATCGGGTCGAAGTCGGGCTCACCGGGCCCCCGCGGCCCGGTGAGCCGGGCGGCGAGCGACCGGACGGTGGGTGAGGTCAGGACGGTGATGATCTGCAGACCGGGCACGCCCAGGCGCTGCGCCACCAGGCTGCGCAGCCGCAGGATGTCCAGCGAGGTGCCGCCGAGGTCGAAGAAGCTGGCGGTGGCGCTGATCAGGGCCGGGTCGGTGTCGAAGAGCTCGCCGTAGATCCCGGCGAGGACGTGCTCGGGCTCGCCCTCCGGTGCGGTGTGACCGCCGAGCCGGCGTAGTGTCAACTCCCTTACGTCAGTGACCTCCTGCTCGTACCCGCCGGTCTCCAGCCGGTTGCGCATCAGCGAGCGCTGGATCTTTCCGAGGCTCGTCTTGGGAAAGGCCTCGGCGGGCAGCGGCAGGATCAGGGCGGGCCGGAAGCCCCACTGCATCACCACGCTGCTGCGCACCGAGGCCAGCACCCGGTAGAGGCCGGCCTCGTCCTCCCAGGGCACCTCCGGGCGGAAGGCGATCACCAGCTGCTCGGTGTCGCTGCCGGCCGGGCGGGTGGGGAAGGCCGCGACGTAGGAACGGGCGACACCGTCCAGCCGTTCCAGCACGGCCTCGATCTCGTGGCTGAAGTAGTTGACGCCGTTGACGATGACGCTGTCCTTGCTGCGGCCGACGAGGGTGAGCCGCCCGCCGTCGATCCGGCCGAGGTCGCCGCTGCGGAACCACCCGTCGGCGGTGAAGGCCTCACGGGTCGCCTGCTCGTTGTTGTGGTAGCCGCCGGTGATCATCGGGCCGTTCAGCTGGAGTTCGCCCACCTCGCCCTCGGGCAGCGCGCGGTCCTCGTGGTCGGCGACCCGCATCCGCAGCCCGGCGACCGGCGTGCCGAGGTTCGCGAACTCCTCGCCCTCGTCGGCCCGGGGGAAGACGAGGGAGTAGATGCTGCCGGCGCAGGTCTCCGTCATTCCGAACGCGGGCCAGAGCGCGGTGGGGGCGAGCCCGTACGGCGCGAACCGCTCCAGGAAGGTCCGGCCGGTGGTGCAGACCACAGCCTCGCCGCCGCTGACGATGTGCCGCAGTCCGGTCAGGTCAAGCTGCTCCAGCTCCTCCTCCGGCGCCCGGTCGGCGGCGGAGTTGAGCAGCCCCAGAAGGAAGTTGGGGGTGAAGGTCATGGTCACCCGGTGCTCGGAGGCGAGCCGCAGGAACTCCAGGGGCTCCCCGAGGACGACCTGCGCCGGGACGTGGACCTGGCGGCAGCCGGCCGCGAGCGGCAGCAGGTGGCATTCCAGCAGGGCGGCGACATGGTCGAACGAGACCCAGTTGAGGCTGGTGTCGGCGGCGGTGAGGCGGTGGTAGCCGTTCTTTCCGGCCATGGACGCCAGCAGGTTGGCGTGGCTGAGCCTGACCGCCTTGGAGTTGCCGGTCGAGCCGGAGGTCAGGACGAGGACGGCCAGGTCCTCCGGCGCCGCGCGGTACAGCTCCTCGGCGGGCTCCGGCGCGGCCTCGCGGAGCGAGGTGAGGGTGGCGACGGCCAGGCCGTCCACGGCGGGCAGTTCGGCCGCGATCGTCTCACTGGTGATCACCAGGGGCCGGTCCAGCAGCGCGTTGACATGGGTGAGTTGGGCGCTCCAGCGGTCCTGATCGCCGCGCTGCGGCGCCATCGGGCAGGGGACGAAGCCACCGAGCACCGCGGCCCAGAACGCGGCGAGGAAGTCGGGCTGGTGCTCCAGCAGGAGCACGACCTTGTCCTGCGGCCGGACTCCGCGGGCGCGCAGTCCGGCGAGCACGCGGCGTGCCTCCTGCAGCAGTTCGGAGTGGCTCTGGTCGCGGTAGTCGGTGCCGGCCGCACCCGAGCAGTAGCGGATCCCGGTGCCGGGGTGCTCGGTTGCGGCGCGAAGTAGCAGGTCGGCGACGGTCTTTGGGGGGAATTCCATGGTTTTCTCCAGTGCCTTGGCTGTCGGTTCGGACGGGCGTGGATCGGGAGAAGGCCGCTTTTCCGGTGGATTCCGGCATAGCGGCGGACCATTCGGGGAAGACATGAGGGAAAGATGGGACAGATGTTCAAGCCGAGTGGGCCGGATGTGGCCGGCGGCAACCCGGTCGCCATGGGGCGGTTGTGGCGGTTGTGGTCACGGGGGAACCGTAGGTCGGCCCCCGGTCGGGGCAGCGGGTGCTGGCCTGAAGCGGCGCCGCGCGCTCACGGCACGTGAGGGGCGGATCGCCGCCGGTGCCGAAAGCGGAGCGAGTGACCGTCTCTTCGGCAAGGAGTCAGCAGCTTGCTGACAAAATATCCGATCCGCAGATGTCGCGGGGAATGCTCTGGTATAGGTGTGCCCGCCGTCGAGGCGGGCCTCTCGTTGACTGGGTGAAGGACGCAAACTAGTGTTGCGGCGATCTTTGGCCCATTCACGCGAATCTGGTTTATCCCTGAACAGTCGACCCGGTCCGTCCAGCGGTGCGTCCGAAAACCGCTTGACGAAAATCGGTGGCTGCGATCGCGTGTAAGGGAGCAACACGGGGTGGATCAACGGGGGCGGTGGCTGTGGTAGAGACATCAGGTACGGGAGCGGCGGAGGCAGGCGATCCGCGGGCACATGCGGAACACGTGGAGCAGGCTCTGTTACAGGCCCGCGCTCTGATCGAGTCGACCGTCTCGTTGCACCGGCAGAGGGCCGGCGGTCACCCTCTCGTGACGCGGACCGACGGCGACGCGATGAGCGGGGCCCTGGACGAGATGGTCGGCGGTGCCCGCCGGTCCGTGAGCCTGACACTCACCGCCACGAGTGAGTTCGCCGGCCTGGCGACCGCGGCGCTGGCCCGCCTGGCGGTCCACGGGGTGTCCGGCTCCGTCCGTCCAGGCGCGGACCCGTCAGCGGAGGGCGCAGTCGTGGTGCGGGTGCTCTGCTCCGGCGCCGCGACCGACGCCGCCCTCGCCGTGGCCCGGCGACTGCCGGGTCTCCGGGTCGAAGTACGCGTCTCCGAGGCCGAGTTGCGCGAGGCATTGCTCGTTGACGGCCGCGGCGCACTGGTCCGCTCCACGTCGCAGGACTGCGGCGGCCATGCCGTCCAGATCAAGGATCCGGCCGTGGTCCGCGCGCTCGACCTGCTGGTCGCCGGCGCCTGGTCCCGTGCCCGTCCGCTGCTCGACCACCTCGGCCTGAGCCCGAAGCTCTGCAAGGAGCCGACCCGGCGCATCCTGGAGATGCTGCGCGAGGGTCACACCGACGAGGCGGCCGCGCACGAGCTGAACGTCTCGCTCCGCACCTACCGCCGCCACGTGGCCGAGATCATGCGCGAACTGGGTGCCACGTCCCGCTTCCAGGCGGGCGTGCGGGCCGTGGAACTGGGGCTTCTCTCCGCGAACGGCTGACCGGCCCCGGGAGAAGCCCGGCGCCGCCCAGGAGTGTGCCCGCGCAGCGGGTGAATCGAGCAGAACTGTTGAGGGGACATGAGCAACGTGTCGGACCGGGCCGCTGACGAACTGGAGGAGGCACTGCTCGGGGTGAGCGCACTGATCGAGTCCACCGTCGTGATGCACCGCGACCGGTACTCGGACGACCGGCTCATCACCACGGTCGGTGGGCGGTACGACGCCATCCTCGACACGGCCGAGGAGATGATCGAGGGGGCCCGGACGAGTATCGACATCATGCACGCCCGCCGCCTCCAGGGCGAGGAGCGGGAGGACCGCGCCGAGCGGGAGCTGCTCTACAATGCGGACCCCACCGTCGGAGTGCGCCTGCTCACCGCCCCCGACCTGCTCGACGAGGGCTTCGTCCGCGAGCAGCTCGGACGGGAGCACCCGGTCGCGATCCGGGTGGCCAGGGTCCCCCCGCTCCAGGCGATCATCGTCGACCAGACGACCGCGCTGGTCGTCACCGGGTCGGTGGCGGCCCGTCATTCCTCGGTGATCCGGGTGCCGGAGGTGATCCACACGCTCCGCATCCTGTTCGAGAACGTCTGGCGCACCGCCGTGCCCGCCAACGAACGGATCGTATTCGGCGACCGCACGCGTGCCGCCTTCGCCCGCCAGATCCTCGGCGCCCTGCGGGCCGGGGTCACCGACGAGGTCGCCGCCCGCGACCTGACTGTCTCGGTGCGCACCTACCGGCGCTACGTTGCGGAGATCATGACGCTGCTGGGCGCGTCCTCCCGCTTCCAGGCCGGGGTCCGCGCGGCCGAGCTGGGTCTGCTGCCCCCGGCCGGTCCGGACGGCCGGCCTGCCCCCGCCCGCCCCGGACCGGCTCCGCACCGGCTCAGCCCGGGCCCCGGCCGGCCCGAGACCGGCTGAGTGTCGGCCCCGGCACCGGCCCGTGCCGGGACCTTCCTGACAGCGCGGTCGTCGCGGCCGCCCGGAGGAGGGCAGCTCGTGCATCGGCTGGTCGTCCGGGTCCTGGCCCGCTCGACATCCGGGTCGAGGGCCGGGCGGTCCGGTCCGGCGCCGGCCGGGGACCTCATCGAGCAGCCGGTCGACGCGCAGCTGTTGGAGTTCCTGCACCCCTGGAGCGGCTGCGCCGGTCACACCCAGGGGTCGTCGTGCATGGCCACCGCCACCACGGTGGCGGACACCTGCGCGGACCGGGCCTGCCCGGTGTCCTGGGACGGCTGCGCGACCGTGACCGCTCCGGCGACCGCGAGGACCATCGCCGTACGGGCGACCAGCTGCACGGGTCCGGGCGGTGACGGCGCTGCGTCGCACGGGGTTCTCCTCGGCTTCCTGGGCAGGCGCTCGATGCCTGCGACCTCGTGCCGAGAACGCTACGGACGGCCGATTCCGGGGCCCTTTCGAATCGCTTTCACAGGCCTTCGTCGTCGATCCGCACCTTCGGCCGGGTCTTCGCCTGCTCCTCGTGGTGCGAGACGATCAGCTCGGTCAGCACGTCGATGTACGCGGCCAGCACCTCGGCCCAGGGCGTGCCGCCCTCCTGGAGCTGCGACTCCTGTTCGCAGGCGTTGTCCTGTTCGATCCGGTCCAGGACGGTCAGCGGGTGGGGGACTCGAACTCCGTCGACCCGGTCGTCGTACATGTCTCCTCCTGAGCGTGGAGCCGATTGTGTAGGTCCCCGTACGCCGAGCTTCGGCGGCCCCGGTATGGCGAGCCTTTAATCAACCTATATTTCCGCAGCCCGTCACTCCTGTGTGGTCCTCCGGGCGGGCGGACCGGGCAGTACCACGGCCGTCCGGGCGGCCGGGCCCGGCATCGCCGGCCCGACCGTGCAGCGGTCCGGTGCGGCCCTCGGGACCGGTGCTCGTCGATCGGATCGTACGATGACTACTCCGCCGTCCTGCCGTCACCTCGCCTTCCCTTTCCCTCCCACAGCTCGGACCGATCACCCATGCCGCTTCCCAAGGCCGAACTCCACCTGCACATCGAAGGCACGCTCGAGCCCGAACTCGCCTTCGCCCTCGCCGCGCGCGGCGGCGTCACCCTCCCGTACGCCGACACCGAGGAGTTGCGCCGCGCGTACGCCTTCACCGACCTGCAGTGCTTCCTGGACCTCTACTACGCGCTGATGGCCGTGCTGCGCACCGAGCAGGACTTCGCCGACCTCGCCGACGCCTACCTGGCCCGGGCCGCCGCGCAGGGCGTGCGGCACGCCGAGATCTTCTTCGACCCGCAGGCGCACACCGCCCGCGGCGTGCCGCTCGGCGTCGTGGTGGAGGGCCTCGGCCGCGCGCTGGACCGGAGCGAGGAGCGGTACGGCGTCAGCACCCGCCTGATCATGTGCCTCCTGCGGGACGAGTCCGCCGAGTCCGCGCTGGAGACCTTCGAGGCGGCCCGCCCGTACTTCGGCCGGATCACCGGCATCGGCCTCGACTCGGCGGAGGTCGGCCACCCGCCCGCCAAGTTCCGTGAGGTCTACCGCCTGGCGGCCGAGGCCGGCCTGCACCGCGTCGCCCACGCCGGCGAGGAGGGCCCCGCCGCCTACATCACCGAGGCCCTCGACGTCCTCGGGGTCGAGCGGATCGACCACGGCCTGCGCTGCCTGGAGGACCCGGACCTGGTCGACCGCCTCGTCCGCGAGCAGATCCCGCTCACCCTCTGTCCGCTCTCCAACGTCCGCCTCCGCTGCATCGACACCCTGGCGGACCACCCCCTCCCGGCCATGCTCGCCGCCGGCCTCCTGGTCACCGTCAACTCCGACGACCCCGCCTACTTCGGCGGCTACGCGGACGACAACTTCCGCGCCGTCGAGGAGGCCCTGAAGCTTGACCGCGAGAAGCTGCGCCTGCTCGCCGCCAACTCCTTCCGCGCCTCCTTCCTGGACGAGCCCCGCCGCGCCGCCCTCCTCGCCGAGGTGGCGGCCTACGCGTTCGAGCCCGTCGACGCCTTGGAGCCCGTCGACGCCTGACCGGCGCCTTCCCGGCCGGCGCATTCCCGCCGGGCGTCCTCCCGGCCGTAGGCGGCGGACGGGGTGGACGTAGATGCGGAACTCGTCCAGCCGCTGAGGAAACCGCTCATCCGGGCCGGTTCGCGGTTGACGTGGCTGTGCAGCTCGTCGTCGACCCGGTGCCAGGAGACGTCGCGGTCCGGTCCCTCGACGAAGCCGTCGAGGGAGACCGACATGAAGAGGATCACGTTGCGCGCGGGAGCCTCGCCGGGGTCGTCGCCGCCCCGGTCCGGCGTGGCCCGGGGCGGCGGGGAGCTCAGACCAGAGTGCTCCAGTAGTACCAGAACCGGTTGAGGATCAGCAGCGCGATCACCGCGTACCACAGCGCCGGCACCACCCAGTGGTAGCGGGCGGCCTCCCGGACGGCCGGGCGCAGCCGCGGCCCCACCGGGATCACGCCGGAGCGCAGGTTCTGCAGCGTGGTGTACCAGAACAGCGGGACCATCGCCGCCCAGACCACCATGCAGTACGGGCAGAGCGCGCCGATCTCGTACAGCGCCTGGTACATCAGCCAGGTCACGAAGCCGATCCCGAACACCGTCCCGGCCTGGAGGCCGAGCCAGAACCAGCGCCGGTACGACGCCCCGGCCAGCAGCCCGGCGCCGATCGCCATGACGACGCCGAAGCCGACCAGGCCGATCAGCGAGTTGGGGAAGCCGAAGGCCTCGGCCTGGTCGCTGCGCATGATCGAGCCGCAGCTGATGATCGGGTTGATGTTGCAGTTGGGGACGTACGACGGGTCCTTGAGCAGCCGGATCTTGTCCAGCGTGAGGACGACGGAGGCGAACAGCCCGACCGCGCCGCCGATCAGCAGCAGGAGGGCGAACGGCCGGCTCGCGCCGTAGGTGCGCGCGGGGGCGGCGGAGGTCATCCGGTCACCTGCTTGACCATGGCGGTGAACCTGTCGGGCGCGACGGGCGCGCCGCCCGCGAACACCTCCAGCTTCTGTCCGTCCAGCTTCACGGTCGGGGTGCCGCTGACGCCGCTCTTGTCGAAGGCCTTGCCGACCTGGTCCGCCCACGGCGCGTAGGTGCCGTCCTGGACGGCCTTGACGAAGGAGTCCGTCTTCAGTCCGGGGACCTGCCCGGCCAGGTCGAGCAGGCGGTTGACGTCGGCGAAGCCGTCGGTGCGCTCGTCCGGCTGGTTGGCGTACAGCACGTCGTGGAACTGCTTGAACTTGTCGACGCCCTCGTTGAGCGCCGCGCCCGCGGCGGCCAGTGCGGTGCGCGAGCCCTTGCCGCCGAGGCCCTGGTCCAGGAAGGTCGCCAGGTGGTACTCGATCTTGTAGGTGCCGGCGTCGGCGAGCTGCTGGATGGTCTTGCCGTCGGTGGTCTCCACCTGCTCGCAGTACGGGCAGCGGAAGTCCTCGTAGATCTCCAGGGTGTGCGGGGCGTCGGCCTTGCCGTAGGTGATCACGGTGCCGTCGGCGCCGCTCGCGTTGGCGGGGGTGACCAGCGGGCCGTGGGCGCCGGCGTCGCCCGGGCCGGAGGAGCCGCCGACGGCGAAGGCCACGCCGGCCGCGAGGGCGAGCACGGCGGCGGTGGCGGCGCCGACGACCGTCCGGCGGCGGATCTTCGCGGACCGCTCGGCGCGCTCGCGCTCCTCCCGCATCCGCTCGGTGGCGGCGCGGCGGGCGGCGCTCCTGCTCTGCTTGCCGCCGGTGTTCGTCCCGCCGGTCTTCTTCTCGGCGGAGGCGGAGGCGGAGGCGGAGGCGGGGGTCTGGGGCTTCTTGCTCATGGCGGGGTTTTCGTCCTGTGCTCTCGGTCCGGTGCTCCGTGCGGGGAGCAGGGCAGGCGCGCATACGGGCGCGCGGCGGGGCGACCGGCGGAGACGCGGAAGGGGAAGGGTCTCTCAGCAGGCCGGGGCGGCCGCGGGCGGCCCGCGGCGGACGGCGGGGCGGAGCAGCACGGACTCGGCCGGGACGCGGACCCGGCTGGCACGCGGGAAGGGCATCCGGGCCACCGGGCGGGCCGGGACGGGCGCGGCGAGAAGCAGCAGCAGGCGGCCGGCCGCGGCCGGGAACCGCTGCGCGAAGTCGCCGAGGACGCGAAGCGACCACGCGAGGCCGGTCAGCGCGGCGTCGGCACGGCGCAGCCAGAAGGCGGCGGCCAGCGCGATCGCGGTGTGCAGGGCGAGGAGCAGCAGCACGCCGGCGGACTGCGGGACGCCGTGGCCCAGCAGGACCCCGCCGAGCGAGCCGCCGCCGCAGAGCAGCGGCTCGAAGCCGCGGGCGGAGCCGGGCGGCAGCGAGGGGCAGGTGGTCTGGGCGAGGTCGAACAGGGCGCTCAGGCCCAGCTCCAGAGGCAGGATCACCGCGGCGATCGCCGGGTAGCCGCGTTCGGAGCCGGCGAGGGCGAAGGCCGCCGCGAAGACGGCGCCGCCGGCCACGGCCAGCGTGCCGAGCGGCAGCGGGCGGCCGGTCACCAGCACCTGGCCGAGCCCGGCGAGCAGCACGACCAGCGCGGCGAAGACCGCCGCGCGGAGCGTCCTGAAGCCCGGGCCCGTCCGGCCGGTGTACATCTGCATGGCATCCGAGTCTGCCACAGGCCGAATGGTGGACGACCGGGCCGAAGGTCCGCTGTGGGGATCCTCACCACCGCCCCTGAGCTGGGCTTATGCGTCCTTTACGGGTTCGGGGTGCACGGGCCGGGCGGCCGCGACCCGGGTCTCGACCAGCTGCCGGAAGAGCTCCAGGTCGGCCCGGACGACGCGCTCGACCGCCCCGGCGAGGGCGAAGCCACGCGGCCCGCCGAACACCTCGTGCACCGCCTCCGGGTCGTACTCGATGCGGATCTGCAGCCTGGTGTGCTGCCGGTCGAGCGGGAGCAGGGCGAAGGCGCCGTGCAGGTCCAGGCCGTCCAGCGTCCGCCAGGCCATCACCCGGCCGCGGCCGTGGTCGGTGATCTCGGTCTCCACGTCGCGGGCGGTGCCGGCGATCTCCACCCCGAGGTGCGCGAGGTTACGGCCGTGCGGGTGGGCGCTGCGCACACCGCCCACGAAGCGCGGGTAGTCGTGGACCCGGTGCAGCTGATCCCAGGCCGCCAGCACCGGGGCGTCGATATCGATCTGTTCCTCGAGCGTGCTCATCGCGGGGACGGACCTCCTAGGCCGGTCGCGCTGCGGGCGCCGGGCACCTCCAGCCTGCGCCTGCCGGTGGTGGACAGGCAAAGGAGGGGGTGCTGCGCGAGACTGGGCGCATGCCGGAGCTGCCCGAGGTCGAGGCCCTCACCGCGTTCCTGTCCGAGCGGCTGACCGGGCGGGTGATCGCCCGGGTGCAGCCGGTGGCGATCAGCGCGCTCAAGACCTACGACCCGCCGGTGACGGCGCTGGAGGGGCGGACGGTCGGCCCGGTCACGCGGCACGGCAAGTTCCTCGACATCGAGGCGGGCGGCCTCCACCTCGTCGTCCACCTGGCCCGGGCCGGCTGGCTGCGCTGGAAGGAGAGCCTGCCCGCCGAGCCCCCGCGTCCGGGCGGCAGGAACCCGCTCGCCCTGCGGGTTCGGCTGGAGGGCGACGCCGGGGACGGCTTCGACCTCACCGAGGCGGGCACGAAGAAGGGCCTCGCGGTGTACGTGGTGCAGGACCCGGCGGAGGTCCCCGGCGTGGCCCGGCTCGGCCCCGACCCGCTGGACCCGTCGTTCACCCTGGAGGCGTTCACCGCGCTGCTGCACGGCGAGCGGCGCAGGATGAAGGGCGTGCTGCGGGACCAGAGCGTGCTGGCCGGAGTCGGCAACGCCTACTCGGACGAGGTGCTGCACGCGGCCCGGATGTCCCCGTACAAGCTGGCGTCGAGTCTGACCGGGGAGGAGACGGCCCGGCTGTACGAGGCGCTCGGCAGCACCCTGCGGGACGCGGTGGAGCGCTCGCGCGGGCTGGCGGCGGGGGAGCTGAAGGCGGAGAAGAAGCTCGGCCTGCGGGTGCACGGCCGCACCGGGCAGCCGTGCCCGGTCTGCGGGGACACCGTGCGCGAGGTGTCGTTCGCCGACTCCTCGCTGCAGTACTGCCCGACCTGCCAGACCGGCGGCAAGCCGCTCGCCGACCGCCGGCTGTCGCGGCTGCTGAAGTAGGCCGGCCGGAGGCGGCGCGCCGCCGGTGGAGCGCTGCGGTGCCGGGGGCCGAAGCGCCCGAAGGACTTCCGGAGCCGACCACTACGGCTTGCGGGCGACGCCGCCCCAGTAGTACGCCGCGTGCGGGTCGGCCGGTGGCTCGCCGTCCGGGTGCCAGGCCATGACGGGCGCGACGCCGGGCTCGATCAGCTCCCAGCCGTCGAAGAACCGGGCCACCTCGTCGCGGGTGCGCGGAACGAGCGTCATCCCGCCGGCCCGGGCCGCCTCGGCGACCTTGGCGACGCTCTCCGGATCGAAGTCCTGGGTCGGGTGGGTGAGCGCGAGGCAGCTGCCGGAGGGCAGCGCGTCGCGCAGTGCGGCGACCTTGCCCCACGGGTCGTCCTCGTCGGCGATCAGCATCAGTACGGCGATCATCAGCAGGCCGACCGGCCGGCCGGGGTCCAGCGTGGAGGTGAGCGCCGGGTGGGCCAGCAGTTCGGCGGGCTTGCCCAGGTCGGCGTGGATGTAGGTGGTGCGGCTGGCCGGGGTGGAGACCATCAGCGCCCGCGCGTGGGCCAGCACGATCGGGTCGTTGTCGACGTAGACCACGCGGGTGCCGGGGCTGACCGCCTCGGCGATCTCGTGGGTGTTCGGCGAGGTGGGGATGCCGGTGCCGAGGTCGAGGAACTGGCGGATGCCCTGCTGCTCGGCCAGGTGGCGGACGGCGCGGCCCTGGAACGCCCGGTTCTCCTTGGCCATCGCCCTGACGCTCGGGACGGCCTCCTCGATGGCCCGGCCCATGGCGCGGTCCGGAGGGAAGTTGGTCTTTCCGCCCAGCCAGTAGTCGTACACGCGGGCGGAGTGCGGAGCACTGGTGTCGACGCCGAGGCGCTCCCACTCGCTCGGCACGGCCTCGTCGTTCCCGGGCTGGTCGGAGAAGTCCTGACTTGTCGTCATGGCCACGTCCTCTGAAGACGGATCATCACACTGAGGGACGTCAGCGTAGCGGTCCTGGAGCGGTTGCGGGTGTGCGCTGCAGGGTTCTGGGCGGACGGCATCCCGGGCGGGTGTGCGCTTGGGCCGTCGGGGTGGCACTGGGGGCCGTCGGGGTTACCGGTGGGAGGCGCGACGGTCCGCGGGGGATGCATCGATCATGCTGTCTGATCGTCAGATTACTTCGCGTAGATTGCTCCTGGTCGCGGCCGGGATGTCGCTGCTCGGGCTCGCCGGCTGCCGGGGATCCGACGAACCCGGGGACGGTGCGCCGAGTGCCGGGGCGGCCGGCGGGGCGCCCGAGGCGCTGGGTGCCGCTCCGAGCCCGGCGTCGCCGTCGGCCTCCGCCGCTCCCTCCGCCGGCCCCTCCACTCCTCCTCCCGCCGCTCCCACCGCTCCCGCCGTCGCCTCAGGCTCGCCGGTGGCCGCGCCGCGGAAGGTGACGGAGGTCGAGAGCAGGCCGGTGTACGAGCTGGACGCCGGGCGGCGGGTGGTGGCCCTCACCATCGACGACGGTCCGGATCCGCGGCACACCCCCACCGTGCTGGCCCTGCTGGAGCAGTACGGGATCCGGGCCACCTTCTTCCTGATCGGGGAGAACGCCGTCGAACACCCCGCACTGGTCCGGGAGATCGCCGCCCGTGGCCACCACATCGCCAACCACACCTGGACCCACCCCGATCTGCGGCAGCTCTCGGAGGCCAGGGTGCGGGACGAGCTGGAGCGCACCTCGGAGCTGCTGAACCGGACCACCGGGAAGCCGCCGACCTGGTTCCGCGCGCCGGGCGGTGACTGGTCCACCGCGTCGCTCAAGGTGAGCGCCGCCCTCGGGATGCGGAACATGGCCTGGTCGGTGGACCCGAGGGACTGGGCCCGGCCCGGTACGTCGGTGATCACCGACCGGATCCTCAAGGACGTCCGCCCGGGTGCGATCGTGCTCAACCACGACGGCGGCGGGGACCGTTCGCAGACGGTGGCCGCGCTCAAGACGTACCTGCCGGTGCTGATCGATTCGGGGTACTACTTCACCGCCCCGCCGGGGTGAGCTCGACCGCGGAGAAAGAGGTGGCAGGTAGCGGCGTTTCCGGCTAAACCACTCAAAAGAGTGGATTGGGAGAACCGTTTCTGCGGATTTTGGGCTTCTAGGGTGATCTCGCATCAATGTCCCCGGCACCACCGCGTACCGCCCCGAAAGGCCCCACCCCATGCGTCTCCGCAACGCCACGCTCGCCGCCGCCAGCGCCCTCGCCCTCGTCCTCGCCGTCCCCGCCTCCGCCGACGCGGCAACCGGCGACTTCCTCTACAAGGTCGGCCCCGGCGTGGAGACCGGTCTGGCCGACCCGGCGAGCGGCCGGTGCATCGACCTTCCGTGGACGACGGAGACGGCGCCGGGGTTCGCGCCCCAGAACCTCACCACCTCCACCGCCACCGTCTTCCGCGACTTCCACTGCGCGGGTGACGTGTTCTACGTCATGAACCCGGGCAAGAAGCTCGGCGACAGGCTCAAGCTGCGGTCCGTCGTCTTCTCCTGAGCCGGACCGATTCCGCTGAAGGGCGCGACAGTTCGGCGATTGGTTGAGACCATTCCGGTGAACCGGCACCTGGAGAGGCCTTGCCGACACGAATCGCCGGGCTGTCCGCCCGGTCCGGCGGACCGCTGACCGTCCTCACCGCGCTGCTGCTCGCCGCGGCCGGCTTCGGCGTTCACCACGCGCTCGGGTCGGAGGACGCCCCGCCGCCCGGCCGGCGCCCCCGGGCCGCACCTGCACATCGGCGGCGACGAGGTGGAGAAGGTCCCCCCGGAGGCCTACCGGGAGTTCGTCCGGCGGGTGGGTGCCCAGGTGACCGCGGCCGGGAAGACCCCGGTCGGCTGGAACCAGACCGCGCCCGGCGGCATCGGGCTGCTCCAGTACTGGGACGGCGCGGGCGGGCGGGAGGCGGAGCTGCGGGAGGCCGCCGAGCGCGGCGCGAAGGTGATCATGTCCCCGGCCGGGCGGACGTACCTCGACATGAAGTACGACGCCTCCTATCCGCTCGGACTGGTCTGGGCCGGGACGGTCGACGTCCGGTCCGCCTACTCCTGGGACCCGGACACCCTGGTCCGGCTACCGGCCGGAGCGGTCCTCGGCGTGGAGGCACCGCTCCGGACCGAGACACTCGCGCCCCTCCGCACGAGCTGGACCTGATGCTGCTGCCCCGGCTGCCCGCCCTCGCCGAGCTGGGCTGGTCACCGAAGTCGGGCCGCGACTGGGGGCGGTTCAGGCAGCGGCTCGCCGAGGAGGGCGCGCGGTGGGACGCGGCCCGCTACGCGTACGAGAAGCGCCGGGAGGTCCCCTGGCCGGCCACGGGCGGGCCGGCCGGATAGCGGGTCTGCGGCGGTCGGGCGCAGCGGCGTAGCGTGAGGAGGGGAGGGTTCACGCTGGTCCCGGAGGCGGAGGAGGAACGATGTCCGTACGGGAGCCGGACCCGGTGGAGCAGGAGGAGTTCGCGGGTCGGATCGTGCAGGTGCTGAACGACGCCTGCCTGGGATTCATGGCCAGCATCGGCCACCAGACCAACCTGTTCGACACCATGGCCGGCCTTGCCGCGTCGACCAGTGCGGAGGTCGCCCGGGCCGCCGGGCTCGACGAACGCTACGTCCGCGAGTGGCTCGGCGCGATGGTGGTCGGCGGGATCGTCGAGTACGACCCCGGACACGGCACCTACCTGCTGCCGCCCGAGCACGCCGCCGCGCTGACCCGGGCGGCCGGGCCGGAGAACCTGGCCGGGATGATGCAGTACCTCGCGCTGATGGGCGAGGTCGAGCAGCAGCTCGTCGAGTGCTTCCGCAAGGGCGGCGGGATGCCCTACTCGGCGTACCCGCGGTTCCAGGAGCTCCAGGCCGAGGAGTCCGGGCGGGTCTACGACCTGGCCCTGGTGGACGGGATCGTCCCGCTCGTGCCCGGGCTGCCGGAGCGGCTCCGCGCCGGGGCCGACGCGCTCGACATCGGCACCGGGCAGGGGCACGTCGTCAACCTGCTGGCCCGGGCCTTCCCGGCCGGCCGGTTCACCGGCGTCGACATCTCCGAGACGGGCATCGCCGCCGCCCGGGCCGAGGCCGAGGCGCTGGGCCTGTCCAACGCGCGCTTCGAGGTCGCCGACTCGGCCGGGCTGACCGGCTCCTACGACCTGGTCACCGCCTTCGACGTGATCCACGACCTGGCCCGCCCGGCCGAGACGCTGGCCGCCGTCGCGGGCGTGCTGCGGCCCGACGGCGTCTTCCTGATGGGCGACATCGCCGCCAGCAGCCGGCTGGAGGAGAACATCGACCACCCGCTCGCGCCGGCGCTCTACACCTTCTCGACCTTCTACTGCATGACGGTCTCGCTCGGCGAGGGCGGCGCGGGGCTGGGGACGGTCTGGGGGGAGCAGACGGCCCGGCGGATGCTGGCCGAGGCCGGGTTCGGCTCGGTGGAGACCGCGCAGGTGGAGGGGGACGTGCTCAACGTGTACTACCTGGCGCGGTTGGACGGTGCCGGGGCGTAGGCGGCCGCGTCCGGGCCGCTCCGGGGCCGTGGCGGGCCCCGGCAGGGTGGGCCGGCGGGGCAGCCCCGGTGCGGGTGGCCGGGGCGGAAGGTCGGACGTAGGTTCGAAGAGTCCGAGCGAAGGAGGGCGGCGATGACCGGCAACGGCTACGCACACCCCGAGGCGCTGGTCCCCACCGAATGGCTGGCCCGGCACCTGGACGACGGCACGATCCGCGTCGTCGAGGTGGACGAGGACACCACCGCGTACGAACAGGGGCACATTCCCGGCGCGGTCGGCTGGAACTGGACCACCGACCTGCACAGCCGGGTGGGGCGCGACTACACCGACCGCGACGGCATGCAGCACCTGCTGCGCGCGGCCGGGGTGGAGGACGACATCACCGTGGTGCTGTACGGCGGGAACAACAACTGGTTCGCCGCCTACGCCTACTGGCTGCTGCGGCTGCGCGGCTACGGGCCGGTGAAGCTGCTCGACGGCGGGCGGAAGAAGTGGGAGCTGGAGGAGCGGGAGCTCACCGAGGAGGTGATGGACTACCAGCACAGCGCCTACCGGCTGGCGGGCCCCGAGCACCCCGAGGTGCGGGCGCTGCGCGACGAGGTGCTGGCCAGGGCGGAGGTGTTCGCCAAGCCCGGCTCGGACTCCGTGCTGGTCGACGTCCGCTCCCCGGCCGAGTACCGGGGCGAGGCGCTGGCGCCGCCGCACCTGCCGCAGGAGCAGGCGCAGGTGCCGGGCCACATCCCCGGCGCGGTGAACATCCCGTGGTCGCAGGCGGCCAACGACGACGGCACCTTCCGCTCGGCGGACGAGCTGCGCGCGCTGTACGGCGGGCAGGGCGTGGAGGCCGAACGCGAGGTGATCGCGTACTGCCGGATCGGGGAGCGCTCGGCGCACACCTGGTTCGCGCTGACCGAGCTGCTCGGGTACCCGCACGTGAAGAACTACGACGGGTCGTGGACGGAGTACGGCTCGCTGGTGCGGGCGCCGGTGGCGCTGGGGGCGTGAGGCGAGGGCCGGGGGCGTGAGGCGAGGCCCGGGGGCCGGGCCGGCGTGACGGGGGCGCGGCGGCTCCATTTCGGCCTGTTTCTTCTCATGAACATTTCATCGGGCAGGAGTGGGCCCAGGCTCACCGGGACAGGGATCGATGCGACCCACTGTCCCAGTGACCCTGGAGGACCACCGTGCGCAAGAGGCTGATCGTCTCTGCCGCCGCAGGCGCGCTCGCCCTGCTCCTGACCGTGCCCGCCTCCGCCGCCCAGATCGGCCCCGGCGCGGCGGGCATCGGAGACCCGTACTACCCCAACGCCGGCAACGGCGGATACGACGTCTCGCACTACGACATCCGCCTCAAATACCAGCCCGTCACCGACGAACTGGAAGGCACCGCCACCATCCTGGCCACCGCCACCCAGGACCTCTCCCGCTTCAACCTGGACTTCGTGCTCGGCGTCAAGGAGGTGCTGGTCAACGGCCGGACCGCGAAGTTCGCCAGTACCGGTGAGTCGGAGCTGGAGATCACCCCCGCCCGGCCGCTCACCAAGGGCAGCCCCGTGACCGTCGTCGTCCGCTACGCCGACAGGCCCGGCGAGGTGGAGCGCGGCGGCTACTCCGCCTGGCTGCGCACCCCCGACGGCGGCATCGCGGCCAACGAGCCCGAGGGATCGGCCTGGTGGTTCCCGAGCAACGACCACCCCACCGACAAGGCCACCTACGACGTCTCCGTCCTCGTGCCCGACGGCACCCAGGCCATCAGCAACGGCCTCCTCACCGGGCAGAGCTCCCGGGCCGGCTGGACCCGCTACAACTGGCGCCAGACCAAGCCGCAGGCGACCTATCTGGCCACGCTCGCGATCGGCAGGTTCGACCTCCGGACCGACACCACACCGGGCGGGATCCCGGTCGTCACCGCCTACAGCAAGGACCTCGGCGACAACGACGGCGCCGCGCGTGCCAGCGTCGAGCGCACCGGCGAACTGGTCGACTGGCTGAGCGGCTACTTCGGGGCGTACCCGTTCGACTCGGTCGGCGGCTACGTCCCCAACGTGCCCACGGGCTACGCCCTGGAGACCCAGACCCAGATCTTCTACAGCCCCGCGCAGTTCTCCCGCGGCTCCAACACGTCCGTCGTCGTCCACGAGCTGGCCCACCAGTGGTACGGCGACAGCGTCTCCGTCCAGCGCTGGAGCGACATCTGGCTCAACGAGGGCTTCGCCCGCTACTCGCAGTGGCTCTGGTCCGAGCACGAGAACGAGGGCACGGCGCAGGAACTCGCCGACTACGTCTACACCTCCTACCCGGCCGACAACGCCTTCTGGAGCGTCAAGCCCGGCGACCCCGGGGCGGACCACCAGTTCGCCGGCGCCGTCTACGACCGGGGCGCGGTGGCGATCCAGGCGCTGCGCAACACCGTCGGGGACGAGAAGTTCTTCCAGATCCTGAAGGGGTGGCCGGCCGAGCGCAAGTACGGCAACGCCACCATCCAGCAGTTCCAGGCGTACGCCGAGCGGATCTCCGGGAAGCCGCTCGCGGACCTCTTCACCACCTGGCTGTTCACGGCCTCGAAGCCGTCGGTGTCGTCGGCGGGCGTTCCGGCGGCGGGGGCGACGGGCACGGCGGGCCTGGCGCCGAGTGCCAAGGCGACGGCGCAGGAGCCGAAGTCGTGGAAGAAGATCCAGGAGACCAACTCGCTGCACGACCACGCGCACTGACGGGTGCACGCGAGCACCGGCGCGAGCGCTGGGAGCTGCACACGGGCGCTGACCGGGTGCGGTGACGGGTGCGGTGACCTGGTGACGTGGTGTGGAGTGACATGAGGTGACGGGCGTGGCCCGGCCCGGCCGCTGGGTGGGGGCGGCCGGGCCACGCCGTTGCCAGGGCCTGTCTGCCGGGCGGTGGCCTGTGAAAGGGCCGGCGGTCAGGGGTTTGTGGTGGCCAGGGTACGGGCCTCGGTGACGACCAGTTCCTCGATGCCGTAGAGGAAACGTTCCATCCGGGGGCGGGGGAGCACCGAGCCGTCGGCCGTCATCGCCAGCTGGAGCGCGTCCGCGGTCCGGAGCGCGTCGAGGGCGTAGGTGAGCCCGGGGCGCGGCTCGAACTCCTCCGGCCGGCCGAGGGTGGTGCGGGTGGTGTCGAGCGGGTCGCCGGGGGCGGCGGTGGCTCCCGGCCCGGCGATCGCCGGCGGGACCAGGTCGCGGGTGTCGTTGAAGACGCAGGAGCGGTCGGCCGTCGGGCCGTGCTCGGCGGTCAGCCGGGCGATCTCCTCGTCCAGCAGCCGCTTGTCGTAGTAGGCGTGCCGGTAGGTGGCGATCGAGGCGGCGTGCGTACGGCGGACGGCGGCGCCGAACTCGCCGTCCACGTCCGGCAGGTGGAGGATCCCGTCGCCGGCCACCACGCTCACGGCGCCCGCGAGGCCCGGCAGGAAGCGGTTGTTGACGACGATCTGGAGCACGGCGTCGGACGAGCCGGCGAGCCGGGCCGTCATCACCGCCGTCGCGGCGAGCAGCACCGAGGAGGTGCTCACCCGGTGGCCGGACGCGACGAGTTCGACCGCCCGGAGCAGCGCGGGGGAGCTGAGCACGGCGTTCGGGAACGGCTGCGGCTCGTCGTTCCGGGCGGGCGGGAAGAGGCGCGGCGGGCCCGAGCGCAGTTTGCGCAGGACGTGCGCGCGGGCGTTGGCGTCGCGCCGTCGGCCGCGCTCGGAGTGCTGGAACTCGGCTTCCTCCAAGGGCTGCTGGGCATGGCGGCCGGCCCTGATCGTCTCGACGGTCCCGCCCAGCGACAGCTCGGTGAGGTCCATCACCAGCCGGCCCATGCCCGCGCCGTCCACCGCCGTGTGCGACAGGACGAGCGACAGGTGCCGGACGAGGCCGCCCGCCTCGACCAGGCCCACCCGGATCGGCCACTCGGTGGCGCAGTCGAACGGCAGCGCGGCCAGTTCGTCGTGCAAGGCCGCACCGGCGGCGGCGAGTTCGGCGGCTCCGCCGTCGCTGTGGCGGGTGTGCACGGGCAGCCGGCCGTCCGGGTCGACGGTCTGCCGCAGCCGGCCCTCGCCGTCCGTCTGGAGCCTGGTGTGGAGGGAGTCGTGCAGGTGGAGCAGGTTCGCGAGCGCCTCGAGGACGACCGGAACCGGCAGGCCCGGGTCCAGTGGTGCCGCCGTCGTGATGTTGTAGCGCGGCGCGTCGGCGGGCGCGAGCCGGCCGACGGCGTCCCAGATGGCCTGCTGGCCCCAGGTGGCCGGTCCGGTGCCCGACCGGCCGGACGAGAAGGTGATCTCCAGCTGCTGACTCGTGGTCACCGTGTGGCTCTCCGATGTGCGGTTCCGGGCTCGGCGCGCGCCGCGTGATGCGTCGCGCGTCCGGGCGGGGCGGGAGGTGCGGCGGGAACGCGTGTGCTGCCGGGGCAAGAGTCTGGCGCACCGCCAAGGTCGCGTCGAGCCTCGGAACACGGCCGTCCGCTACCGCCGTTGGACGCCGAGGAGGCCGCGCGCCGCCGCCGGCTGGCCGTGTCGTTCTCCATCGTCATCAGGACGAAGTTCCTCGACGACCTGTTGCAGCAGGCCTCCGACCCCGGGTTCGGGCAGCGCCCGAAGCTGTGCAGAAACCGAACGGACAGTGACGTCAGACACCGTGGGCCCCTGCCGGGAGTTCGGCAGGGGCCCACGGTGCAGAGAGCTGCGGAGGGCCGACCCGTCCTCGATGAGCGGCGTGCCGGCCGGCATCAGCTACCGCCTGCCGCCGGTCCGACGGCCCGGCCTCACTTCAGATGGCGGGTGAAGAACTGGGCCGCGGCGTCCCCCGCGAACTGCGGGACGCCGGTGTGCCCGCCCATGTTGGCGTTCAGGGACTTCTCCTCGGAGCCGAATGCGTCGAACAGGTCCAGGGCCGCCTGCCGGTCGTTCCCCTCGTCGTCCCACTGCAGCAGGACGTGCAGCGGAACGGTGACCTGGCGGGCCTCATCAAACATGGCGCGAGGCACGAAACTCCCGGCGAACAGAACGGCGGCCGCGATGCGCGGCTCGACCGCCGCCAGCCGGATGCCGATGGAGATCACTCCCCCCGAGTATCCGACCGGGCCGCCGATCTCGGGCAGCTCGAGCAGGGCGTCCAGGGCGGCCTGCCATTCCGGGACCGCCTTTTCGACCAGCGGGAGGACGAGAGCGTCGACGATCTCGTCGGTGACCGGCTTGCCGGCCTCGATCGCCCGGCGCAGGTCGGCGCGGGCCTGCTCGACGGCGGCCCACCGGGGCCGGTCGCCGCTTCCGGGGAGCTCGATGGTGGCTGTGGCGAAGCCATCCGCCGCGGACTGCTGGGCCCGAGCCACCAGCCGGGGGTACATCATGCGCAGCCCGAGGGGAGGGTGGCCGAGCAGGATCAGCGGCGCCGGTGCGGATGCGGATGCCGATGCGGGTGTCCACAGGATGCCGGGGATCTCACCGAGGCTGAAGGTGCGTTCGAGTACGCCGTCGTCGAGGCGCTGATCAGAAGTGACATGCATGGTCGTGCCTTTCGGGAGTGCACTGCAACGGCGCTCCCGGACGACCTTTTCTATCGCCCGACCGTGACCCCGGAGGGGAGCACCCATGTCGATACTGCGTTCACGGGTACCACCTCCTCGGTTTCTTGCACGGCTTCCGGAAATGTAGCAGTGGTCGCCTTCGTGCGCCTAACGGTTTTTGCGGGGCCTCCGTGGCCGGAGACCACGGAGACACGACGCACAGGGCGGGGCGGGAGCGGAGCCGGTACCGGGCGCGCCCGGCACCGGCATCATCCGTCCGAATGACGGCGGGGTCACGGGGAGTCGGTCCGGGTCGCGGCCTCGCCCGCCCGCAGCCGCGCCGCACCGGCGTCGGGCGCGTCCCCGCCCCGGGGCCGCGGAAGGGGCGTCGACGTCGATGCGGTGAAGGTGGCCGGGGCGTAGTGCGCGTGATGCAGGCGGTAGGCGTCGCCGAGGTGGTGCTGGAGGCGGCTGTGGCGGAACTGGTAGACCGCGCCGGTCCGGCGGAGCACTCCCCGGCGGTAGGCGTCGTCCAGGAAGGCGGCCGTGTCCCGGGGGAGGTTGCCGGTCGCGGGCAGCCAGATGCGGCAGAAGACCACCCACTGACCCCAGGCGGTGAACCCGAGGGCGTAGGAGGAGGTGCCGCCGAGCCCGCCGACCACGCCGATGAAGAGGCCGTCCGACAAAGGCCAGTTCATCGGCCCCAGGAGCGGTTGCAGCAGCTCGATGACGAGGCGGCCGCCGAGGGCGATCGCGAGGGTGAGCGCAGGTACGAGGACGAGGACCTGCCGGCCCACCGTCGCGCGGTTGGCGGACAGCAGGCCGGCCGGGGTCGCGGCGGAGGCGATGTCCAGGGGCGCCTCGAGTGCGGCCATCAGCCCGAAGACGAGGCCGGCCGCCGAACCGAAGATCAGTCCGAAGGCCAGCATGTTGATGAGCGTGCCCTCGATCACCGCGCCGTCGGCGAGCGAGACCCTGTTGTTCAGCGCGCGTTCCAGCGTGATGGCGCCGGCACAGCCGACGCCCATCACGAACCCGCCCAGCAGCACCGTCCCGAACCGGGAGGTGAAGGTGCGCATCGGTCCGCGGCCGACGCGGGTGTGGTTGCCGGGCAGTCGTAGCCGGACCTGGGACGGTGCGAAGGCGGTGCTGCCGAACCTCGCGATGAGCCAGTAGACCGATCCGAAGGCCAGGCCCGCGATCGGTCCCATCAGGGAGCCTTCCAGGACGATCCCGTCGAGGTCCGCCGCGAGAACGGAGTCGAACTGGTGGGCGATCAGGCCGACGGACCACTCGGCGAGGGTGACGGACAGCGCGCAGGTCAGCATGACGGCGAGGAGGCGCGTCGAGGGCCTCAGCGAGTCGCCGATCTTCCACCAGGCGAGGTCCTGCTGGTCGAGGTCGGGGAGCCGGGCCAGGTGGTGGGCGAGGTGACCGAGCCAGCGCCGGACCCGTTCGGAGCCGGGGTCCGAGTCGTGGTCGGGCCGCCTGCGCGGGGGGCCGCCGGTGGCCCGTACGGGGGCGAGACGCCGGTAGACCGTGGGCACGAAGCCCGCCAGCAGGTGCTCCTCGAGCGAGTGCCGGGTGGGGAAGCGGGTGGTGTCCAGCAGTTCGGCCGGGTCGGCGTCGGCGTTCTCGCTGTAGAGCGTCCGCGCCAGGATGACCATCAGCGGGGTGCTCAGGACGCCGGCGAGGTTGCGGCTCGCGGGGGTGTCCTGCCTGCGCAGCGCCGCCAGGACGGCGTCCCATACGTTCCCGGACCCGTTCCCGTCTCCGAGGGCGGTGTCCGGGCCGGTGCCCCGGGTGGTGACGGGGCGGGAGGTGCGGGGCAGGTAGTCCGTGAGGTCGCCGGGCGTGAGGTCGACGAGTTCGACGCCGGCCGCCCAGACCAGCGGGGTCCCCGCCGCGTGCACCGCCTCGGCGAACTCCCCGCGGCGGCTGGTCAGCACGAGCGGCATCGAGGTGGCGTTGAGCGCCTCCAGCGCGTGCGGCCGCAGGCCTTCGGCGATCTCGTCGAAGCCGTCCAGCACCGGCAGGACCAGGTCGGCGTCGACCAGCGCGGCGGCCAGCGTCGAACCGCTGGGGACGCGCTGGACCAGGTGGGGGTGGTCACGCAGCAGCAGGTCGATCAGCCAGTCGCGCAGCGCGGTGGCCGTCGGGTCCCAGGACCCGAGGCTGAAGATCACCGGCACCCGGTCGGCGACGGCCGGGCCGGCCAGGAGGTCCAGGACGAACCTGATCGTCAGGATGGACTTCCCCGACCCGCCCCGGCCCAGCACCACGAGCCGCCCGGACGGGATCCGCCGGTAGACCTCGGCCACCGCGCGCAGATCACCGCTGAGGTCCACCCCGTCGGACGCGGACCCGGGGGGAAGGCGCTGGATGTTCTCCGCGTGGTCCGTCAGCCCCGCGGGAGCGGGGCGCCAGCGCACCGGTAACGGAAACGGATCGTGGACGCGGCGCTGCTCCTCCTCGATCTGCCAGCGGCGCCTGACTTCCGTCGCCAGCTCCGCGGTCGCTTCGGCGAGTGCGCCCGGAATCCGCGGGAACGGGGACGGAAGGGGAAGGGGTCCGGAATCGACGGGGGATTCCGGAGCCGGGCCGCGGGTGGATTCGGGAACAGGCCCGGAAATCGTTTCGGGAAACGGATCTGACGATGCGTTCGCGAGTGTGGCCGCCAGCAGCAGGCGATCCTCGGGCCCCACGCCGAGGGCGTCCGCCAGCAGATTGACCGTACCCAGTCGGTGGTCGGCGGACTTCCCGGTCTCCAGTCTGCGGATGGTGCGGACGCTCACTCCCGACCGCTCCGCCACCTGTTCCTGTGTCAGCCCTGACTGCTTGCGCAGCCGGCGCAACAGTGTGCCGAGCTGATCCGCCACGTCGGCGCCCTCTTTCCCCCCGCGAGTACGGCCTGCGAGGAGCCTATCGTGACCACCGGTCATATGTGGCCGGTGCCATGGCCTGTCCTCCGACCTGTGCGAACGCCACCATCGGTGGTGTCCGGTCGCCGGTCCAACCCGGAGTGAGGAGTCGACATGGCCTACCGCCACTGGTGCGGTGAGTGCGGATACAAGACGGCGTGGCTCCCCCGGGCGGAGAGCGAGGAGCAGCAGATCCTGCACTACGCCAAGCAGCACCCCGGAATTCCTCCGGGGGGCAGTGTGGAGGTCGGTCGCAGGGACCCGGGCGGAGGCCCGGGATGTCTGCCCGTCCTGGGAATCGCCGTTCTGCTGCTGATTCTCGCGGCTTCGTGCCGCCGCTGACACCGGATTCCGTCGACCGAATTCCGTCCGAGCCGGCCGGATGTCCGGGCGGAGGCGCGACCGGCGCCCCGCCGCTTTCGGCCCCACATTGGAGAGTGATCGTATGCTTCGCGAAATACGTGCCCTCGGTATCGCCGCCGTCCTGGCGGGAATGGCCCTCGCCACCGCGCCGTCCGCCGGCGCGGCGACCGCCGCTCGCACCACCGCCTCCACCGTCACCGCCGCCTCCGCGGGCACCGCCGCGGAGACGCGCACGCCCATCGGCGGCGGCACCGGCATCATCTTCCGCATGGCGCCGAGCCCGGAGAACCCGCAGAGCTACTACGTCTGCACCCTCACCGCCGTCGGCCGTGACAACGCCGGCAACCTGGTGGCGCTGACCAACGCCCACTGTTTCATCGACGACCAGGGCAACAAGCTCGTCGGCTCACAGGTGTACCGCGACACCTCGCCCGCCGGGACGGCCTTTTCCCCGGCACCGCTCACCGCCAGCCGGCCCGACCTGGGGACGGGGGCGATCGGCGAGGTGACGTACGTCAGTACGCCCAACAACCTGCTCAACAACGGCCCCAAGGGGCTCGACTACGCGGTGATCAAGCTGGACGAGAGCCGGGTGGCGGCCACCGACACCGTCGGCGGCGTGACCATCAAGTCGATCGGTGCCCCGCCGGCGGTGGGGACGCGCATGTGCAAGGAGGGCCACCGGACCGGTCTGACCTGCGGCATGAGGATCGGCACCAACGGCATCTGGTTCACCCATCTGATCTGGACCGACGGCGGCGACTCCGGCTCCCCGGTCGTCTCCGGCACGACGCTGGTCGGCAACGCCTGGGGCATCCAGCACAGTTCGTCGATCCTGAGCATCATCGACGAACTGAACGCCAACGGCGGCGTCGGCGCCGGCTTCCACCTGGCCGGCTGACCACCCACCGCCCCTGCGCCTTCTCCTGCGATTCGCCCTCCGACTCGCCCTCCGACTCACCCTCACGGAGAGAGAACCCTCATGACATCCCTGCTGTCCGGTGCGCGCGTGCGCGCCGCGATGCGCGCCACCGCAGCCGCCGCCGCGACGGCGCTGGCGGCAACGGTGATCGCCTTCACCGGTCCGGCCGCGCACGCCGACGCGCAGGCCGACGCGCCCGGCGTTCCGGTCTTCGCCGACGGCTACGGCCTGACCCAGGTCGCCGGCGCCACCGAGGTCCACTCCGGCACCGACTTCACGATCACCGTGACCACCGGACAGGTGTCCGGCCGGCACAGGATCCGGATCTTCCTGCCCAGCGGCTACGCCGCCGAGCCCGGCAAGCGCTGGCCGGTGGCGTACTTCCTGCACGGCGGTGGCGGCAACGTGGACGATGCCGCGGCGGCGCCGGCCCTGCACTCGGACTCGATGATCACGGTCGTCCCGGACGGGGGCCTGAAGGGCTGGTACACGGACTGGCTCATGCAGAACACCGCCCTGGGCGCGGCGAACTGGGAGACCTTCCACCTCAACCAGGTGGTCCCCTTCATCGACGCCAACCTGCGCACTCTCGCCGACCGGAGCCACCGGGGCATCGTCGGCCTGTCTATGGGCGGCTACGGCGCGCTGCACTACGCGGAGGCCCGCCCCGACCTGTTCGGGCAGGTGGCCGCACTCTCCGGTGGCATCGACTTCGGAACGGCGGAGATCCGCGGGGCCGTCCTGGCCACCGAACTCAACCTCACGGGTACGTGGTGCGCGCTGAGCACCTCCACCCCCTCCGGCACCGGACAGTGCACCGGCTACGGCCCCTACGTCGACAGCGACGCGATCTTCGGCTCGCCGTACCCCGTCTTCAATGCGGACCACGTCTGGAAGGAGGTCGATCCCGCCGCCAAGGCCAACCTGGCCAAGCTCACCGGTGCGGGAATCACGCTCTACACCGGCAACCAGGGGCCGATCGACCACTTCACCGAGATCGCCTCCACCAACGTCAAGGCCCGCCTCGACCGGCTGGGGCTCCCCAGCACCCTGGTCGACTACGGCAACGGGGGGTCGCTGGCTCCCGGTTGCAACGGCGGCCACAACTACGGCTGCTGGGCGCCCGCGTTCGCGGACTACGTGCCCCGGCTCGGGGCCGCGTTCGCCGCGGCGGGCTGACCCGCCCGGGCGGAGGCGCTCCGCCCGACCGCCGCTCCGCGTCGTCGCGCGGAGCGGCGGTCGGAGGCCGCCGGTCCACGGTCCATGGCCAACGCCCCGTGGCCGCCCCACCGCCCCACGAAGCCCCGAGCACGAAGCCCCGAGCGCGAAGCACTGAGCACTGAGTACGAAGCACGAAGCAACACACGACAGACGAACGCGCAGAGCTGTGACGCTGCGAAGAAGCGAGGATTCCATGGACGATCTGATGCACAAGCTGGTTTCGGGCGCCCTCAGCGGTGGGCTGATCGCACTGGTCGGAGGGCTCAGCGTCCTGGTCCGCCGGAGGCGGGTCGCCAGGGCGGAGGCCGCCGCGCCGGCCCCGGTCGAGGACCTCTCGCAGACCCTGCTGCGGCAGGCCCAGGAGGCCGACCGGAGCCGCGAGGCGCTGGCCGCCCAGGCCGGCCCCGCCGCGGCGCTCGACCCGGCCCGGACGGCCGCCGATCTCTGGCGCCGGCTCACCGAGGTGCGCCAGGGACGGTTCCAGGCCGAACGGCAGGCAGCCCTGACGCGGCTCGGCGAACTGCTCGCTGCCGCCGGCCGGCCGGACGAGGCGGCACGAGTCCGCCGGGAGATCGTCGGGCTCGGCTGACACACCCGACCGAAGCGAGGAGACCGCCATGCCCGCAGCACTCTGGACCGGCCGGGACGCCGACCCGGACCGCGTGACCGCCGACCTCACCCTGGCGCTCGGCCGTGAACTCGGCCTCGACCGGCCGCCGGTGGCCGCCACGCTCCCGCCCGACAGCACCGGTGTCCCGGCCGGCAGTCTGCTGCCGCCGCGGGAGCGGTTCAGCGGAATGCCCGCACCGACACTCTGCTACGTCTACGTGGACGCCCAGGCGCCGAGGCCGTTCGAGCTTCGCGCCTCGCTCATGGCCGGGCGGGCCGCGCTCCGCCGAAGCCTGGGGCTGGGCCAACTCCTCTACGCCGTGCCGCTGAGCCGGCCGCTGCCCTCCCGGGTCGCCCTGAGCGCGCCGCGGCGTTTCGGCCCGTCGTCCTTCGAGGGCGACGCCGAGGCCGCCGGCCGCCTGAACGCGGACCGGGAGCTGGTCGCCGAGGCCAACGCACTCACCCCCCTGGAGGCCGGGCCGGACACCTCGCACACCTGGTCGATCGAACGGCTGCTGGCGGTCGAGCCGCTGCCCCAGGGGTCGGTCCTCCTCCTGCGCACCCTCCACCGCGCCGCCGCCCGCGGCTGGTCACTCCGCTCCGATGTCGTGCTGAACCTGGCCGCCCGCATCGAATCCGTCCTCGGCTGAGGCCGGCGGGACGCGCGCCCGGCCGGGGCGGAGCCGCACGGCCCGGGTCGGAGCCGCGTCCCGGCGCCGACGCCGGGCCGCTCTCCGACCGGGGCCGGGCCCCGCAGGCAGGCAGGTGTCCGGCGGTTCGTCGTGACGGAGCAGGCCCGCCGTGGTCAGTCGCGGTCGGCGGTCACCAGGTGGTAGTCGAGCAGGCCGCTCCGCCAGGCGGTGAGGAAGTTGCGCGTCCAGTGGCCGGGCGGGACGGTGTCCTCCAGGTAGCGGTCGAGGCCGGGCCAGACGTTCGCGCCGATCGACTCGGTGGTGACGTTCCCGAAGCCGGCGGTGGCGAGGTCGGCCGTGAAGTCCTCGAGCGGATGGGCCACGTCCAGGCCGTCGGCGAAGCTGGCGAGCAGGATGCTCAGCCGCTCGGCGACCTCCGGGCCGGAGCTGAAGAACGTGGTCACCACCAGCCGCCCGCCGGGCCGCAGCACCCGGGCCGCCTCGTGCGCGAAGCCGGTCAGCTCGCGGAAGTGCTGGGCCGCCTCGACGGAGTACACGCCGTCCAGCGAGCCGTCCGCGAACGGCAGTTCGTCGGCCGCGCCGAGAGTGAAGGCCAGCCGGTCCGGGAACGTCGCCAGCGCCTTGGCGTTGACGGCCCGGGCGCGCTCGACCTGGTCCGGATGGATGTCCACCCCGGTCACCGCGGCGAACCGGAACTCCCGCATCGCCAGCGCCGCACCCAGCCCGCGCCCGCAGCCCACCTCGGCCAGCCGCAGCTGCTCGGCCGGCGTCGGAAGGGCGCGCAGCACCCGCCGGTACAACTGCTCCTGGCTGTGCACCCGGTCCTCGGGGGTCGGCGACGTGGTGTCGATCCCCTGCCAGTCACCGAAGTTGATGAAGCCGCCGGCGAAGCTCGCCGCCAGGGCGAGATCGCCGGCGCCGTAGGTCTGTCGCACGGTTGCGGGAATGCGGTCGTGGGTCATGGGCTGCTCGGTCTCCTCGCGGGTCGCCGCCCGGGGCCTCGGGCGTGCGCGCAGTACGTACCCAGCCGGGATCGTGGCCGAACACCACGCCAGGGTGATTCGAGCGGAAACCGGGCTGGTCAGGGGGTTGGTGGTGTGACCGGACGATGAGCATCCCGACGGTGTGCGGGTCATCGGCCCGGCGGCCCCGCGGGCTCCCGGGGTTCTCGGTGCAGGCCCGGCGGAGAGCGGAGGGCGGAGGGCGGTGAGCGGGGCCACGGGTTCCCACCCGCCTGCGGCGCACCGCCCGCGGGCCGGGCGTCCCGGCTCCCCGGTACGGTGTGGACACCGGGGCTCGGCAGGTACGGGGGTGTGTCCGACAAACCGTCGGATCAGCGCGCTTGGCGGGAATGGGCAGACACGTTCTCGGGCTGTCGGCGGGCAACGGACGGGAGGCGTGCGCCAAAGGGGCCGCGCCACCGGGGAGGACAGGAGACCGACATGGCCACCGAACGGATCGCGCCACCGCTGACCGGGGACGAGCGCGAGATGCTGCGCGCCTTCCTGGACTACCACCGGGCGACGCTGGCGATGAAGTGCGACGGGCTGACCGACGACCAGCTGCGGCTGCAGTCGAGCCCGCCGTCCACGTTGTCCCTGCTCGGGCTGGTCCGGCACATGGCCGAGGTCGAGCGGACGTGGTTCCGCCGGGTCATCAACAAGGAGGAGATCCCGTTCGTCTGGTCCCCGGAGCGCGACTACCAGGCCGCGTACGACGCGCGGGGAGCCGACCGGACGGAGGCGTTCGCCGCCTGGCAGGAGGAGGTCGAGCACGCCCGCCGTATCGAGCGGGAGGCGGAGTCGCTGGACGTGACCGGCTACATGCCGAAGTGGGAGGCGGACGTCTCGCTGCGCCTGGTGATGCTGCACCTGATCCACGAGTACGCCCGGCACAACGGGCACGCCGACTTCCTGCGCGAGTCGATCGACGGTGAGGTGGGGGCGTAACGAGGCCCCTTCCCGGTCAGCCCGGGCCCGGCAGACTGGGCGGCCCGTCAGCCCGGGCCCGGCAGCGCGGGAGGCCGGATGACCGGACCCTCGGAAGGCCAAGGCCCCGGCGGGCCGAGTCCCGGGCGGACGTCCGCCCGGGGCCCGGCGGCCCGGGAGGCCAACGGCCGTGCATCGTAGGGTGGTTCACCATACGGTGGGCCGGCCCGCGCGCCAGAGGTCGGCGCCGACCAGGGCGGCCAGCTCGCGTACGGCCGCGCCGGTGCGGTGGCCGAGCCGGCAGGGGTCGAACTCGGCGCCTGCCGCCAGGTGGTCGTCGAACGGCAGCTCCACCACGCCCCGGCAGCGTGCGCCGAAGTACGCCCGCAGGTCGGCGGGGTCGACCGGCCGGGTGGTCCCGCGTACCGCCGAGACCACGGTGATCGAGCGCTCGGCCAACTCCCCGTAGCCGTGGGCGTGCAGCCAGTCGAGGGTTGCGGCCGCGCTGCCGGCGCCGTCCACGCCAGGCGTGGTGGCAAGGATCAACTGGTCGGCCAGGTCGAGGACTCCGTGCATCGGGGCCTCCAGCAGGCCGGTGCCGGAGTCGGTGAGCGCGATCGGGTACCGCTGCGCGAGCAGCTCCAGGGCGGCGCGGTAGCCGGCGTCGGAGAGTGTGCCCGGGCGGTCCGGTCCGGCGAGCACCGCGAGGCCGCTCGGTGTCGGCGAGACGTACCGGTCGAGGTCGACGAGGTGGCGGGCCGCCGCGAGGCCGGTGATCCCCGCCGTCGTGCGGTGCCGGACGCGGCGGGCCAGCGAGCCGGAGTGCGAGCCCGAGTCGACCGCCACGACGGGCTCGCCACGCTCGGCCGCGAGCATCGCCCCCAGGGCGAGCACCACGGAGGTCTTGCCGGCGCCACCCTTGGCGCCCAGCACGGCGATCCGCCAACTCCCTTGCAGCGGGGACCGGATGAGCCGCAGCTGCTCCCGGCCCTGGCGTTCGCCGCTGCGCAGCCGCTCCAGCACACTGCGCCGCGGCGCGTGGGCCGGTGCAGGTGCAGGTGCAGGTGCGTGGGCGGGTGCGGGGGCCGGGGCGGAGAGGGGGCTCGGGTGGGGAGCGTGGTGGAGTGGCAGCGACGGCGATGACGGCAGGACTCGGGCGCCGAAAGGTTCGAGGGGCGGTGCGGTGGCGGCGTTCCTCACGGTGTCTCCTTCGGCGCGGTCTGCGGTGCACGCTCGTTACCCGGCTCTACGGAGCGTCGGCGCAGGTCAGTTCACCGACCGGCCACCCGGCCGGGGTCCGGACCGGGCACCGGCGCCCCGCCGTGGACCGGGGAGACGTGGCCCGGGCCCGTGGGGGAGCGGCCTCAGAGCGGTGCGGGGGGCCAGCCGGAAGACAGCCCGGGTGACGGGCTGCCGAACCGGTGAACCGAGAGGACGCTCCCGTCCGTAGTACGGGGTGGCGGCACTGCTACCGGCGCCCGACCCCCCGTGCGGGCGCCGGTTCAGCCGTCCGGGCGGGCGGACCACCCTCCGGGGCGGACCGCCCGCCGGGGCCTCCGGTCTCCGGCCCCTCCCGGTCCATCCGGCTTCCGCGCCCCGGCGGCAGCGGGACCGGGACGCTCCGGCGACCGCCCTTGTGGGAGGGCGGCCGCCGGAGCCCTCGCTTACCCGGCCTCACCGCCGCGGTCTCACCACGTCGCGGTCTCACCATGGAGGCCTCACCGCCGAGCCCTCACCACCCCAGCAGGAACGCTCCCTGCGCCAGGCGGGCAAGGACGGCCCCGGCCGCCGCCTCCGGTGCGACCGGCTCGGCGTCCACCGCGTGCCGGTCCGGCGTGCCCGGTTCGGCCGGCGCACCCGCCGGCCGCAGCACCACGTAGTGCAGGGCCGCCCCGGTGGTGCGGCTCTCACGGCGGAAGGCGTCCAGTGCCGCCGGTTCCACCGCCGCCTCCACCACCACCTGGTACCCGCCGGTGGCGAACGCGAAGGCGGCCTGCGCCGTGGCGGCCAGAGCCGTCGTGTTCTGCCGCCGCGCCTCCGGCAGGTGCGCCGGGACGTAGCCCTGCCGGACCGCCCGCTGGAAGTCGTCCGCCCGCAGGTGCACGCTCGGGTGGAGGGCGTCCGCCAGCAGGGGCGCGACCGTGCCGCTCCCGGCCCCGGCCGGGTCGGCCAGCACGATCACGCCGCCGGCGCCCCGGCCGCCCCCGATCTCCGGCCCACCTACGGTCGTACGGTTCACGGCTGCTGATCCCTTCGCGGGCCGGGGGCGGACGGGGTGCCGGGGCGGGTCGGACCCGGGTACGGACAGCCGGGTGCCCCGCCCCTACGACTGACTGCTGTCGGAGATCAACCTAGTCCACGGCGGTACCCCGAGTCCTCCCCCCTACCGGTCCGCGGACTGCTCCGGGGACCGGTCCGCCGACGGCTCTGCCGGCTGCTCCGCGGACTGCTCCTGCGGCGGGGCCGCCGGCCGCAGCACGATCGGATTGGTCAGCGCCGCCATCGGGCCCCACGGCAGGTCGGGTCCCGTCGCATTGCCCCTCCCCGGGGTGCCGTCGGCCTTCGGGCGGCGGACCTCGGCCCGGACGAAGGCGGCGAGCGAGGCCGTCGTCCGCCAGACCACGGTGCCAGTGCCGTCGGCGGGCAGCGACTCCTGGTGCAGCTGACCCTCGTCGGTGAGGAACCGGACGGTGCCGCCCGGGACGCCGGAGACGGTGAGGCGTACGTCCACCGGGGCGTCCGCGGGGCCGGTGAGCTGCTCGCCGATGCCGGCCTGGCGGCCGTGTCCGGTGGCGGTGAACTCCAGCTGGACGGTGGCCGATTCGGCTATCCAGCTGCGCCCGGAGCGGAGGCCGTCGAGGACGGCGTCGCGGGTGAGGTCCTCCGCCCGGACGACGGTGTGCGGGGAGCCTATGACCTGCGGGGCGCTGTGGGCGTCGCTGTTGCCGACGGCCGGCAGCCACGAGCGCCCTTCCCGCATGGCGACGGCGAGCCCCGCGTCCCAGGTGTCGACGGCCGACTCGTCGTCGTACGTCCAGGGGCCGTTCCAGACCTCCACCGCGTCGGCGTCCTGGTAGCCGAACTTCCACTGGCAGGCGACGTAGGGGCAGTACGGGTGCGCGGGCACCACCAGGCCGCCCTGGCGGCGGACCTGCCGGGCGAGGCGGGGGAACGCCTCGTCGCGCGAGCGGTACCGCCAGTCGACGAACTGGCCCGGGCGCAGCCCGAGTGCCAGCCAGTGGCCGTTGCGGGTGGTGACCTCCTCGCCGGTCACGATCAGCAGGTCCGGTCCGGCGAGCGGGCCCCAGACACCGTGCGACGAGGTGGTGTTGTGGTCCGTCGACACGATGAAGTCCAGCCCGGCTGCCCGTGCGCCCGCCGCCACCTCGGCCGGCAGCCGGCGCCCGTCGGAGTGCACGGTGTGCAGGTGGCAGTCGCCCCGGTACCAGGCGCGCCCGCGCCCCCGGGCCCGCTCGGGCGGGTATGACGGGGTGAACTCCGGCCCCGGCACGCCGAACCGGAGCGTGATCGCCACGTGGTAGTCGAGGCCCTGCGGGGCCACCTGGTAGGGGCCGAGTACGACGTTCCACGTCCCCGGGCGGATCGGGCCCGGGAGGTAGCCGGGCGTCGCCTGGTCGCGGGCGACCGTGAACTCGGTACGGAACCCGCCCGACCAGCCGCGGAACCCGCGGCCGCCGAGGTCGGTGCCGCGTTCGTCGAAGAGGCCGATGTCGCAGGAGTTGCCCGGGGTGCCGGCGGGGACGGGCGGCTTGTCGTAGCCGTAGGAGACGGCGATCTCCCGTACGCCGGAGGGGACGTCGAAGGGCAGGTAGACGAAGTCGGGTGCGCCGGTGGGGAGATGGCCGGTGAGGGTGATCGTCCGGTCGGGTGGCGTCCCCGCCGCGTCCGCCGCCTGGGCGGAGGCGGCGGTGACCGCGAGGCCGAGGGCGGTGACGGCGCCGCCGGCCAGGCCGGTCCTGAGGAGGTCGCGGCGGTCGAGGAGGGGCTGCCGGCGGCCGGGCAGAGCGTGCTGCCGGTCGGGCTGCGGGTCGTCGCGGTCGGTCATCGGGGCCTCCGGTCTCGGGCAGCGGCGGCGGGCGGACTCCCCGCCGGCTCGCCCGCCTCCCTACCCGCGCCGGTGAACCCGCGGTGAGCCGGGCCCCACGTGCGTACGGCGGGTCAGTGAAGGAGCCCCGGACCGCCCGCACCCGGACCGCCCGCACCCGGGACGTCCACCGGCACGGCCAGCACCTGCCCGGTCCGGGCGCCCTCCGGCGGCGGCCACTCGGCGGCGGTCAGGTAGAGCGTCCGACCGTCCGGGCCGCCCAGCGCGCACGAGAAGCACCCCCGGTCGAGCGTGACCCGCTGCACCACCTCGCCGCCCTCGCGCACCCGGACGCAGCAGCGGTTCGGCACGTCCGCGAACCAGAGCGCGCCCTCCGCGTCCAGGGCGATCCCGTCCGGGGCCGAACCCTCGACCGCCGCCCAGACCCGCCGGTCGGTCAGGCCGCCGTCCGGCGCGACGGTGAACGCGGTGAGCCGGCCCGCGTACGACTCGGCGACGATCAGCGTCGAGCCGTCCGGGGTGACGGCGATCCCGTTGGGGAAGGCGAGGTCCCCGGCCACCTGCCGGACGGCCCCGTCCGGGGTGACCAGCGCGAGCAGCCCCGGCCCTGCGTCCTCGCCGCCCATCAGGTCGAACCCGATGCAGTTGACGTACGCGTTGCCGCGCCCGTCCACGGCCACCTCGTTCCACGGCCGGTCGCAGACCGCCCGCAGGTCCGCGTACGCGGTGAGCGCGCCGTCCGCCTCGCGGCGCAGCAGCTGCCGGTCGCTGCCGGCCACGACGAGCAGGCGGCCGTCGGGTGCGGGCAGCCAGTCGATGCAGAACGGGAACGAGGGGATGCGGGCGGCCACGGTGGCGGCGCCGTCCCCGTCGACGGTGAGCAGCTCCTGAGCGCCCCAGTCGCAGACCCAGAGCCGGCCGTCGTGCCAGCGGGGGGACTCGCCGAGCGCGAGGCCGGTGAGCAGGGGGACGGGGGTGGCGGGGGTGGCGGGCATCGGGGACTCCCTGTGCGGGGTGCCGGACCGGACGGGTGCCGGAATGGACGGGCGCCGCAACCGACGGTGGCCGGGCCGGCGGGGCGCCCGAGGCGGCGGGTGCCGGGACGGCCGGGTGGGGTTGCGGCGGGTGACGATCGATCGGTTCATAGAAACAGATGAGCGGAATGTCGGATATATGTGGAGGCGGGCATGTCGCTGAGTCGGCGGACACTGCTGATCGTTGCGGCCGGGAGCGCACTGGCGGGGTGTCAGGCGACTGCAAGGCCCGCCGAACGGGTGATGGCGGCGGTGCCGGCCGGGGCTGCTCCCGCCACCCCGGAGCCGTCCGCGCCGACGGCGCCGGCCACCCCGGAGCCGGCTGCACCGGTCGTCTCCGCCGCGCCGTCCGCACCGGTGACGCAGGTCGCGCAGGCCGCGCCGGCTGCGCCCGCTGGTCCCGCCTTCACCCGGGCCGTGGCGGTGGACCGGTACGGGGCCGTCGAGCCGGCCGACTGGGGCCTGGAGGTGTCCGGTGTGATCACCGCACTGCCCGACGGCGAGCAGGCCACCGCACTCACCTTCGACGCCTGCGGCGGGCCCGGCGGCTCCGGCTACGACGCCGACCTCATCGAGCTCCTCCGCAGCCACGACGTCCCCGCCACCCTCTTCCTCAACGCCCGCTGGATCGACGCCAACCCCGCCGAGTTCGGGAGCCTCGCCGGCGACCCGCTGTTCGAGATCGCCAACCACGGCACGCTCCACCGCCCCCTCTCCGTCACCGGCCGCTCCGCCTACGGCATCGCCGGCACCGGCGACGCGGCCGACGCGTACGACGAGGTCGCCGGGAACAGGGAGAAGCTCGCCGCCCTGCTCGGCCACCCGCCCCGCTTCTTCCGCTCGGGCACCGCCCACTACGACGACGTGGCCGCCCGCATCGCCGCCGACGTCGGACAGCGCATTGCCGGTTTCACCGTCAACGCCGACGGCGGCGCCACCTTCACCGGGAGCCAGGTCCGCCAGGAGGTCGCGGCCACCCCGCCCGGCGGCATCGTCATCGCCCACATGAACCACCCCGCCGGCGGCACCGCCCCCGGCTTCGCCGCCGCCCTCCCGGCGCTGCTGGCCGACGGCAGGCGCTTCGTCCGGCTCTCGGACGTGCTGGGCTGAGCAGACGGACGCGCCGTAGGGGCCCGCCCCCACAGCGCGTCCGTCCGAAGGCCCCGCCCTACGCCCGCACGTCCACGGTGAAGCGGCGGTCGACCTGTTCGGGCGCCATGTCGGCCGGCGGCGCGATCACCCCGCCCGCGTAAAGGTTGTGCAGGGCGATCTCCGTCCGGCCGGGGCCCATGGCGCGGAAGACGAAGAAGTGGCGGCCGCCCGAACCGAACACGCCGCCGGACCTGCCGAGGAGGTGGAGGTTGGCGACGTACTCCTCGTCCGACACCTGAACCGTGGCCGTGTCGGGGCGCGGCAGGGCCACCGTCCACTCGTCTCCCCAGGACGGGTGCGCGTCGACCTCGATCGAGAACAGCTGCCCCGGCTTGACGGTGAGCTGTCCCGACGCCGCGGTGAACACCTTGCCGTGGTCGAGCTTGCCCCGGGTCAGCAGGTGGACTCCCACCGCTCCCGCCGCGACCACGATGACCAGTGCGCCGGCCACCGTCAGCAGAATCCGGCGTCGCGTCATGACGTCGCCTCCCGGTTGGTCACCCGCAGGGCGAGGACGGCGGCGACCGCGTCCAGCCAGCGGGCGACCAGCAAGTCCCCCGAGGGGTCCTGGACGACCATCGCGGCCGCCTCCAGCCACCCCCGGGCCACGGCCGCTGCCGGGCCCGGCAGCGGTTCGGGCAGACCGGCCGCGTAGCGGGTGCCGCCCGCCTTGACCACTTCGCCGAGGAAGACGAGCGCACGCGGCAGCACGCCCAGCCGGTCGGCGGCGATGGCGGCGGCCACCGCGCCGTCCCCGAACAGGGCCGAGCGGTGCGCCCCCTCCGACGGCAGGCCGAAGCGCAGCAGGATCTCGATGTCGAGCGCGGCCAGCTGGCTGTCGCTCATGGACTGCGGAGTGCTCACAGCGGCCTCACTTGGGGAGCTGGACGTGGTCGGCGACGGGCATTCCGCCACCGGCGGCGGCGCCCTCCATGCGGTTGTTGACGAAGTCGCTCTCGCTGACCCAGACGGTGTAACCCCAGGGGTTGTAGATCTCCAGCTGGTCGCCGCGGTGCGCGATGATCATCATCTGGTGGCCGTCGGGACGGAACCAGGTGTCCTCCTTGACGCCGACCGGCACCGGCTTGCCCTGGTCCACCGCCTCCTCGACCTTGGCGAGCACGTCGCGGCGCTGCTCGGCGCCCTCCAGGTCCACGGTGCGGTAGCTCGCGCCGGTGTGCTTGCCGATCTCGTCGTTGGCGACGTCCTTGGAGTCGCCGTCGGACATGCCGTCCTGCCAGCTGCCCCACCAGCTGCGCTCGTCGTAGACCCGGTTCGTCTCCTTGTCCCAACGGTCCTTCGCTGCCTGGCCGTTGTCGAACTTCGGATCGCCGGGGTGGCCGCCGGTGGTGAGCTGGAAGGCGAACATCGGGTCGACCATCGCCCGGGCCGTGACGGTCGAGGCGGCGACGCAGGTCGGGTGCTGGCCCTGACCCCAGCCGACGCCCCCGTAGCCGGTGCCGTTCGTGTCGGACGAGAGGGAGGTGAGCTGCACCGGGGAGATCCGCTGAGCCAGCCAGTTCGGGTCGTCGCCGTGCTCGTGGATCTGCGCCCCGAAGGCCTTGACCTCGTCGTAACTGTGCCCGGCGGCCAGCGCCTTCATCAGGTAGGCGCGCTCCTCCGGGGACTTCGCGCCGGCCAGCAGCTCGTCGAAGCGGGCCCGGTCGGCGTCGCTCATCCTGTCCATGAACTGGCCGGCCCGGGTCACGTCGTTGGCGGTGAGGATCGCACCGGCCCTGTCGCTGCCCAGGAGGGAGGCGTCGACGAGGACCAGTTTGTCGGCCGCGCCGAGCCCCTTGTTCTTGAACTTGCCGGCCAGCGCCTTGCCCGCCAGCCCGTTCAGTTCGCGGGCCGCGGCCCGGCCGGCGTCCTCGGCCTTCACTGCCGCGTCGAACATCGACTTGATGCCGTCCTTGGCCTTGGCGTGGGCCGAGTGCATCTTGTCGTCGTCCCAGTGCACCGGGTCGGGTGCGCCGCCGACGGTGATGTCGTGCAGCAGCCCGAGCGCCTCCCGCAGCGGGGCGTCGCCCTGGCCGTGCAGCGACTGCGCCTCGCCGAGGGAGCCGGCGAGCGCCTTGAGCTGGTCGTGCCCCTTGGCCAGGGTCTCGCGGCAGCGCTGCAGGTCGTCGGCGGACGCCTTGACGACCTCGACGGCCTTCTCGCCGACCTGGCCGGTCCAGGCCTCCGGGAGCCGCTCGGACGCGGTCCGGGCGACCTCGAGCTGGACCTGGTCGAGCTGACTGCCCGCGTTGTGGTAGGCGGCGGCCAGTTCGCCCAGCTTCCCCGGGTCCCCCTTCGGCGCGTCGAGCTGCAGGGCGTCGTGCACGGCGTACTTGAGGTCGCCGGCGCCCCACATGCCGTGCGACTCGTCGATGGTCTTCTTGAGGCGCTCGACCTGGGCCCGGTGGCTGCCCGGGTCGATGCCCAGCGGATGTGCGTCGTGGTCGGGCACCGGTCACCGCGCCTGGAGGTGCTGGGAGATCTTGCCGTCCACGCCCGCGTAGTTGGCGGCGGTCTTGCCGACCTTGTCGCCGAGGTCGTGCAGCGCGTCGGTGTTGACGCCCAGCTCGTCCTGCCAGGCCGACCAGAAGGCCTTCGCCGCCTCCGGTGCGCCGTACGGCCCGAAGGTGTCCTCGCCGGACATGCTCAGCCGGCCCAGGGTGTCGCGGATCGTCCCCACGTCGTTGCCCGCGGTGGTCAGCTTGCCCGCCGCCGAGTCCAGCTTCTCCGGGTGGGCGGTGAAGCCCGTTCCTGTGCTGTCGGTCATTGTCCTGCCCCCGTTTCACTCACGGCCCGTCAAGGCCGCCGCACAGCATAGCCGCAGCTCGGAGGCGGTCCGGCCGCCCGAGCACGCCTGTTACGACACTGTCGCGAGGAAGGCACAAATCGATCGGAAACGGCCATCTCCGGTCTTGCCGAGGTAAAGGGCGGAGCCGGGTCGAAGACCGGTAACGGCGGGCGACGGGCGACGCCGGCGGAGGACGTGCCCGTACTGACGGAGGGCGGCACGGCATCGGCCGGCCGGCCCCCGTTCGTCGGACCGCCGGGTCAGCGCAGCCGCAGCCCGCCGGGGAGTTCGTCCTCGATGATCTCGACCAGCCAGTCGAAGACGGTCGGGCCCCGGCCGGCCCGGGCCTCGGCGAGGCGGGCGGCCACCCGGTCGCGGTTGCCGGGGTGGCAGCGGGCGAGCGTCAGTTCCAGCTGACGGGCCGTCTCGGGGTAGGAGAGGTGGTGGCGGGAGGTCTCGTGGTCACGCCACTCGATCACGTAGTCGCCGTCGTCGGGGGTGCCGAAGCCGCCGCGGAGGCAGTCGGCGAAGGCGTCGAGGTTGCGGCCGAAGTAGCCGCCGCAGCCGATGGAGCGGCCGGCCTCGGCCCAGAAGTCCTCCAGCGTGGTGATCCGGGTGCCGTCGACGACGTAGGTGACGGTCACGGCAGGACGGTGATCGCGGTGGCGAGGAGGCCGTTGCGCACGGTCCACCGGCCGGTGAAGGAGCCGAGGCGCCGGCCGTCGACCACCGGGCCGGGGACGAGGAGTTCGGCGTGGAAGGTGCCGTCGGTGCCGAGCGTGAGGTCGGCCTCGCTGAAGTCGAGGAAGAGGTGGGTGAGCGGGAACCAGGTCTTGTAGACGGACTCCTTGGCGCTGAACAGGATCCGGTCCCACGGGGTGTCGGGGTGCTCGGCGAGCAGCTCGGCGATGCGCTTCTGCTCGGCGGGGAGGGCGATGGCCTCGAAGACGCCCTCGGGGAGGGGGAGGGCGGGCTCGGCGTCGATGCCGAGGGAGACGACGTCGCCCGCGCGGGCGACGGCGGCGCCGCGGAACCCGGCGCAGTGGGTGAGGCTGCCGACCACGCCGTCGGGCCAGCCGGGGGCGCCGCGCAGGCCGGGGACGAGGGCGCGGTAGGGGAAGCCGAGGCGGCCCAGGGCGAGACGGGCACAGTGGCGGACGGTGGTGAACTCGCGCCGCCGGGAGTCGACGGCGCGGGCGATGACGGCCTCTTCCTCCGGTTCGAGCCGGGCCTGCGGCGGGTCGTCGTACGCGACCTCCACCACGACGGTCTCGGGCAGCAGTTCGCCGATCACAGGTCCCCCCTGAGTGTGTGCCGTGCGGACGGGACGAGCCTAACCCGGCCGGCCCCGGGGGCGGGGGCCGGCCGGGTGAGCGGCTGCGGAGCGGCCGGGTGTGCGGCGGGGTGTGCGGCGGGGTGTGCGGTGGGCGTGTGTGGGCCGCCGCGAAGGTGGGGTGGGTGGAGAGGTAGGCGACGGACTGTCATGGCGGTACCTCGGCTTTCGCGTGATGTCGTGGAATATCGCGTGGATTCGTGTGACTTCGGGTGGGGCGGGACAGGTGAAAGGGCAGGGGGCGCGTGCAGGCCGTGGGGAGTGGGGCAGGGCGCCGGCGTGCACGGAGTGCGCGGTGCAGCGGCTCGTGGGTTCGCGGCTTCGCGGGGAGAACGGATGGCGCTGGACGTGAGGGCTCGGCGCCGCGCCATGGACGGAGCCCGTCCGGCGAGCCAGGCCGGCCGGCCGGGCCGTGAGGGACTCAGAGGTTGGGGCTTCGGAGGTTCAGCCGTTCAGCAGGTGAGCGTTTCAGCGACAACAGAGGCTGCGGCGACGGCCGCGGCAGGGCGGGGACAGGCAGGGCACGGGACGTGGCGAACGGTGGTCATCGGCCCTCCTTCCGGCGTGCTGCGAGTGGGCTCGGCGCTCATCGTGCTGAACGCCGACGCCCGCTGTCAATCGCCATCTTGCCTGCTGAGCAGGGGTGTTGCCGCAGTGTGGCGGCCCTGTTGCGGCCGATGGCCGGACGATGGCGGGAGAGCTTCGCGGTGCCGATCGGCCTTGTAACGGGCCTGTCGGAGTTACTGACTCTCGGAGCGGAAGAAACCCCGGAGACGCTCCGCGGCGCTGCCGGGCACGCCCTGGGCCCGGGCGAGGAGGACGGTACCGAGCCTGGAACTGCTGCACGCCCGCGAAGGCGGCGAACCCCGGCACGGTGCCGAACGCGTGTGGGGAGGCGAGGTGCGCGATGGCGCCGGGGTCCGGCGTCACCAAGGCCGCGCGGCCGGCGCTCACCCGCACCGCCGCCGTTCGAGCGGAACCACGTAGGGTGCGGTGCAACGCCGTTGCGCCGGGATCGTCCCGGTGGAGCGTCACCGGCACGTCTGGACCGACCCGGAGCCGAGCGCGGCCCTGCTGCCCGAGGCCCTGCTGCCTTGAGATCCCGTTGACATCCCCGAGGAGAAGCCCGATGCGTGCCGAACCCGTTGCCGAGACCCCGCGACTCGCCCTCGGCGAGGGCCCGCGCTGGGACGCCTCCCAGGGCCGCCTCCACTGGATCGGAATCCGCGACCGCCGCGTCCTCACCCTGGACGCGTCGAGCGGCCGTGTCGGCGTCACCGAACTCGCCGTCACCCCCGGCGCGTTGATGTTCCGCCCGGACGGCCGGCCGGTGCTGGCCACCGAACGCGGCTTCGAGCTGCTGGACCCGGCCACCGGGCGCACCGAGCTGCTCGCCCCGGTCGAGGCCGACCGGCCGGAGCGCCGGATGAACGACGGCGCCTGTGACCCGTACGGCCGCCCGGTCGCCGGCACCATGCAGCGGGCCGAGCCCTGGCAGCCCGGCCCGCTCTACCGGTTGGAGGACGACGGTGTCGCGCGGCCTGTCCTGGACGGGCTGTCCGTCCCCAACGGCCTGGCCTGGCCGGAGCCGGACCGGCTCTGGCACATCGACACCCCGACCCGCCGGATCGACCTCTACGAGTACCCCGAGCACGGCCCGGTCGGCCGCCGGATCCGTTCGCTGGACGTCTCCCACCTGCCGGGCCTGCCCGACGGCATGACCCTCGACGCGGCCGGGAACCTCTGGGTGGCGTTCTGGGACGGCGCCGCCGTCCACTGCCTCTCGCCGGAGGGACACCTGCTCGCCACCGTGGAGCTCCCGGTGCCGCGCGTGACCAGCTGTGCGTTCGGAGGCCCGGACCTGCGCACGCTCTACATCACCACCGCCCGGACCGCCGAACACCCGCTCTCCGGCGCCCTGTTCGCGCTCGGCCAGGTCTGACGCCGTCAGCGGCCGCCGCTCCGGTGGGGTGGCGGAGTCGTGGCGGGCGGAGTCGGGGAGGGTGGAGCCGGGGCGGAGTGGCGCCCGCGTGGGGGCGCCTCATGTGCCGAGCAGGCGGGCGAAGTCCAGTCCGAGGCTGCCGAGGACGGGCAGCGCGCCGAGGTCGGTCACCCCGCCGACCGGGATGCTGTACCCCTGGTTGACCTCCCGGGGTGCGGCGGTGGTCGCGGCGGGGGTGACGCCGGCCAGCACGGCGGCGCCGAGGAGCGCGGCGGTGAGAGCGCTGCGAAGCGTGGGGTGCACGGGGCCTCCTGGGGCGCGGACCGTGCCCTGACAACGCCACCCCGTGCTGCGGTCACGTATCGTCCCGCCTTCGGCCGCGTTCGTAAAGCATCTTGCCTTGTGTTCATGACAACACATCAAAGGTCTGGACCTCGTCGGCCGGCCCGGCATAGCGTCCCTTTCCGGGAGGGTCGGACGTGCTCGAACTCCTCTGCTTCGCCGCCGACTTGGCCTGATCCGGCGAGTGTGAGGGAGGCCCCGGCCCCGCCCGTGCTCGGTATGCCGTCCGCACCAAGAACCGGAGGGGAACCATGCGAATCGCCAACATCAGGAGTGCCCGGATCCTGGCCGGCGCGCCGCTCGCCGCCGCCGCGCTGATCGCACTGACCGCAGGCTCGGCCAGTGCCGCGATCCCGATCAACAAGCCGATGAACGGCAAGGCCACCTACTACAACGACGCCGGCTACGGCGCCTGCGGCACCCGGATCAACGCCGCCACCCAGCTGCTGGTGGCCGTCTCGCACACCTGGTGGACCACCGCCAACCCGAACAACGACCCTGTCTGCAAGGGCATTTCGGTCAAGGTGACCTACCAGGGCAAGACCGTCACCGTGCCCGTCAAGGACCAGTGTCCGTCCTGCGACTCCACCCACATCGACCTCAGTCAGCCCGCCTTCGCCCGGCTCGCGCCGCTCGACAAGGGCGTGATCACCGGCCTCACCTGGCAGTTCGTCAAAACCGGTTTCGCCGGCGAGACCATCCCGCTCGCCGCACCCGTCGAGGGCTCGACGATCGGCTAGGCGGGACCGGCCGGGCGGCCGGCGCCCGCCGCCGCCCCAGGAGCGGCCACCCGGGGGCGGCCGGGCAACGGTGACCCGGCCGTCCTCGGGGCGCCGTCCCTCGCAGCCCCTCCCGGCGGTCGCGGGGAGCGGGTACCCGCCCGGGCCCGGCGCCGCCCCGGCACCGGAGACCTGGGAGGCCCCGGGGCCGGTGCCAGGCGAACCGCCGTCCGGCGTCCGCGTCGGCGTGCCGAGGCGCGGGACGGCGAACCCGCCCGGGAAGCCTGACAGGGTGCAGGGCGCGGCGGCCGGATCCTGGCAGCGTGGTGGTGGTCCGCACGGGAGGACGCGGCGTAGCGTCCCCGCAGATCACCGAGCGAAAGCAGGTTCCCGTGGCCCGCAACGGCGACGACACCCCGGCCGTCAACGGCGGCGTCTCCTTCTGGTACGCGCGCAGCGGCCTGCCCGAACCCCGGCCGGCGCTGCCGGGCGACGCGGACGCCGACGTGTGCATCGTCGGCGGCGGGTACACCGGGCTCTGGGCGGCGTACTACCTGAAGAAGGCCGAGCCCGGGCTGCGGATCACCCTGCTCGAACAGCGCTTCTGCGGGTACGGCGCTTCGGGGCGCAACGGAGGCTGGCTCTACAACGGCTTCGCCGGGCGGTCCGCCTTCGCCCGCCGGTACGGGCCCGGGCCGGCCGCCGCGATGCAGCGCGCGATGGACGCCGCGGTCGGCGAGGTGGCCGACACCGCCGCCGCCGAGGGCATCGAGGCGGACATCGTCCGTGGCGGCGTCCTGGAAGTCGCCCGCACCCCCGCCCAGCTCGCCCGGCTCCAGGCCTTCGCCGCGGCCGAGGCCGCCTACGGTCCGGACCGCATCCACCTGCTGACCGGCCGCGAGACCGCCGGCCGGATCCGTGTCGCCGGCGCGCTCGGCGGCACCTGGACGCCGTACGGCGCGCGCATCCAGCCCGCCGAACTGGCCCGCGGCCTCGCCCGGGTGGTCGGGGCACTCGGCGTACGCATCCACGAAGAGACCCCGGTCACGGCCGTCCGCCCCGCCGGACCGGGCCGCCGCGCCCGGGCCGTCACCCCGTACGGCACCGTGACCGCCGACCACGTGCTGCGTGCCACCGAGGGTTTCACCGCCGGGCTGAGCGGCGAACGGCGCACCTGGCTGCCGATGAACTCCGCGATGATCGCCACCGAACCGCTGCCGCCCTCCTTCTGGGCCGCGGCCGGCTGGGAGGGGCGCGAGGTCCTCGGGGACTTCGCCCACGCCTACATGTACGCCCAGCGCACCGCCGACGACCGGATCGCCCTCGGCGGGCGCGGCGTCCCCTACCGCTACGGCTCGCGAACCGACTCCGACGGCACCACCCAGCCGGCCACCGTCCGCCAGCTCCGCGCGATCCTCGACAGCTTCTTCCCCGCCGCCGCCGACGCCCGGATCGACCACGCCTGGGCCGGCGTGCTCGGCGTCCCCCGCGACTGGTGCGCCACCGTCGAGCTCGACCGCGCCACCGGCCTCGGCTGGGCCGGCGGCTACGTCGGCAGCGGCGTCACCACCGCCAACCTGGCCGGCCGCACCCTGCGCGACCTCGTCCTCGGCCACGACACCGGACTCACCCGCCTGCCCTGGGTCGGCCACACCGTCCGCCGCTGGGAACCCGAACCGCTGCGCTGGCTCGGCGTCCACGCCCTCTACGCGGCCTACCACGCCGCCGACCACCAGGAGTCCACCGGCCGCCCCACCACCTCCCCGCTCGCCCGCCTGGCGGACGCGATCTCGGGGCGCGGGTAGCGGGCGTCCGGCGGTCGGTCGGTCGGGCGAGCGGGCGTCCTGCAGCGGCCCGTCAGCGGGTGGCGGTGAGGCCGTCGATCAGGGCACGGAGCCCGTCCGCGTAGGTGTCCTCCGCGGTCAGCGGCGCCCAGCGGCCGGCGACCTGTGCCAGGCGGGGGAGCTCGTCCGGGTCGAGCTCGGCGAAGACCCGCTCGCGGTAGGTCGTTCGGTCGTCGTCCGCGCGCCGCCGGGCCGCCGTCGCCCGGACCACGATCTCTCCGGCGGTGTAGTACCAGATCGCACGGTATCCGTGCACGGCCTGCTCGGGGGAGAGTCCGCAGGCGACCAGGCCGTCGACGATCTGCTCGACGAACCAGAGCGCGGACGCGGACATCAGGTCGTCGGCGGTCAGCACCTCTACGATCCAGGGGCAGGCGGCGAGCGCCTCGTGGATCGTGGTGGCGGCCGCGACGATCCGCTCGCGGGGCGGGGCGGGCAGTTCGGTCCGGCGCAGCGTCCGTGAGGCGTAGTCGTCGAGGAGCAGGACGAGCAGCTCCTCCTTGTTGCGGACGTGGTGGTAGAGCGCCATCGGCGTACTGCCGACCTCCGTGGCCAGCCGACGCATGGTCAGCCGGTGCACGCCCTCCTCGGTGACGATCCGACGGGCCGTCCCGATGACCTCCTCGCGGGAGATGCGGGGAGGGCGGCCGGGGGATCTGCGCGGTGCGGGCGGTTGTGGCATGCCCCCCATCATCCCCGAGGCGCCGACAGCCCCGGGGCAATGCCAGTTTCGAGGCGCTGACAGTCCCGAGGGCGCCGGCGACCCGAGGCGCCGACGACCCGAGGAGTCGACAACGGTGGCCGCCCGCGCTAATTTCCTTACATGTATAAAAACTTACGAGGGCGCCCGGGAGCGGTGCTGGCGGCGGCTTGCGTCGCCCAGTTCGTCTTCGCCCTGGACATGTCGGTGGTCAATGTCGCCCTGCCCGCGATCCGCACCGCGCTGGGCTTCTCGGCGCTCGACCTGTCCTGGGTCGTGCACGTCTACGCGCTCACCTTCGGCGGGCTCCTGCTGCTGGGCGGCCGCGCCTGCGACCTCTACGGCCGACGGCGGCTGCTCCTGGTCGGCCTGGCCGTCTTCGGGCTCTGCTCCCTGGCGGGCGGCCTGGCCCGCGAGCCCTGGCAGCTGGTCGCCGCCCGCGCCGGCCAGGGGCTGGGCGCCGCCGCGGCCGCGCCGGCCGCGCTCGCGCTGCTCACCACCACCTTCCCCGAAGGCCCCCGGCGGGTCCGTGCACCTTCCCCGAAGGCCCCCGGCGGGTCCGTGCGCTCGGGGTGTGGAGCGCGGTCAACGCCGCCGGGGGAGCGCTGGGCGTGCTGGCGGGCGGACTGCTCACCGAGTGCGCGGGCTGGCGTTGGGTGATGCTGGTCAACCTGCCCATCGTGGCCGCCGCTCTCGCCCTGGTCCTGGCGGGCGTACCCGCCGGAGCACGGCCCGGCCGGCGCGAACGGCTGGACGTGCCCGGCGCCGTCCTGGCGACCGGCGGAGTCGGGCTGCTGGTGTTCGGTGTCGTCCGTACCGACGCCCGGGGGTGGGCCTCCCCGGCCACGGTGGCGACCCTCGCCGCCGCCGCCGTTCTCCTGGCCGCCTTCGTCCTCGTCGAATCCAGGGCGTCCGCGCCCCTGCTGCGGCTCGGCCTGCTGCGCAGCCGCTGGGTCGCCGGGGCCAACCTGCTGGTGTTCCTGGCCGCGGCCGGGCAGTTCACCGCCTTCTACCTCGTCTCCCTCTACCTGCAGCAGGTCCTGGGCCTGGGCGCTGCGGCGACCGGCGCCGCGTTCCTGCCCTGCTCGGCGGGCCTGGTGGCGGGCACCGTCGTCGCGACCCGCGTCACCGCGGCCCGCTCCCCGCGCGCCTCCCTGGTGCCCGGCGCGCTGCTGGCGGCCGCGGGCCTGGCCTGGTTCGCCTTCATCAGCCCCGACGGCGGCTTCCTCACCGACGTCCTCGGCCCGTCCCTCGTCACCAGCGTCGGCACCGGGCTCGTCCTGGCCCCGGTCGCCGCCGCCGCGACCACCGGCATCGCCCCCCACGAGGCCGGCATGGCCTCCGGTGTCCTCAACAGCTCCCGCCAACTCGGCGGCTGCGTCGGCCTGGCCGCCCTGGCCACCGTCGCCGCCCACCGCACCGGCACGGCCACCGGCCCCGCCGCACTCAACGACGGTTACGCCCTGGGCCTCGCCGTCACCGCCGCCCTCTTCGTCCTCGCGGCGGCCGTGGCGATCGGCGTGCTCCCCGGCCGCCGGGCCGGAGTACCTGACCCGCGACCCGCCGTCCGGGCGGAGAACCGACTGGAAGGAACGCGATCATGACCACGACGACCCCCGTCGACCTGTTCGCCTCGGCGCTGCAACTCCACCCCGACGGCGACGTCCGGGCCGCCGAGCGGCGGATGGTGAGCGGCGACCCCGGCGCCTGGCAGATCGCGACGTTCCACGCGGAGACCGACGCCGACGTCCACGCCGACCACTGGGAGATGCACCCGGAGGCCGAGGAGGCGGTGTGCTGCCTGACCGGCGGCGTCCGCCTCCACCTCCGTCCGACCACTCCCGGCGGCGACGAGTCCGTGGTGCGCTTGCGGGCGGGCACCGCCGCGATCGTCCCCCGGGGCCGCTGGCACCGCCTGGAGCTGGACGCCCCCAGCGACCTGATGTCGATCACCCTCCGCCACGGCACCCGACTCGAGAGGCGCACCGGCCCTCGCTGACCGTTCTACGGGCAGGCGAAGGCGAAGGCGCAGCCGCTGCCGGGCCGCCGCCGCGGTCCGTCCTCCGGGAGCCGAGGGCGGCGCCCGCGCAGTTCCCGTCCTCCGTGGCGGTCGGCGCCGCTCAACCGCCCACGCGCACTACGTACTTGCCGGTCGCCCGGCCGGCGGCCATGGCGTCGTGGGCGGCGGGGACGTCGGCGAGGCCGGCCAGCTCGGTGACGGGCAGGGCGAGCCGGCCGTCGGCGAGCAGGTCGGCGACCCGGGCGATGGCCCGGCCCAGTCGCTCGGGGGCGGTGGCGGCCAGGCCGCGGTGGCTGAAACCGGTGACGGTGAGGTTGCCGGCGAGCAGCCGGCCGACCGGGGGCAGCGCGCCGATGTCGCCGCCGCCCGCGTTGCCGAACAGGACGATCCGGCCGCCCACCGCGGCCAGGTCGAGGTCCAGCTCCAGGGCCTCGGTGCCCAGCGGGTCGAGGACGAGGTCGACGCCCCGCCCGCCGGTGGCCTCCCGGACGGCCTCGCGGAGCCGCTCGTCACGGGCGTACGCGTGGTGGTAGCCGGATGCCTCGGCGGCCGCGGCCTTCTCGGGGCGCCCCACGGTACCGAGCAGCAGGCCGCCGCCGAGCAGCGGCACGAGCCGGGCGATCGCGCTGCCGATCCCGCCGCCCGCCGAGTGCACGAGGACGGTGTCCCCGGCGGTGAAGCGGCCCGCGTCGGTCAGCAGCAGCATGGCGGTGGCCAGGCCGAGCGGGGCGGCCGCGGCCTCGCGCAGTGCGAGTCCGTCCGGTACCGGCACGGTGAGGGCGGCCTCGGTGACGACCACCTCGGCGAGGCCGCCGCCGGGCGGCGCGGCGACCACCCGGTCGCCCACCTCCAGCCCGGTGACCCCTTCGCCCACCGCCCGGACCGTGCCGGCGACCTCCTTGCCCGGCAGGTACGGCCAGCCGGAGTCGTAAGCGGCGTCGCCGCGACGGGTCATCACGTCGACGAAGTTCAGCCCGGCGTAGGCGACGTCGACCGCCACCTGGCCGGGGCCGGGGTGCGGCGCCCCGACCTCCTGGATCTGCGAGTTCTCGGCTCCACCGGGTGCGGTCATCACCAGTGCGCGCATGTCGGGCCCCTCAGCTACGATGTTCGACGAATGACGAAATTGCTGTGCGACATTGGTAGCACGCAATTTCGATGATTGTCGAACATGACTGACAGGGAGGGCCGTCCGTGCCCCGCAGCAGCACCCGGCGCAAGGCGCCGCTCGCGCACCCCGAGACCGGGGAGATCGACCTGTTCGACGTGCTGCACGCGCTCGCCGACCCCACCCGCATGACCATCGTGCGCATCCTGCGCGCCGAAACCGAACGCGCCTGCGGCACCTTCCCGGTCGACGTCGCGCCCTCGACCCTCAGTCACCACTTCAAGGTGCTGCGCGAGTCCGGCGTGGTCCGCCAGCGCGAGGAGGCCAACCGCCGCCTGACCGCCCTGCGCGCCGCCGACCTGGAGCAGCGCTTCCCCGGCCTCCTCGACACCGTCCTCGCCGCCCACGCCCGCACCGGGGCCGGTGCCGGTTAGGGCGATTGCGGCAAGTCCAGCCCGGTCTCCCGGCCAGGGCGTTCCCGCGTCGAGCCGGATCCGTCGGCCGTCCGGGCGTGCCCGCCGGCAGGCCGGGCCGCCGCCCCGCACGGTGGTGCCCCGCGCCGAGTACCGGCTGCCCGGCGCGCACGGCGTGCAGTGGGACCGGCGCAGCGGGCTGCTCCGGGCGGTGGGGGGCGACGCTCTCACCGCCCTGCGGGTCGGCGGCACGCCGGCGGCGCCCGAGCTCACCGCCGTCCGCAGTGCCGCGCTGCCGGAGCCGGGCGGGCACGACCTCGCTCCGGTGCTCGCCGCGCCCGGCCGGTTCTGGGTGAGCGCCGCCTCGAACGTGTGGCAGTACGACCCGGCGGGCGGCCGCTTCACCCGGGTGCCGCTCGGCTCCGAGGCCGCCGGACGGGACGTCAAGAGCGTCGGCGAAGAGCCGGGTACCGGGCGGCTGCTGACCGCGGCCCCCGACCGTGCCGGGCCCTGTTCCTCGTGCGCCTCGGTGGTCACCTTCCACCGCCCGGACGGCGTCCGCGTGCTGTCCGGGACGCACCTGTACAAGGCGCGTTGGTGGGCCAGTTGGACCGGCTGACCGGCGGGGGCCCGGCCGGTCCCGTGGTGACGCGGGGTGACGGGCCGGGAGGGCATTCGGATGATGCGGCAGATTTTATGCCCCCGCAAACTACTCCAATGGTGGGCAGTTTCCCGTGGACGTCCGTAATCCTGTGACGGCGTGGCCGGGCTGGGATAGCGTCCGTTCCACCGGGGGGTTGCGCGATCCGCGCCTGAACCGCTCCGGTGTATTCGAACGCATCAGACAATGCAGTATATTTTCGGGAGAAAACCGTGCGCAATTGCCCTTCGGAGATCCGGTCGGACGCCGTCGACGAGCTGCGGCTCGCCGTGGACTCCCTCGCGGCGTTCCCGGCCCGGGGCGGGGCCGGCGGCGTCGACGTCGGCGTCCCCGACCGCCTGGCCGCGGTGGCCGAGCTCTGCCGCGCCGTGGACGGGGTGCTCGACAGCCTGGTCGTCCAGGCCGCCGCCGAGGCCGCGGAGGAGGGGTGGACCGCCGCCCGGATGGCTTCGGAACACGCCGTCTACTACGCGAGGTTGCAGCGGGCGCTGCTGCCCGCCGGGGCCGGCGGCCAGGGCGACGCCGGGCTGAAGAAGCAGTGAGCGCGCCGCACCCAAACGTGCATGTCCTGACCTGTCCCACCCGGTGGAGCGACGTCGACGAGAACGGGCACATCAACAACGCCCGGCTGGTCTCCTACGTCCAGGAGGGGATCTACGACCTCTTCCGCCACCACGCGGTCGCCGTCCGGGAATCCCTTTTCCCGTCCGGATTCCTGATCGCGCGCCATGAGATCGATTATCTGGAGCAGCTCCACCACGCGTCGGAACCACTGCTGGTCCGGCTGACCGTGGCACGGCTGGGCCGCAGTTCCGCGCATGTCGAGGTGAATGTCTGCCGCGATCCGCTGACGTATATGCGGGCGCGCACCGTGGTGGTCGCGCGGGACCGGGATTCCGGTCGTTCCCGCAAACTCAGCCAGTCCGAGCGGCGGTTTCTCGAGGCGTTCGTGCCGGGCGGGGCCGCGGCCGATCCGCTGCCTACGGCGCCGCCCCAGCGGGTGCCGGTGAAGGCCTCGCGCGCCACGGTCACGGCACACCGGCCGCGCAGACGCTTCCGCGCCTCGGCGCGCTGACGGCGTCCTGCCGGCACCGACGAAGCTGCCGGCAGCAGGGGAAGCAACGACACGGAGAGCGGCCACGGCACGGACAGCGGCAACGGAGCCGCCGGCTGTGGCCCACCGACGCCGGCCCGGGCACGCCGGCACCCGGGCCCCGCCCGGGGCGCGCCGCCGCTGGTCGCCGGCCCCGCGGAGCTCCGCCGTCCGGTCGCGGGGCGTCGTCCGGGCGGCGCGCTCGGAGCGGCGCCCCGCGACGACCTGCCAGGCCCGGCCGCCCCCACCCGGCTCCTCCGCCGGTGAACCCCGGGGCGGCCGGCAAGGTCAGTGGCCGGTGGTGGCACGGAACAGGTCCGCGCCGGCGCCGGTGAGGGCGGAACCCGCAGAGGGCCTCGAAGTCGCCAAGGGCGCAGATGAGTTCGGGTTTGTGGCCGCGGTCGCGGAAGGTGCGGTACGGCGCGTCGAGCGGGATGCCGCGGGCCTCCTCGGCGGCGTGGCCGGCCTTGGCCTGCGCACGGGTGGGGTGGACCTGGATCGAGAGGGCCCGATCGGCGGCCAACACCTTGAAGAGGAAGGGCAGTTCCGGGCCGAAGCGCCGCACGGTGCCGATCCCGAGTTCGGCCTCGGGGGCCTCGGCGATCAGCTCGTCCAGCGGGCGAGGGCCCGTCGCCGTCGTCGAGCAGGGACGGCGCCGACGGGTGGGCGCCCATCCAGAGTTCGGCCTGCGGCTCGCCGGTGGGCGGGGTGCCGGTGAGGGCGGGGACGGCGGTGGCGGAGCCCCAGGGGTCAGGGCTTCGGCATAGTCGAGTGACGTCCGGTTCATGGCGATCCGTCAGCTCAACCGAAGCTTTGGGAAGCATCACAGGAGCGGCTTCCAGGATCATGGAGTTCTCGACAGCCCGCTTCGTGGAAGCGCGAGGCTGACCGCACGACACAGCAGCGGATGACAGGGCCGTCCTCCCGGCAACGTGCGGATCCACCCGCCCGAGGAGATGAGCAGGGCCCCTGTTATCGTACGCCGATGTCAACGATCAAGCAGTTCCAGGTGACCTTCGACTGCGCGGAACCTGCGCGCCTCGCCGCCTTCTGGTGCGAGGTGCTGGGGTACGTCGTACCGACAGTCCCGGAGGACTTTGCCACGTGGGAGGAGTACCACCGCTCGCTGCCGCCTGAGGACGAGGTCTACTTCGCGTGCACTGATCCCTCGGGTCTGGGCCCGCGCGTGCTCTTCCAGCGAGTTCCCGAAGGCAAGGTCGTCAAGAACCGGGTGCATCTCTGTGTGCGGGCCGGCGCCGGGCTCGTGGGTGACGAGCGCCTGGCCACACTCGAGGCCGAATGCGCACGACTGATGGCGCTCGGCGCGAAGCACGTGCTGACGCAGCGCGCCGATGGCGTCAACGAGTCGTGCATCACGATGCAGGACATCGAGGGCAACGAGTTCTGCCTCGCCTGATGCCGGACAGCGGGGCGAGTTGGCGCATGGTCAGGTTGTGCCAGTAAGTCGGGTAGGAAGCCCCGGGGATGAGACAGGCACGGGCTTCCAAGATCATGGAGTTCTCTACGCCCCGTGATCCGAGTGGAAGACCGTGCCTGTCGACGCATCATCGCCGATCCCGCCTGCTCTTGACCAGCTCCGCTGTCAGCCCGAACCCCGGCCCGAGGAGATCCCGGGGCTGCTGGAGCGGCTGGCCGAGGTGCCGGACCCGCGTGACCCGCGCGGCGTGCGCCACGCCCCGGCCGTCGTGCTCACACTGACCGCGTGCGCCGTGCTGACCGGGGCCACCTCGCTTCTGGCGGTCGGTGAGTGGATCGCCGACGCCCCGGCCCACGTCCTGGAGCGCCTCGGTCTGCGTCTCGGTCCGCTGATGTCCAGGCGGCCGGTGCCTGCGGAGTCGACGGTCCGCCGACTGCTTGCCCGCATCGACGGCGACGCACTGGACCAGGCGGTCGGCCGCTGGCTCGCGGACCGCCGCCCGCGGCCGAGCGGTGGCGCCGGCCTGCGCGGCGTGTCCGTGGACGGCAAGAGCCTGCGCGGCGCGGCCAAGGCCCGTGGACGCAAGGTCCACCTGCTCGCTGCCGTGGAGCACACCACGGGCCTGGTCCCGGCCCAGTTGGACGTCGGCGAGAAGACCAACGAAATCACTTGCTTCCAGCCGCTGCTGGACACCGTCGCCGACCTCGCCGACACGGTGGTCACCGGCGACGCGCTGCACACCCAGCGCGAGCACGCCACCTATCTCCTCGGCCGCAAGGCGCACTACATCGTGATCGTCAAGGGCAACCAGAAGAGCCTGCGCAGGTAGCTCAAGTCCCTTCCCTGGATGGACATCCCGCTCCTGGGCCGCACGAAGGAGACCGGCCACGCACGGTCCGAGATCCGCCGGATCAAGGTCGCCACCGTGGATAACCTGCTGTTCCCCCAGCGCCCGCCAGGCCATCCAGATCAAGCGCCGCCGCACCGACCGCAAGACCGGCAAGACCACGATCAAATCCGTCTACGCGGTCACGAGCCTCGCTGCCGAGCAGGCCACCCCGGCCCAGCTCTCGAAGCTGGTTCGTGATCACTGGAACATCGCGGCCCTGCACCACGTCCGGGACACAACGTCCGCCGAGGACGCCTCGCAGTTGCGGACAGGCAACGCTCCCCGCGCGATGGCTGCCTGGCGAAACCTGGCCATCGGCGCCTTGAAGCTGAACGGCGTCACCAACATCGCCGCCGCGCTCCGTCGCAACGCCCGCAACCCACTACGTCCGCTGGCCCTGCTCGGCCTCGCGTGACCACAAAACGGACATCAGGCGACTACGCCGAAGCTCTGCCCCAGGGGTAGGCGCGGACCGGGTTGGCGAGCGGCGCGAACGGGGGGCGGGCGCGTGTGGTCATGGGCGGCTCTCTCGTGACGGACCCTGGCGGCAGAGGGCCGCCGCGCCGATCAGGCCCGCGTCGGTGCCGAGTTCGGCCCGGCGCACGTCGAGGCCGCGGATGTAGGGCAGGGCGGCGTACCGGTCGAGGTGGCGGGCGAGAGGGTCGAACAGGGCGGGGCCGGACTCGGCGACCCCGCCGCCGATCACCACCCGGTCGAGGTCGACCAGGGCGGCGGTGGCGGCGATCCCGGCGGCCAGCGCCTGGGCGGCCCGGTCGAAGGAGGCCAGCGCGACCGGGTCACCGGCCAGCGCGTCGGCGGCGACGGCGCGCGCCGAGCGGTCCTCGCCGGACGGCCGCCAGCCCCGGGCGAGGGCCCGCCGCGCGATGGCCGTGCCGCTGGCGAGGCCCTCCAGACAGCCGCGCGAGCCGCAGGGGCACGGGTCGCCGTCGAGGTCGACGGTGATGTGGCCGAGGTGGCCGGCGTTGCCGCTGGGGCCGGGGCGGACGGCGCCGTCCAGGACCAGCCCGGCGCCGACGCCGGTGGAGACGACCAGGCAGAGCGCGTTGTCGGCGTCCCGGGCGGCGCCGCGCCAGTGCTCGGCGGCGGCCATGGCGACACCGTCCCCGGCCAGCGCCACCGGCACCCCGGCCCCGGCCACGGCCGGGTGGGCGGCCACCTCGGCGACCAGCGGGAACGCCCGCCAGCCGGGGATGTTGACCGGGCTCACCGTGCCGCCGGCGAGGTCGACCGGCCCGGCGCTGCCGATGCCGACGGCGGTCACCGCGGACCACCCGGGGGCTGCGGCGAGGTGGTCAAGCACCCGGTGCACGACGGCCAGCACGGCCGCGCCGGACTCCCCGGCGGGGGTGGGCAGCTGGACCCGGTGGGAGAGCTCCCCGCGCCGGTCGACGAGCGCTCCGGCGATCTTCGTCCCGCCGATGTCGACGGCGGCGAACAGCGGGGGAGCGGACGGGGAGACGGTCATCGCGGGAGGCTCCAGAACGAGAAGCGGGGGGGTGAGCGCCCCCGCCCGGGCGGGCGGGGGCAGTCGAGCAGCGTACGTCAGGCGGACGCGGGCGTCAGCCGCAGTGTGAGCAGCTCGCACGGCCGCAGCGCCGGCACCACGCCGTCCCCGTCCACCGTGAGCTCGCCGCGGGTGCCGTCCCACGGCCGCTCCAGCAGGTCGCAGGGCACCGCCCCGGCCAGCGGGAACGAGGCGGCGAGCCGGCCCCGGTCAGGCCGGTGACGGTGTTGCGGTAGAACTGGTCCACGTCCCAGGCCTCCCACATGTTCGGGAAGTCCGGGTGCAGCTGGAGCAGGTTGGCGCGGGCGCCGGGGGCCACGGTCTCCCGGCCGGTCGCGAGGTCGACCGCCGCGACGACAAGTCGACGCAGTCGGTGCCCAACTCCGACGACAACCCGCAGAACAGCCCGGTCGCCCAGAGCTGCATGCCGAACCTCTACCTCTACCCTCGGCGAGCGGCACCGGAGGGGTGGCCGGCGCCTCGCCCTGCGGACCCGTCAGCCAGGCGGCCAGGAACGGGTCACAGAGGTTCATGCCGTGGATCCGCGTGTGCGGCCCGGCGGACTGCCGGAGCCCCGCCGTTGATCACCGATCCGGTGGTCTGTGCGTCAGCCCGGGAAGGCGTACACGGTCGTGGCGTGCGCGGCCGGCTCCTCCTCGCCCTCGGCGGTCAGCGTGACGTCGATGAAGGCGAGCCGGCGTCCGATCTTGGTAACTCTGGCGGTGACCGGTACGTCCTTGCCGAGGACGGCACGCTGAGAGCTCGTCGACTGCTGAATGGTCGTCATCGGGCCGTCGCCGCCGCAGGCCCCGAGACGGCGATCGCGGTCGCGGTGTCGGCGGCGGCTGTCAGTGCCTGCCCGGACAACCCGCCGCCCTCGCGGGTGAGTTGGTCGGACCAGGGCAGGCGCAGCACGGCGTGCTGCGCTCCGGTCTCGGTGACGGTGAGGCCGAGGGCCTGCGCCCAGGGGGCGAGGTTGTCGCTGAGGATCTGCTCCGCCTCGGCGGTGTGAGGGTCGTCCGGCCATTCGGGCGAGGGCCGAACGGAAGTGCCACCGCCATCATCTGACATGACTTGTCAATGAAATCGAACGTGATTGACATGATCCTGCAGAATCGCCATCAAGTGTGCGGGCGGGGTGCAATCCGGTGAGATGCTGCCCAAGCGGTGAAGCCGGGTCTTATCGGATAGGCCTTTGTTAGTAGAGTTTCCTTCAGGTAACGTCGTGACGGACGGGTCGGGTGCAACCAGGGGGATTTCTCGTGCAGTTGATGCAATTGGTGCATCTGCAGGCCTGCCTGCGCGGGGGCGTCGATTCCGGCGAAATTCGGACATCTGCGCTCTCTCTTCTCGCCATCCACTTCCGTCGTCGAACCAACCGGGATTGACATAAAGAAAAGGGCGCATGGGCGTGAATCCGGGAAATGGCTGGTCTCTGTTGCCGGTGGTGGCGCTGCGGCACGCGGGCTTTCCCGTTGAGCTGCTGGAAGCACTCTCCGAACAGGACGCAGGGCTGGAGGCCGCGGCATTGCGCAAGGCCGCCGAAAGGGCCGCCGAGGCAGGCTCGGCACTGCTGGAGAAGCTGCGCGGAACGGCCGCACCGGCGGGGGTCGGTTCCCGGATCGGGATGCTTGCCGCGCTGCCCGAGAGTGTGCCGCACGCCCAGGAGTACGAGCGGGCGCGGGCCGAGCTGGTCGACCGGTGGGAGCGGTACGAGACCGCGCACCGGGACCGGCTGGAGGCCGGATGGCGGTACGTGGCCGCGGAGTTCCGCGCCGACGCGGCGCTCCGCGAGGTGCTGCTGCTCTCCAACGACGCCCACTTCCCCCGGTTCGCCGCCTGGTTGGACGAGCACCGCGACGGCGCGCGCTTCGGCAAGGCCGACCGCCGGATGGCCGACCTGCTGGTGCGCTACCTCCAGCGGGTGACCACCAAGAACGAGACCACCGCCCACTTCGGGCCGATCGCCACCGGTCGGCTGGTGCCCGGCGCGGCCGGGGTGAGCTGGACCGACACCGGCGCGCCGGAGCGCAGGGTCCACGCCGCGCACTGGGCGGCCGAGGCGCTCGCCGAGGTGCTCGGCCGCCATCCCGACCTGCGCGGCCTGGTCCGCCCCCGCCGCCGTCCGCTGGCCTTCGCCGAGGCCGGACGGCTCGCCCTCTACGCCCCCACGACGGCCACCGGCTTCCTCGCCGACTGGCGCTTCGAACGGACCGCCGACGAACGGCTGACCGAGCGGCAGCAGTGGCTGCTGGAGCGCTGCGACGGGGTCCGCCAGCTCGCCGAGCTTCGCCGCGAGTGGCCCTTCGGCCCGTCCACAGACACATCCGACGGCGTATCCGAAGGCGTACCCGAAGCCGGGACCGAAAGCGGAAGCGACGGCGGGTTCGACGAGTGTCTTGCCGACCTCGCCCGGCGGGACTGGCTGGTGGACCGGTTCGAGATCCCGATCGGTGCCGCCGATCCGCTCCGCGCGCTGCGCGAGGCGCTGCCCGATCCGGGCCACTCGCCTGCTGTTGACGAGGCACACCGGCTGGTCGCCTCGCTGGAGCAGCGGCTCGCCGCGTTCTCTGTGGCCGGACCGGCCGAGCGCCCCGCCGCGCTGGCGGCCGTCAAGGAGGAGTTCACCGCCGTCACCGGCCTCGCCGCCAACCGCCGCTCGGGACGGCACTACGCGGACCGCGCGGTCTTCTACGAGGAGGGCCACAGCCGCGTGGCCGACCTGACCATCGGCGACGAGATCCAGCGGCTGCTCGCCGAGGAGTTCGCTCCGGTCTACGACCTGATCCTGGCCGGCCCCCGGCTCCGGATGCGCCGCGAGCGGGAGATCCTCGCCCGCTGGGCCACCGACCGCTTCGGGGCCGAACGCCCCGTACCGCTCGGCGAGTTCTACGCCGGGTACTTCGATGACCGGGACGCCCTGCTCGCCTCGTGCGATGCGGTGGATCGCGACCTCCTCGCGCTGGACGACGACATCACCGCCGCGCTGCTGGCGGACGCCCGTCCCGGGGCCCGGGCGATCGAGGTGACCCCGCACATCCTGACCGCGCTGGCCGCGGCCCGGCCCGGCGACCCGGCCGTGGTGTGCAACCCGGACGTGCTGCTCGCCGCCGCTAGTGCGGCCGACCTCGCGGCCGGCCGGCTGACGGCCGTGCTCGGCGAGTGCCATGCAGTGCGCGAGCTGCTGTCGCACGCCAGCTACGCGCCGCTGCTGGCCGAACGGGCGCCGGACCTCGGCCCGTTGGTGCACGAGGCCTACCAGCGGATGCTCGGACCGGACGAGGTGCTCTGCGACCTGGTCCGCTCCCACCCGAACAAGACCGGTGCCCAACTGCTGCTTCCCATCCCCGATGTGGAGATCACGGGCCGCTCCGGCAAACCCCGCGGGCAGGTGCTCCAGCCCCAGCAGCTGTACCTGCTGGTTCGCGAGGGGCGGATCGAGCTGCGGGCTGACGGGCTGGAGCAGCGGCTGCGCCCGCTCTCGGTGCCCGCCGGCGGGCAGAGCATCCGGCAGGACCCGCTCGCACCGCTCGGATTCCCGCGCCACTACGGCGGGGTCAGCCTGCGCGCCCGCCACCGGGACCACGTGCCCAGGATCAACTGCGGCCGGATCGTGCTGCGGCGCGAGAGCTGGCGGGTCCCGGCCACTGCACTCCGCGGCGCCCGGCCGTTCCCGGGCGCCGGTGACAGCGACGCGGCGGACTTCCACGCCGTCCAGGGGCTCCGGTACCGGCTGGGCCTGCCCCGGCACCTGTTCGCCAAGGTGCCGGGCGAGCCGAAGCCGCTCTACCTCGATCTGGACGCGCCGCTGCTGGTCCGTCAGCTGTGCCGCGCGGTCGGATCCGCCGTCACCGAGGTCGAGCTCAGCGAGATGCTGCCCGGCCCCGACCAGCTCTGGCTGGAGCTCGACGGCCGGGGCCACACCGCGGAGTTCCGGTACGCCGTGTTCTCCCGACCGGAAGGGCGGTGACCGCCGTGGACGCAACGACCCGAGGCCCGGGCAGCAGGGTGTGGGCCTACGTCGGGCGGGACCGGGGCCGGCTCACCCGGCTGGCCCTGGTCGCCCTGGCGATGGCCCTGGTGAGCGCGTCCGCGCCGGTGCTGATCGCGCAGGGCCCCGGCTACGGCCTGCGCTCGACCACCGGCGGGAACCTGCTCGCCGCCGGGGTGATCGCCGGCAGTGTGGCGGTCTGGGCGCTCAACCGGTGGCGGGCCTACCTGACCAAGTGCCTGGTGGCCGACGCCGTCCTGGAGCTGCGGCTCGACGCGCTGCGCTCGGCGCTCGGCCAGGACCTGGAGTACTACGACCGCAACGACCGGGCGGAGACCACCAGCCGGATCACCAACGACCTGGAGTCCTTCGGCGAGGCGGCGTTCAACCTGCTGGAGCTGCTGCAGCAACTGCTGGTCGTGGTGCTGCTGGTGCCGCTGATGTTCTTCCTGGAATGGCGTCTCACGCTGGCGACCCTGTTCGGCGGTGTGCTGATCGCCTGGACCACCCGCAGGTTCGGCCGGGTCACCCGCGGACGGGCCGGCCGCGCGGCGGCGGCGACGGGGGAGCTGACCGCGGCCATCGCGGAGAGCACCTCGGCGCTGGCCACCGTCCGGGCCTTCGGCTGCGAGGAGCCGCTGATCTCGGCCGCGGCCGGGCTCAACTCCCGTCTGTTCGAGGCCAACCGGCGGTCCGACGGTTTCGCTGCGCTGCTCCAGCCGCTGCTCTCGGTGATCAGCGGGGCGATCATGGCGATGCTGGTGTTCGCCGGCGGCCTGATGGTCGAGGACGCGGTGCTCACCGTCTCCGCCTGGTACCTGTTCGTCCTGGCCACCGACCGGGTCGCCTGGCTGCTGGGCTCGACCGGCGCCCTGGACGGCCAGGCGCAGACGGCGCTCGCCGCCGCCGAGCGGGTCTTCGAACTGATCGACGCGCGGGTCCAGGACACCGCGGCGGCCGAGTCCCCAGCGCCGGCCAAGGGCGAGATCCGGGTGACCGACCTCAGCCTGACCTACTCCTCCGGCAACCAGGCGCTGCGCGGCCTCTCGCTGGAGGTGCCGGCCGGCTGCCACCTCGGGCTGGTCGGGCCCTCGGGCTCCGGCAAGTCGAGCCTGTTGAAGGTGCTGGCCCGGATGCAGTCCGCTACCGGAGGCACCGTCCACCTGGACGGCCGTCCGCTCGCCTCGATCCCGGAGGCCGAACTGCGCCGCGGGGTGGCCTACGTGCCGCAGCAGCCGCAGCTGTTCGACGGCACGCTCGCGGACAACCTCCGGCTGGCCGCCCCCGATGCGACCGACGAGGAGCTGACCCGGCTGGTCGCCGAAGCAGGACTGACCGACTGGCTCGCCGCCCTTCCGCGGGGGCTCGACACCCCGGTCGGACCGCGCGGCGCGCAGCTCTCCCACGGCGAGCGCCAGATCGTCTGCCTGATACGGGCGTTGGCCAAGAAGCCGATCCTCGTCCTGCTCGACGAGCCGACCGCCAACGTGGACGCGGCCACCGACGAGCACCTCCAGACCGCGTTGCGAACCCTGCTTGCCGGAGTCACCTGCGTCATGATCGCGCACCGCCTGAACACCGTCCGAAGCGTCGACCGGATCGCCGTCCTGCGCGAGGGACGGATCACCGAGAGCGGCACGCACGCCGAACTGCTCGCCGCCGCCGGGGAGTACGCGGCGCTGCACGAGGACTTCGCGTACGCCTCCGCCGACACCCGCACCGCACCGGTCGGCGGTGGCCCGTGCTGACCACCGAACAGGTCCGCTGGCTCGCCGCGCGACTGCGGGCCTCCCGGCTGCCGCTGCTGCTGGTCCTGGCGGGCGGCGTCGTGACTGCGTTCCTCGCGGTGGTGGCCTCCTGGGCGACCGGCATGGCGCTCGACGAGGCGCTCAAGCGCGGTGTCGGTGCCGGGCCGCTGCTCGCCCTCGGCGGGACGCTGCTGGCCAGTCAGCTGATCCGCGCCCTGGTGCTCTACCTGCGTCAGCTGGCGAGCATCCGGCTGGGCACCGCGCTCGAGCGGGACCTGCGGTCCGAGCTCGTCACCGGCGTGCTCACCGACGCCCGCCCCGGCGACCGGGGTGTCCGGCTGTCGACGCTGATCAGCGACGTCCGCGCGGTCCGGTACATGATCACGCCGGGGGTCGACGTCGGCGTGGCGGCCTGCGCCTTCGTGGTCGTGGTGCTGGGCTCCGCCGTGATCTGGTCGCCGCAACTCGTGCTGGCGCCGGCGCTCTACGCGATCGGCTTCGCGTGGGTGTCGGTCCGGATGCTGCGCGGCATCAGCCGTGCCGCGCGGACCACCCGGGCCCAGTCGGCCGACATGACCGAGCGGGTCACCGAGGCGCTGCAGAACATCGAGGCGGTCCGCGACGCGGGCGGTCCGGACGCCGTCTGGGGCCGGCTGCGGGCCGCCGCCTCCGCCCACCGCGACGCCGTCGTCGGCCAGGGCCGCGAGGAGCGACGCACCCCGCTCTTCCTGCTGCTCGGCGTGGTGCAGGGGATCGGCTTCGCCCACGCCTTGCTGCTGGCCGGGGACGGCCGCCTCACCGTCGGTGACATGGTCGGCTACCACAGCCTGCTGCTGCTGCTGGGCGGCCCGACCTTCTCGGCCGGGGCGGCCTTCCCGGCCCTCGCCAACGGACTCGCCGCCATCGCGCGGATCCACCAGCTGTTCACGGGCCTGCGGCCCGCGGACGGCGGGTCGTTCCGGCCGGACGCGGACGTGCCGCAGCTGGAGGCGGTGGACGCGGTCCCCGCCGAGGGACGGCAGCTGCCGCCGCGGATCTCGGTGACCCTCCCGCCGCGCTCGCTGGCGGTGGTCACCGGGCCCACCGGCTCGGGAAAGTCGACCCTGCTGCAGATGCTGGCCGGAGTCGAGGCCCCGGCCGCCGGCTCGGTGCGGATCGGCGGCGTGGACGCCACCGAGTGGCGCCGGGAAGACCTCGCGCGTCGAGTGGTCCTGGTCGCCGAGCACGACGCACTGTTCTCCATGAGCCTGGCCGAGAACATCGGCCTCGGACGGCTCGGCGCCGAGGGGGAGGAGATCCGCGCCGCGGCCGGGCAGGCCGGCGTCGCCGAGTTCGTCCCCGCGCTGGCCGACGGCTGGGACGCCCGGCTCGGCACCGGCGGGGCGGCGCTCTCCGGCGGGCAGCGCCAGCGCGTCGCGCTCTCCCGGGCCCTGCTCTCCAGGGCCGACGTACTGCTGCTCGACGACCCGTTCAGCGCGCTGGACGCCGGCGTGGCACGCCGGCTCGCGGCCGAACTGATCGAGGTCGCCCGGCACCGCACCGTCGTGGTCGTCTCGGACCGCGCGGACCTGCGCGCCCGGGCCAGCCACATCCTGCATCTCGACGATTCCCAACTGACCGTACACATCCCTGAGCTCCGAGGAGCCTGACGTGCCGCACGCCATCTCGCAGATCGCCGAACTCTTCATCTGGCCGCACGCGGGCTGCAACCACCGCTGCATCTCCTGCGACATCTGGCAGGACAAGTCCCGCCGGGAGCTGTCCGCCGAGGACATCGAACGCTGGGCCGAGGACTGGGAGCGGCTCGGCGTCAAGGAGGTGATCCTGACCGGCGGTGAGCCGTTGATGCACCGCGACCTGTCGGCGGTCGCCAAGCCGCTGCGCGAGCGCGGCATCCCGCTGGTGCTGCTCTCCACCGGCCTGCTGCTCAAGAAGCATGCCAAGCAGGTCGTCGAGGACTACGAGGTGGTGCTGGTCAGCCTCGACGGTCCGCCCGAGGTGCACGACAGCGTCCGCCGGGTGCCTCGCGCCTTCGACCACCTGAAGGCCGGCCTGGACGCCCTGCGCGAGCTGCGGCCCGACATCCGCGTCGCCGCCCGCTGCACCGTGCACCGCCACAACTACCGGCACCTGGCCGAGACGGTGCGCGCCGCGCGGGAACTCGGCGTCAACCGCCTCAGCTTCATCCCCGCCGACGTCACCAGCGAGGCCTTCAACCGGGCCGGCGGCTGGGACGCCGACCGGCAGGGCGACCTGGTCGTCCCGGCTGACGAACTCTCGGAGCTCGAAGCCGAGTTGGAGCGGATGTTCACCGAGTGTGCCGACGAGTTCGACGGCGGGATCGTCAAGGAGACCCCGGACTACGTCCGCACCTACATCCTCCAGTACTACGAGGGCTTCCACCGCCGCGCCGAGTACCCGGCCGTCACCTGCAACCTGCCCTGGGCCTCCGCCGTCATCGAGGTGGACGGCACCGTGCGGCCGTGCTTCTTCCAGGAGGCCTATGGCAACCTGCACGAGACCGGCAGCCTGGACGCGGTGATCAACTCCCCGCAGGCCGTGCGCTGGCGCTCCGAACTGGACGTCGCCAACGACCCGACCTGCCGCCGCTGCGTCTGCTTCAACACCCTTGAGGTGCCGGAGGGGGTCGGCCCGCAGTGAGCATCGTCACCGACCGGCCCACCGCCACCGCCCGCACCACCGTGGACCTGCACCTGCACAGCACGGTCTCGGACGGCGACGACACCCCGGCCGCCCTCGCGCGCGCCTGTGTCGCGGCCGGGCTGAAGGCGGTCGCGATCACCGACCACGACAGCATGGCCGGCTACCAGGAGTTCCGCGCCGTCGCGGAGCCCGCCGGGCTGACCGTCGTCCCGGGCGCCGAGATCACGGCCCACTGGGAAGGCCAGGAGATCCACTGCCTCGGCTACTTCGTCAACCCGGCAGACCAGGCCTTCCAGGCCCGTCTCGCCGGGGTGCGCGGGGCCGAAGTCGCCTGGTGGCGCACCTGGTTCGAGCAGGCCGGCGCTCTCGGCGTGGACATCGACTGGTCGGTGGCGGCTGAGCGCTTCGGCGCGGACCGAGTCGCCTTCCTCGGCGACTACCTCGACCTCTTCCTCGCCGCGGCCGACCCCGACCCTCGCTTCGCGAGCTACGAACAGGGAGGCCACCACCGCGAGTTCATCACCGACTGGTGCAAGGCCGGGAAGCCGCTGCACGTCCCCGCGCCCCGGCGGCCGCCACTGGCCGAGGTGGTCGGCTGGATCCGGGAGGCCGGCGGCGCCGCCGTGCTCGCCCACCCCGGACGGATCACCGACGACCCGCAGCAGGCGCTCGCCGAGCTGCCCGGACTCGGCGTGACCGGCCTGGAGGCCTGGACCACCTGGCACGACCCGGCGGACACCCGGCGCGTGGTGGCGGCCTGCGAGGCGCTGGGCCTGGTGCCCACCCAGGGCTCCGACTTCCACGGCGGCCGGCTCAAGCCCTGGTCGCCCGCGCCCGGACTCGTCCCGGAGGCCGCACCCGACCCGCTCGCCCTGCTGGACCGCCTCCGCCGGGCCAGCGCCTGAACCGGCCCGTCCCGCCCTATGGACGGCCCGGCCGCCCAGACACCGTGAACCACCCCAGGAACCAAGGGAGAAGCCCCAGATGAGCACACGGCCGCACCATGGCCGGTCCGCCGACGGTTGGCGGCTGCTGCCCGCGTTCGCGCTCCGCCAGTCCGGCTTCGGCTTCGAACTGCTGGAGCCGTACGCGGAGCCGGACGCCGTCGCCGAGGCCGGGCGGATGGCGGACACCCGCAGGGAGCTCGACCGGCTGATACCCGCACTCAAGGAGCTGATCCGCCAGGCTCGCCCGGCGGACAGCGGCGGCTGCTCCTCGGCCGTCGCCACCAAGCGCCCGCTCTCCGCCCAACAGCTCGCCCTGCTGGAGGAGTTGCTCGCACCGGAGGACCTGCGCACCCTGCACGCCTACCAGCGGGCCGCCACTGGGCTGGCCGACAGCTGGCTGAAGTGGGAGCAGGCCTACGAGGAGCGCCTGAAGGCCGCCAAGGCGACGCTGCGCGAGGCCTTCCGTACCGACCCGCTGCTGCGTGATGCGCTGCTGCTCTCCAACGAGGCCGGCTACCAGCTGTTCGCCGAGTGGCTGGACGGCCCCGAGGGAGTCGCCGGGCCGCGCGGCAGGAAGATGACGGACCTGTTGACCCGCTACCTCCAGCGGGTCACCACCAAGAACGAGACCGCCTCCCACTTCGGCCCGCTCAGCGTCGGCCGGTTCGACCGCGACCTGCACGGCGTCGACTGGGCGCAGGCGCCCCTGCGCCGGCGGGTCTTCCTGGCGGCCTGGGCGGCCGAGAAGCTGGCCGGCGCGCTGAGCCGCGACCCCGCCCTGGCCGGCCAGGTGCGCCCGCGCCGCCGCCCCTGGGCCTTCGAGCGCGAAGGCGCCGTCACCCTCTATGAGTTCACCACCGAGGACGGCTTCTCCGCGGACTGGCAGTTCCGCGACCGCCCGGCGGTGGCCCTCTCCGCCGAGGAACTCGCCGTCTTCCGGCGCTGCGACGGCAGCACCACTCTGGCCCGACTGCGCGAGGAGCTCGGCGCCGGAGTCGACGCCGCGCTCACCTCGCTGGTCGAACGGGAGCTCGTGGTCGCCCGCTTCGAGGTGCCGGTCGGCGTCACCGAGCCGCTGGCGGCGTTGCGCGAGCAGGTCGGCGAGGCCGCCGCCGTCGAACGGATGGCCGCCGACCTCGCCGCGATCCCCGTCGCCGAGCCGACCGACCGCCCCGCGGCGATCGAGCGGCTCAAGTCCACCTTCGTCGAGACCACCGGCAGCGCCGCCAACCGCGGCACCGGCCTGCACTACGCGGACCGCAGCGTCTTCTACGAGGAGTGCCACGGCCCGGTCGGGGACGTGCGGCTCGGCGCCGACCTCGCGGAGCTGATCGAGGACGAGCTCGCACCCGTCTACGCCCTGGCCCTGGCCGTGCCCCGGCTGCGGATCCTGCGCGAGGGCGAGGCGCTCAGCCGCTGGGCCGCGCAGCGCTTCGGCAGCGACACCGCCGTCCCGCTGGACCGGTTCTACGCCGCCTACTTCGAGGACCGCCCGGCCCTGCTCCGCGAGTGCGACCGGATCGACGCCGAACTGGACGGACTCGACGCCGAGTTGACCGATCTTCTGCTCGGCGACGCCGACCCGGCGATCGCCGAGATCGAGGTCGCCCCCGAGCGGCTGCGTGCCTTCCTGGCTCGCTGCCCCGACGGTCCGCCCGCCCTGCTCAACCCCGATGTGATGCTCGCCGCCGAGAACACCGAAGCGCTCGCCCGGGGCGAGTACCTCGCCATCGTCGGTGACTGCCACGGCACCCGGGAGCTGCTCAGCCACTCCTCCTTCGCGCCGCTGATGGCCGAGGAGTACGCCGGCTTCACCGAGGACGTCACCGCCGCCTACCGCGAACTGGTCGACGAGGACGAGGTGCTGTGCGACCTCGCCCGCGTCCACCCCGACAAGACGGCCTCCCGGGCGCCGCTCGACATGGTCGACGTCGAGGTGTTCGGCCGCTCCAGCCGCCCGCGCGAGCAGGTCGTCCAGCCCTCCGCGATGTACCTCAAGGTCAGCGGCGGACGGCTGGGCCTGTACGCGGAGGGCGTGACCGGCCGGCTGCGGCTGCTCGCCCCGCCGTCGGGCGGTCCCAGCATCAGGCTCGACCCGCTCGCCCCGTTCGCCTTCCCGCGGCGGCTCGGCGGTCTGCTGCTCCAGGCCGACCACCACGCCCACGTGCCGCGGATCCGCACCGGCCGGACCGTCCTCCAGCGCCGGCTGTGGCGGATCCCGGTCGCCGAGCTGGCCGGCCTCGGCGCCGACGGCTCCCGCCGCAAGGGCAACGCGGCCGAGTTCTTCGCCGCCTGCGAGCTGCGCGCCCGGCACGGGCTGCCGCGGCACGCGTTCGTCAAGTTCGACTCCGAACCCAAGCCGCTGTACGTGGACTTCGAGGCGCCGCTGCTCGTCCGGCAGATGTTCCGCCTCGCCCACGGCGACACCGGCCTGGCCACCTTCAGCGAGATGCTGCCCGGCCCGGACCAGCTGTGGCTGCGTCGCAACGGTATGAGCTACACCAGCGAGCTGCGCTGCTCCGTCTTCACCACCGTTCCCGAGCCGACCGTTCCCGAGCCGATCAGGGAGAGCTGACATGACCTTCGACCACCGCGTCGCCAACCTCGGCCTGGCCGAGGAGGGCCGGATCGCCATCCGGCTCGCGGAGAACGAGATGCCCGGCCTGATGGCCGTCCGCCGGGAGTACGGCCCGAGCAAGCCGCTCGCGGGCGTCCGGATAGCCGGCTCGCTCGGCATGACCGTCGAGACCGCCGTCCTGATCGAGACCCTCATCGAGCTCGGCGCGGACGTCCGCTGGGCGACCTGCAACGTGCTGTCGACCATGGACCACGCGGCCGCCGCCATCGTGGCCGGCCCGGCGGGCAGCGCCGACGACCCGCAGGGCATCCCGGTCTTCGCCTGGATGGACATGACCCTCGACGAGTACTGGTGGGCCCACTCCCGGGCCCTCCAGTGGCCCGACGGCAGCGGCCCCGACCTCATCCAGGACGACGGCGGCGACGCCACCCGGCTGCTGCACGAGTCCGTGAAGCACGAGAAGAACGGAACCCCGCCCGACCCGGCCACCGCCCACGACGCCGAGCGCGCCGCGCTGCTTCGGTTCATCGCCGCCTCGATGGCCGAGGACGGCGGCCGCTGGACCGGCATCGCGGCGAGTGTGCGCGGCGTCGCCGAGGAGACCACCACCGGCGTGCGCGCGCTGCGGCGCCTCGCCGACTCCGGGGAGCTGATGTTCCCCGGCATCAACGTCAACGACGCGGTGACCAAGTCCAAGCTGGACAACATCTACGGCTGCCGGCACTCCCTGATCGACGGTCTGAACCGGGCCACCGACCGGCTGATCAGCGGCCGGGTCGGCGTCGTCGTCGGCTACGGAGACGTCGGCAAGGGCTGTGCCTCGGCGCTGTCCGGGATCGGCGCCCGGGTGATCGTGGTGGAGGTCGACCCGATCTGTGCACTACAGGCCGCCCTCGACGGCTACCAGGTGACCACCCTGGAGGAGGCCGCGCCGATCGGCGACGTCTTCATCACGGCCGCCGCCAACCGCGAGGTGATCCGCCCCGAGCACATGGCCCGGATGAAGCACCTCGCCATCCTCGGCAACATGGGCCACAGCGACGTCGAGGTCGACGTGGCCGGGCTGGCCCAGGTCCCCGGCGTGCGCAAGCGGGAGCTGAAGGCCCAGGTCGACGAGTGGATCTGGCCCGACGGCCGTTCCCTGCTCGTCCTCTCCGACGGCCGCGACCTCAACTTCGGCAACGCCACCGGCCATCCGGCCTTCGTCATGTCGGCCTCGTTCACCAACCAGGCGCTCGCCCTGCTGGAACTCGCCGGGAACCGCGGCGAGTACCCGATCGGTGTGCACCTGTTGCCCCGGGCCGTGGACGAGCAGGTGGCCCGGCTTCACCTCGACGCGCTGGGCGTCAAGCTCGCCATCCTGACGCCACGTCAGGCCGAGTACGCGGGCGTGCCGGTGGAGGGCCCGTACAAGCGCGACGACTACCGGTACTGAACCCCGGGCCGGGCCACCGAATCCTACGGACCGTCAGGACACAACCTTGCACATTCAACTCCTCGACCACCACGGCGACGGGGCGCTGTCCCGGGTGGCAGCCGCGCTCGCCGCGGCCGGGCACGGCGCGGGGGCCGCCTCGGGGCCGGACCTCGTGGTCCTGCTCACCGGCGAGCCCGCCCCGACCGAGGGCATGGCCCGCGCGGCGGCCGCCGCGCGGGTGGCGCACCCGGGGGTGCCGCTGCTCGTGGCCGGACCGGCCGCCGGCCTCGACCCGCAGGCGGTCCGGCAGGCGGTGGGCGCCGACGGCGCTCTCCCCGGTAACCCGGTGGCGTCGATCCCCTGGCTGGCCGACGCGTACGCGGCCGACCCCGAGGTGCTGGCGGCGGACGAACTCGGCCGGATCCGGCCGCTGTTCGGCCGCTGGGACGCCACCGCGCAGCGCGACGCGGAGCGCGAGCACGCGGCAGTCGAGGAGATCGCCGCCGAGGCGGCGTACCGGCTCGGGCTCTCCGGACCCCAACCGGTGGGCGAGGGTCTGGAGTTCGTCGTCTTCCGGGCGCAGAGCAGAGAGGCGGGCGAGGTCGCCCTGCGGGTGCCGCGCCTGCCGGTGAGCCACTACACCGGCCGGCCGCCCTACACCACCCGGCAGGCGCTGGAGCAGGAGCGGATCATCGCGGCCCACCTGCACGCCCGGGGGCTGCCGGTGGCCGAGCCGCTGGCCGTCGTGCCGACCGCGACGGCCCCCGTGCTGGCCTCCCGCTTCCTGCCCGGAGCGGGCACGGTGCCGCCCTCTGACCGGATCGGCGCACTGCTGGCCCGGCTGCACCAGGAGACCCCGCCGCCCGGCATCCGCCCGCTCGACCACGACGGCTGGCCGATCGACGTGAACATCGCCCGCCGGGTCACCGCCCGCTGGACCTGGCTGGCCGAGCGCGTCGCCGACCTGCCCGAACTTCCGCCCCTGGAAAGGATGCTGGAGCTGCTGGAGCCGATCGCAGAGCAGCCCCGGCTGCTCCACCTCGATGTCCGCGGCAGCAACATGGCGGCCGCGGGCGACGAGGTCGGCGGACTCTTCGACTGGGGCTGCGCGATGATCGGCCACCCGGCCCTGGAGCTCGCCCGGGTGGCCGAGAACGCCGAACTGCCCGAGAACGGGCTGGACATTGAGGCTCTGCTAGCCGGCTACCGCAAGGTCGCCCCGCTCCCCGAGGTGGACAGTGCGGTGGAGGCCGTGCTCCGGCTGGACGGCGTGACGATGCTCTGCGTCGTCTTCGGCACCGGCGATGTCGACCACGAACGCCTGGCGATGCTCGTGGAGCGGGCCAGGACTCTCGCAAAGGACGTGAAGTGAGCCAGGATGCCCCCGCGCCGCTCAGCGGCCGCGTCAACGCCGGACCCAGTGCGATGTGGCACGAGGAGGTGCTCGGCCCGCACTTCCAGTACGAGTTGGCCAACCTGCTGCCCTGGTACCGGGCGATCGAGAAGGTGCTGGCCGTCGAGTACCAGCGGCTCGGCGTGCTCACCGCGGCCGAGTCCAGCCGGCTGGGCCGGGCCCTGGAGACCGTCACCGCCGACCGGCTGGTGGCGGACCCGGCGGCCAACATGTCGGACATCAGCTTCGCGCTGGAGCGGCACGTCGAGCAGGAGCTGGCCGAGTCCGTCCCGGCCTGGCACGTCGACCGCAGCCGCAACGACCTCCAGGCCTGCGCCCAACTGATGTTCGGGCGGCAGGAACTGGCCGTCACCGCCGACCGGCTGCTGGCCTTCGGCCGGGCCGTCCACCGGCTGGCCGAGTCCACCCGCGAGCTGCCGATGCCCGGCTACACGCACTTCCAGGCCGCGCAGATCATCACCCCCGGCTACTACCTCGCCGCCGTCTCGGAGCAGGTGCTGCACACCCTGCGGCGGCTGCTCGCGACCTACGACGGCCTCGACGCCTGCCCGCTCGGGGCGGGGGCGATGGCCGGCCAGGAACTGGCCTGGGACCGCGACCGGATGGCCCGGCTGCTGGGCTTCCGGCAGGCTCAGCCCGTCGCACTCACCGCCGTCGCCTCCCGCGGCTGGGTCGCCGAGGTGACGGCCGAGCTCGGGCTGCTGGGCGTCGCGCTCAGCCGCTTCACCACCGACCTGCTCACCTGGGGCAGCAGCGACCTCGGCTTCATCGATCTGCCCGACGAGCTCTGCGGCATTTCCTCCGCGATGCCGCAGAAGAAGAACTTCCCGGTGCTGGAGCGGATCCGGGGCCGCACGGCGCACCTGACCAGCTACCACCTCGACGCGGTGCTCGGCCAGCGCAACACCCCGTACACCAACCTGGTCGAGGTCGGCAAGGAGGCCGGAGCCAACCTGGCCACCGCCTTCGGGACGCTGCGCAGCGTGCTGCGGCTGTTCACCGAGGTCGTCGAGCGGCTGGGCTTCCGGGCCGACCGGATGCGGGCCGCCTGCGAGCGCGAGTACCTGGGCGGCTTCAGCCTCGCCAACGCGCTGACCGTCGACGAGAGCGTGCCCTGGCGCCGGGCGCAGGTGGTGGCCGGGGCGTACATCGTCGCCGCGATGGCGGCGGGCCTGCCGCCGGCCCGGCCCGACGCGGATCTGCTGCGGAAGGTCGCGGCCGAGCACGGCTTCACCCTCGCCGATCCGGTCAAGGCGCTCACAGCGATCCAGGACGTCGACGCGGGGCTGCGCCGCCTGGCGTCCAGCGGCTCCGCGCACCCGGACGCGACGCTGGCCGTGCTCGACGCCCAGCGGGGCGAGTACCTGCGTCTGGAGGAGGAGTTGGCGAGCAGGGCGGACCGAGTGGCGGCCGGTCTGCGGGAGACGGACGGCCTGCTGGGGATCGGCCGATGAGCCGGGTGCAGCCGGGCGACTCCCTTCTCCACCCGGCCCGCCCGGCCGGGCCCGTGGGGACGGGCGCGGCCTTCGGCACCTTCGGCGAACTGCTGCAGGGCGTGCTGCCGGACGGCAGCGCCTTCCTGGTCACCCTGCCCATCGACGGCTGGAGCCGGGCAAGATTCGAGCTCCGCGAGGACCTCGTCGAGATCCTGGTCCGGCCCGACGGCAAGGACAAGGCCCGGGCGGTGGCCCGCCTGGTGCTCGACGCCGTCGGCCACCGCGGCGGCGGGGTCCTGGAGTTGGCGAGCGAGCTGGCCGAGGGCAAGGGCCTGGCCAGCTCCTCCGCCGACCTGGTGGCCACCGTCCGGGCGGTGGCCGAGGCGGCCGGCGTCGGCTTCGGCCCCGCCGAGATCGAGGAGTTTCTGCGCGGGATAGAGCCCTCCGACGGGGTGATGTACGACGAGGTCGTGGCCTTCCACCACCGGGAGGTGCGGCTGCGCCAACGCCTCGGCCGGCTGCCCGCGTTGGCGATCGTGGCGCACGACGAGGGCGGCCAGGTGGACACGGTGAGCCACAATCGGATCCCGCTCCGGCACGGCCCGGCCGAACGGGCCGAGTACGCCAGGCTGCTGGAGCAACTGGGGGAGGCCGTCGCGGTCGGTGACCTGGCGACCGTCGGGCGGGTCTCCACCCGCAGCGCGGAGCTGAACTCCGCGGTGCGGGCCCGGCAGGACCTCGCCCCGATGCGCCTCGCCTGCCAGGAGACCGACGGGGTCGGCCTGGTACTCGCACACAGCGGCACCATGCTCGGCGTCGCCTTCGACGCCGACGACCCCGAACTGGCCCGGAAGACCGAGTACATACGCGCGGTGTGCGTACCACTGCCCGGCACGACGGCGGTCTTCCGCTCGCTCGGCCGCGGCGGCGTGTGGCCCACCGGCACCGATGGGAGGGAAGAGCCGTGATCTACGACAGCATGCACGAGGTGATCGGGCGCACTCCGCTCGTCCGCCTGCGGATGGACGCTCCGCCCGGCGTCGAGGTGTTCGCCAAGCTGGAGTTGGCCAATCCGTTCGCGATGAAGGACCGGGTGGCACGGCACACCATCCTGAGCGCCCGCCGCCGCGGCGTGCTCCGCCCCGGCGCGCCGATCGTGGAGAGCTCCTCCGGCACGATGGCCCTCGGGGTCGCCCTGGTCGGCCGCTCCCTGGACCACGAGGTGCACATCGTCACCGATCCGAGGATCGACTCGGTGACCCTCGCCAAACTGCGCGCACTGGGCTGCTCCCTGCACATCGTCACCGAGATGTCCGAGCAGGGCTGGCAGGGTGCCCGGCTGGAGCGGCTGGACCAGCTGATGCGCGAACTCCCCGGCGCCTTCTGGCCGCAGCAGTACAGCAACCCCGACAACCCGGGCGCCTACCGGCAATTGGCCGAGGAACTCCGCGAGGACCTGGGCCGGGTCGACGTGCTGGTCGGCGCCGTCGGCTCCGGCGGCTCGCTGTGCGGCTCGGCCCGCGCCCTGCGGCGCGGCCAGCCGGACCTATGGGTGGTGGGTGTGGACTGCGTGGGCAGTGTGTTGTTCGACCAGCCGGACGAGCCGAGGCGGCTGCAGAGCGGGCTTGGCAACAGCCTGCACCCCAAGAACCTCGACCGGCGGGTGGTCGACGAGGTCCACTGGCTGAACGACCGCGAGGCCTTCGAGGCGGCCGCCGCACTCGCCGTGGAGCAGCAGATCTTCGCCGGCAACACGGCCGGATCGGTGTACCGGGTGCTCGGTGACGTGGCCGCCCGGGCGCAGCCGGGAGCCCGGATCGTCGGGATCTTCCCCGACCGCGGCGACCGCTACGCCGAGACGGTGCACAGCCCGGAGTACTGGGCCGAGAAGGGGCTGGGCGAGCTGGAGGCGGCGGCCGCGCCGACTGCGGTGGACTACGGGACCCCGGTGCGGTCGTGGTCCCGGGCGATGGCCAAGAGCGCCGTCGACGGCGACCGCTACCTGCTGTTCGTCGAGTCCAACACCACCGGCACCGGGATGATGGCGCTGCGCTCCGCCGCCGAGCTCGACCTGCGTCCGGTGCTGCTGACCGGCGCTCCCGAGCGCTACGCGGGCTTGGAGGAGACCGGCTGCGAGATCCTGCGCTGCGACACCAACGTGCTCGACGCGCTGCAGGACGCGATCCAGGGGCGGTTCGCCCGCGAGGAGATCGCCGGTGTCACCACGACCAGCGACTTCTACGTCCCGGCCGTCGCGGAGATCGCCGACTGGCTCGGGTTGCCCGGCAACCCGGCACGGGCGGTCACGGCCTGCCGCAACAAGGCGCTGCTGCGCGAGGCGCTGGACCGGGCGGGTGTGCGCCAGCCCCGGTACGCGATCGTCCGGGACGCGGCCGAGGCGGACGATGCCGTGGCGGCCGTGGGGCTGCCCTGCGTGGTGAAGCCGGCCGACGACTCGGCCTCCAACAACGTACTGCTGTGCACCTCGGCGGAGCAGGTGCGGGCGCACGCGGAGCTGATCCTGGCGATCCACACCAACGTCCGCGGGATGCCGACGGCCCGGACGGTGCTGGTCGAGGAGTTCGTGGACGCCCCCGAGTTCAGCGTGGAGATGTTCAGCAGCGGTGGACGGGCCTCGTGCGTGGGCATCACCGCCAAGCAGGTCGGCGGCTCGCCGTACTTCGTGGAGCACCGCCACCTCTTCCCCGCCGCGCTGCCCGAGGCCTCGGCCGGGGCGCTCACGGCGGCCGTGGCCGACGCTCTGGCCGCCTGCGGCATCGAGGAGGGCCCGACCCACACCGAGGTGCGGCTGACGGCCGAGGGGCCGGCGATCATCGAGATCAACCCGCGGCTGGCCGGCGGCATGATCCCCGAGCTGGTCCGGCTGGCCACCGGCGTCGACCTGCTGGAGCAGCAGCTGCGGGCCGCGGTCGGCCTGCGGCCGCAGCTTGAGCCGAGCCGGGAGGGGCACGCGGGGATCCAGTTCCTGCTGGCCGGCCGGGAGGGTGTGCTGACGGCCGTGCAGGGTGAGGCGGAGGCGGCGCTCGTCCCCGGGGTGACGCAGGTGCGGGTGACCGGACGGGTGGGCGACACCGTCCGTCCGGCGCGCAGCGCCTACGACCGCCTCGGGCATGTGATCGTGCGCGCCGACGAGTCCGCGGCCGTGGGTCTCGTGCTGGACGCCGCCACGGCGGCGGTGCGGCTGGTGGTCTGACCGCCGCAAAGCGGCGCCGACCCCTGGCGGGACGAGACAACTTGTCAGTAACCTCGGGCTCTCGCGGACACGGGAGGGCGCATGCGCAGGGCGGTACTGACGGCGGCAGCGGTGCTGCTGCTGATCGAATCGGCGGTGGTCGGGTTCCTCGGACTGGTGCTCGGCCTGGCCGCCAGCCGTCAGCACATGTCGGTCGGCGGGCTGCCCAGCTCGCGGATCGCGATGAGCTCCTGGATCGGTCAGGGAATCCTCGCGATGTTCCTGCTGGTCTGCGCCGCGCTGGTGGCCTGGTCGGCGGTGAGCGACGCGGTCCGGCCGACCGTGCGGATCCTGCTGGTCGTCTGCGCCGTCCTGAACGGGTTCCTGGCCGCCCTCCTCGTCGCACTGTCGGGGTGGGCGGCCTTCACCGTGCTGATCCTGCTGACGGCCGTGCTGGTGCTCGCCCTGCTCCTCGTCCCCGCCGGAGGGGCCTCGATGCCGAAGCCGCCCGCGATGACGGAGAGGAAGGACCGGTTCATCGCCTTGCACATGATGTATGACCGGTAGGCACCCGAGGACCCGACCAGAGCGCCCGTGACGATCAGCAGGTTGTTGTCGAGCAGAACCGGCGGCCGCCGCGGCCCAGCCCGGGTAGCTGTTGAGCATCGAGACGACCACGGGCATGTCGCCGCCGCCGATCGAGGCCACCAGGTGCCAGCCCAGCGCCAGGGCGAGCACCGTGACGGCGATGATCAGGGCGAGGCTCGCCTGGAGGTGCTTGTGGACGCCGCAGGGTGGCCTTCGTCCGCTGGCTCGACCACGCCCGCGCCCAACGCCTCACCCTGGTCGAGGGGCTGGAACACCCGGGCGACCCCGCTCAACCCGACAATCACCACCGCCACTGAGGACCCCCGAAAGAGGCCCGCCGCGCTCGCCCGAGCGCGGCGGGCGGACCACTTCGCCAGGACTGCGGCGCTGGTTCGCGCAGTGGTGTTCGACGTCGGCGGGCTTCAGGGGCGCGATCCGGATTCGCCTGAAGGGATCTCGGAGTTCGCTCTCACCCCGTCGCATTCGCACGCTTCGCGAGCTTCACCAGCTCCGATGGGGAGTTCCGACCCGCGATGAGGACGAGTTCATGGATCGTCTCCCGGGCTGCCACGTGGCTGCGGACGCTCTCCGGGGCCAGCTTCTCGGCCTGGAGAAGACAGTCCAACGCCTCGCCGAGATGGCGTCGTTGGGCGTGCGCCCGGCCCAGATCGATCAGGAGCCGTGATCTGCGTTCCGGTGACAGTCGTTCGGCGTCGATCTGTCGGCCCAGGTCCAGGGCCTCGCCCGCGTCACCGAGATCGACGGCTGTCGAGACGGCTTGGACCTCCACGTTTGTGGGGCCGAACTCCAAATTGAAGTCGTTGCGGTCCTCGCCGAGTTGCGCTGCAACCGCTCGGGCGTCGGCCAGCTCCTTTCGGGCCTGCTCACGTCGGCCGGCGCGAGCCGCGGTCAACCCGAGGACCAGGTGCAGTGCGCCGAGCACCGAAAGCGCCTCGGGTGACGGCGGGTTGGCCGACGTGATGTGTTTCGTGAGGACGGCCACCGCGTTCGTGGCCGCATGTTCGGCCTGCTCCAGCCGCCGAAGCCGAACGAAGGCATGGGCCAGACGGTAGATGCCGGCGAACACATGCAGGGGATGTGCGGACTGCTCGGCGGCACGGATGGCCCGATCTGCGGCGATCCAGGCCGCATCGGGCTCGTCCTGGCGCACGAAGGCCGCGGCCATCGCTTGGTAGGCCTGGCTCAGCAGGAGGTGGATCTCGGGGCGCAATTCGGAGGGTGCGGTCCGCGATGCCCGTTCCAGCCTCGGCAGGGTGTCTGAGATGGCCGTACTCAGTTCGGCGAATCGTGCACTGTGTGTCAGTCGCCAGAGTTCGTCGACGGCGGTGGCCAATGGCGCGGGATCAACGTGTTCGACCTGTGGGCGGGTGCAGAGCAGGGTGTCCAGGGCAGGATGACCGGAGAGCGACAGCCGGGCCAGGTCGAGGTCGTTGGGTTGGTCAGGCTCGGACCGTGACGGGGGAGCGGGCACAGGGGCGTCAGGCCGCAGGGCTTGGACCGATACGCCGAGACTGTCTGCGAGGAGTTGGAGCACATCGAGGCGGACGACGGGCTGAACGCCTCGTTCCACCTGGGACACCCAACTGGCGGTGCGGTTGACGGTGGCAGCGAGCTGATCCTGCCTCAGACCGCGGCTCTTGCGGAGTTGGGCGACTCGGGCTCCGAACGTCCGCCTCTCCTCCGGACTCACCGGGTGGCCTCGTCGGACGAGGAGCCCTTACCCGCGATCTCCTCCAGGAACGTGACGTCGAAGGAAGCGAGGTACTGGGCGCGTTCGGCCAGAAACGCCTGGACGTGCGGCTGTCGTTCGTGCTCCTCGAAAGCCGCGCGATCCGCGTACAGCTCGTAGAAGACACGGACGTTGGGCTCCTCCGGCACTGCGTGGTTCACGTACACGACAGTGCCGGGCTCCTCGGTACGGATGCCCTCAAGCGCCCTCTCCGCCAACCGGTCGAAGGCGCGCGCGGCTTCCGCGCTGTGGGCGACGAAGCGCACGACAAGTCCGAATCCCATGAGACGACTCCCCTTCCGACGTTGGTCGAGTCTCGCACGACTAGGCGAAGTTCTGCGAGTAGCAGCTTTCCTTGACTCGCAGTTTTTCTATGACTACTGTCGGTAGTGCCGAAGTGGCGCAGGCTGCGGTCGGCGATCCCTCGCTGCCGCCTGTCGGCAGCCATGGCACCTGCGGGGTGGAGCAGAAGCATCGACTTCGGCTGCCTTCCCATGCCCGGTGATGGAGGAGCAATGGGGTGGAACGTGATCGTCAGCCCGCTCAGGACCGCTCGGTTTCCGGTGCCCCTGGAGTGGAGTGTCCCGCCAGACGCGGCGGCGGTCCCGCCGGCTCGGAGGCTATTGGTGGCGATCGTCCGGGCCTGGGACGTGCCCCTGTCCGCAGACTCGTTGCAGGAACTGGAGCTCTGCGCGAGTGAGGTGATCGCGAATGCACTGGAGCACGGGAAGGCCCGCTGCACGGTGACCGTTCGCCGGGTGGGCGAGCGGCTGCGGGTCGAGGTGGCGGATCCCGGTCCGGCGTTCGAACGTTGCGGAGCGGAGCCGGACCCGGACGCGACCAGCGGACGTGGGCTGATCCTGGTCGAGGCACTGGCCGACGCCTGGGGCTGGCGTCCGGCGCAGGCAGGCAAGGTCGTGTGGTTCGAATTCCTGGAATCCTGCGAGGCGCCGTGCCCCACGCATGGGTGGGGCACGGCGCAGGACCTCCGCTCCCTACGGTCGGTGGCGTGACGAGCCCGGGACCGCCCGGTTCACCCCGTCCGTCACCGATGGGGCATGGAGAAGCCGGCGGAGCGGAGTTTGGCCTCGGTGAGGGCGGTCAGGCGGGCCGAGACCGGCGCCTGGTCCTCGCGGTGGTTGTTGATCAGCTTGTACTGGGCGGAGGCCCTGCCCCAGGCCCGCAGGCTGGTGGGATCGCCCAGCAGTGCGGGGTTGGCGAGGTAGTGGTCGGCCATGGCGGTCGCGAGTTCCTCGATCCTCGGGTCGTCCGGTTCCCAGGTCTCGGCCTCCCAGCCCCGCTTGGTCAGCTCGATCGACTCGGGGTCGTCGAGCCGGTGTTCGAGCTGGGTGAGGAAGCCGTCGAAGCCCTCCGGCACCAGTGCCCGGGCGAGCACCAGGGCCTCGCGTTGCGCGGCCACGTAGTCGGGGCCGAAGCCGAGGCCGGGCATCCGGTCCAGGATCGCGCAGGCGCGGTCGGGCAGCAGGGCCCGGTCGCCCTCGGCGAGGCGGTGCAGCATGTCGCGGCGCGCGATCAGTTCTGCGATCCGCTCGGTCAGCCGCCGTTCGACGTCGGCGAGGGTGGCGGTGAACTGCTCGGCTTCGGCGTCGAGGAGGGGCCCGATCTCGGCCAGCGGCACGCCGGCGGCGGCCATCGTCCGGACCTGCACCAGCCGTAGCAGCTCGTCCGATCCGTAGCGCCGGTAACCGGAGCTGTCGCGGTCCGGCTCCTTGACCAGGCCGAGCCGATGGTAGTGCCGCACCGTCTTCACCGTGACGCCGGTGAACACCGCCGCCTGCCCGATCGTGACTCCGTTCATCATCTGCTCAGCTTGCCTTGTGTTCGGGGCCGGTGTGGCCCTGGGGCTCTTCCTGTCCGGTGTATGACGGGTGTTCAGTCCACCGGCCAGGTTTTGCCCGGTCGATCACGTGCGGAGCCGGATGGCCAGCGCCGCTGCCATCCGGCTCCGCACCGAGGAGGCCGGGGACGCGCTTGTCGTACGTTGCCTCCAGTGCAGTGAGGTTCTTCAGTTGTTGTCCACCCGCTCCGGCGGCGGACCAAGTCTCATCCCAGGAATGCATCGACCTGGTCCACGAGTTGGCTGGAGCCAGTCGCGGAGTCGCGGAGCGGGCCACTCGGCTGCCTGCGGGGCCTCCGGTCTCAGCCCTGGTCTGCGGTTGTAGGCCGTTGGTCGACGGCGTAGGTCGTCTGCACGAAGCCGGCGCCGAGCGCGCGGGTCTCGCGGTGGGTGAGGTCGATGTCGTGGTCCAGGTGGCCGAACAGGGGAATGCCCGCGCCCAGAAGGACCGGGGCGGTGGTGATGATGAGTTCGTCGAGGATGCCCTCACGCAGGAACGTCTGGACCATCTGTCCGCCGTCCACGTACACGTTCTTCGCGCCCTCGGTGGTCAGGCTTTCCAGGAGTGCGGCCAGGCTGCGGTGGACGGTGACGTTCGCGTCCTGCGTTGTCAGCCGGGTGCTCAGGACGGCCACACGCTTGCCTTCGTAGGGCCAGAAATCGAAGGTGAGGATCTTCTCGTAGGTGTTGCGGCCCATCACCAATGTGTCGATGCCGGCCATGAACGCGTCGTACCCCATGTCACCGGCTTGCGCGCCACGCTCGTTGAGCCAGTCGATATCGCCATCCGGGCGGGCGATGAACCCGTCCAGGCTTGTGCCGATGTAGACCAGGGTACGGAAGGCGCGCCCGGGGGCTTCGGGGGTGGTGGCGGCAGTCATGAGGGTCTGGCTCCTTGCCGAGTGGGAGAAAACGGAGGTCATGGGGTGAGGTGGTGGGGGGCGAGAACGGCGTCCAGGGCGGCGCGCTGCCGTTCGGCGAGGGTGCCTTGCCGGTCGACCGCCCAGAGCACGGCGGCGCCCGTCGTCGTGGCGTGCACCGTTGCGGCCAGGGTGGTGGTGTCCGTGTCCGGCCGCAGTTCGCGCGCGTCCCTGGCGTGATCCAGCAGCTCGCCGATCCAGTGGGACTGCGTCCGCTGGGACGCGAGGGCGCAGTCACGGAACTGCGGGTCATCCAGATCCGCGCACAGGAAGGCGAGATGGTTGGCGAACGCCTCGGGGCTGGTGGCCGCCGCCCAGGTTTCGATGACCAGTGCCGCGAGCGCCGCCAGCGGGGAGTCGTGTTCGGCGCGAACACCCTCGTACAGCGCGTTGGCATCGTTCGCCGTGTGCTCGGCCAGCGCCAGCAGCAGACCACGCTTGGACCCGAACCGCTGCACCAGCGTGCCGGGCACCAATCCGACCTCCCGTGCCAGCAGGGCCAGTGTCAGCTTTGCCGGGCCTGTGCGGCCCATCACGTCCACCGCCGCCCGCAAGATCGCCGCGTCATCGATACCTCTTGGGCGCCCTGCCACCGTCCACACCTCCGATTAATAAATGCCTGTTCGTTTATTAAAGCGGGGAGGAGCACGCAGGGCAACCCGTCAGGCAGTGGTGATCTGTCGGGTCGGGGCTGAGGAGGCGCTACCGGCCCGGCCCGTCCCGGCCTGCCCGCCGCAGAACACCTCGGTGACGAGCCGCCGTTGGGCGTTCTGGAACGCTGCCGCTATGGACACGTCGGCGTCGTCCACGTAGTTCAGCCCGGCGGTGAGAGTCGTGCGGCCGTCGGGTGTGCCGTACATCAGCGATGCCGAGCCGATGGTGGCACCGTTGTGGTGGAAGACGGTGCCGCCGGGGCCCGTGTCCTGCGCGAACACGCCCAGGCCGTAGCCGATCGTCGCCTCCGGCGTGCGCATCTCGGCCAGCAGCTCGGCCGGCAGGAGCCTGCCGCCCATCAGCGCGGAGAAGTACGTGTGCAGGTCCTTGGTGGTGGAGATCATGTCACCACCGCCCCCGACCCAGGAGGGGTTGTGGCGGGTGACGTCGATCGTCCTCTCCTGCCCGGCGTCCTCGTAGCGGTAGTAGCTGCGGTGGTGCGGCTCGGGGACCTCCGGCGAGGTGCCCGGTGCCACGGTGCCGGTCATCCCCAGCGGTCCGAGGACCAGCCGCTGCAGCTCCTCGGCGAACGAGCGGCCGGTGACCTTCTCGATCACCAGCCGGGCCAGCACGTAGTTGGTGTTGGCGTAGCTCCAGCCCGCCCCCGGCGCGAACCGCGCCGGCTTGGACAGCGACAGCCGTACCAGCTCCTCGGGCGGGTAGGTCTTGAACCGGTTGTCCACCCACTCCTCGCCCCGCCAGGGAACCCCCGGCGCGAACGTCCCGTCCTCGTGGAGCTCGCCGGTGTGGTTGAAGATCCCGCTGGTGTGCTGCAGCAGCATCCGCACGGTGATCCGACGGTCGAGCCCGAACCCGGGCAGGTAGTCGTCGGCCGGGGTGTCCAGGCCGATCCTGCCCTCGGCCACCAGCATGAGCACCGAGGTCGCGATGAAGTTCTTGGTGGTGCTGCCGGTGCGGAAGTGACCGTCGGTCAGCGGCTCGGCGCTCCCGCCCAGCTCGCGCGCCCCGGCGCTGCCGACCCACTCGCCCCGCTCGTCGTTCACCCGCAGCTGTACCCCGACGAAGCCGGACTCGACGATCTCCTCGATCGCCTGCTGCAGCTCCGGACGATCCTGGCCGTGGCCGGAAGAGGTGATGGACATGGTGCTCCTTCGCATCTGTCGTGCCCGACTCGGCGTCGGGTCGTTGCGACGAGCTTTCACCCTGACCCAGGGTCAACCTCAACCGTGCTCCGGATCACAGCTTTTGGGAGGGGTCTTCGGCGTGAGCGGTGGGACGCGCCGTGACCGCCGCCGGCCGGCGACAGACGTGGCCGGCCGGCCCGCCGGGCAGGTTGCTCGGCGGGCCGGCGGGGTTCGCGGTGTGTGTCACGCCCAGGGGTCGGTGAACGACCGGCCGGGGACCGGCTTGGCGATGAGGGCGATGGCGGTGAAGAAGTTGACCTGGCCGATGGCGACGGTCAGGGTGGTCAGCGCCGTCGGGTCGTAGTGCTCGGCGACCTGCGCGTACAGCTCGTCGGACACCCGCTCACCATGTGCCGACGGCTGGAGGACGGCCTCCACCAGGGCCAGGGCTGCGCGCTCGGGGCCGGTGAAGTACGGCGAGTCCTGCCAGGACGACACCGAGGTGATCCGCTCCTCCGTCTCCCCGGCCTTGCGGAGGAAACCGGTGTGCAGGACGGTCAGGTAGGTGTTGCCGGCGATCTGGCCGGCCCGCAGCTGGACCAGGCTGATCGTGGTGCGCGGCACCGAGCCGTTGCCGGTGGCCTTGAACAGGGCCGCCGAGACCTCGGCCAGCTCGGGCACGAGCTGGACGGGGTCCTGCTCCTGCCGCGGGCGCATCGGGATCTCGGTGGTGATCGAACGGGTTTCCATCGCCGTGTTCCTCTCGGGTTTCACGTTGCTGTCACCGGTCCGACGGATCGCGGCGATGGATTGTGACGGCGGCGGTCACGGAATGTGCGACACCTGGTAGTGGGCGATGGACCAGCCGTCGGTGGAGCGGCGTAGCAGGGTGCTGAGATGGACGGTGAGAGTGGGGCGGTCGGTGAAGGCGAAGTCGACGCTCAGGTACCCGAGGAGGAGGTCGGGGGCGAGCCGGCGGGTTTCCAGGATGCGGTAGGCGGCCGTCATCCCGAGGGGCTGGGAGTCGTAGTACTCGGCGATGCCCGGCCGTCCGACGCTGTACGGGTGCAGGCCCTGGAAGATCGCGTCCTCGCTGAAACAGGCCGCGACCTGCTCGGGCTCGTGCGCGTCGACGGCGGCTTTCCAGGCGTCCAGTACCTCGCGCAGGACGGCTTCGTCGCTCATCGGGTCCCTCTCGCGCCGGGGGTCGCTCGGGTGCGGCGCCAACGGGGTGACGGTGTCGTGCCGCCACACCCGCAGCGGCATCGACGCGAGTACCTGCTCCAGCCGCTCCGCGTCGGGTGCGCTGAACAGCCCCCACGAGCGCCACTCGCCGGGTGCCAGGGGAGGCCGCCAGAGCCGCAACAGACTGCCCTGGTCGGCCAGTTCGCCTGCCCTGGCGGCCTCCCGGGCCCGGATGTCCGTCACCGCCTCCTCCGATGTGCCGTCGGGGACGGTGGTCACCATGTCGACCAGGAACTCCATGGGGATCCTTTCGTTCGTGTGACTCGGAGTATCGGCGGCCCCGGCGACCGGATCCGGAACGGCGCGCCGCGTACTGCGGGGCGGCGTGGGGCGGGCTCGCCAACCGGGCCCGCGCAGCCGGCAGCCGGTCCGGTGGACGGCCTCGATCGGCTCCGGGGCCGCCGAACCGTCGGCGTGGGGCGGCCGCCGGCCGTCACCGTCCGGGGCCGGGCGGTGCGACTACGGGTTGCCGCGCCGGCTCGCGCAGTGTGCTGGGCGAGCCCGTGGGCGTCGCCGGCAGTATCGTCGGTTGCATCGGGAATCGTCTCGGCCCCATGACTGCATCCGGCTCCCCGGGTTGCGTCAGGGGGAGGAGGTGGGATCGGTGGCGCACTCCTCCAACAGCCCGGCCCCGCCGGTCGCGCCTGGTGCGACCGGCTCGGGCGCGGGCGAGAAGGGGCTCAAGACCGGTGCGCTCGGTCTCGTCTCCTCGGTGGCCATCGGCCTGGCCTCGACAGCCCCCGCCTACAGCCTTGCCGCGACGCTCGGCATCATCGTGGTCGGCGTGGGGCTCCAGGCCCCGATCATCACCATCCTGGCGTTCGTCCCGATGCTGCTGATCGCCTATGCCTACAAGGAGCTCAACGCCTCCGACCCGGACTGCGGCACCACCTTCACCTGGGCCGCCCGGGCCTTCGGGCCGCGGACCGGGTGGATGGGCGGCTGGGGCATCGTCATCGCCGACATCATCGTCATGGCCAACCTGGCCCAGATCGCCGGCGTCTACGGGTTCCGGTTGGTCGGCCTCGACTCGCTGGCCGACAGCACCCTGTGGACCTCGATCGCGGGCGTCGTCTGGATCATCGTGATGACGGCGATCTGCTACGTGGGCATCGAGCTCTCCGCGGCCCTGCAGCGCTGGCTGCTCTCCGTGGAGGTGGTGATGCTGGTCGTGCTGTCGATCACCGCCCTCGTCAAGTCCTACGGCAGTAGTGCGCCCGCCACGGCGACCCATGTCAGCGCCTCCTGGTTCAACCCGTTCAACGTGGCCTCGACCGGTGCCTTCACCGCCGGCATGCTCGCCGCGGTGTTCATCTACTGGGGCTGGGACACGGCCGTCTCGGTGAACGAGGAGACCGCCGACGCGAAGCGCACGCCCGGGCGTGCGGCGGTCATCTCCACGGTGCTGCTCCTGCTCATCTACACCCTGGTGTCCACCTCGGCGCTGGCGTTCGCCGGCGTCGGCACGGAGGGCATCGGGCTGGGCAACGAGGAAAACTCCGGCGACGTGCTGTCCGGCCTCGGTGATGCGGTCTTCGGGACGGCGGGGTTCGGCGGGTTCCTCAGCAAGCTGCTGATCTTCATGGTGCTGACCTCCGCCGCCGCCTCCACCCAGACCACCATCCTGCCCACGGCCCGCACCACGTTCTCGATGGCCACGCACAAGGCCATCCCGGAGCAGTTCGGCCGCGTGCACCCCCGCCACCTCACCCCGACCTGGTCGACCGTGGGCATGGGCCTGGCGTCGATCGCCTTCTACGTCCTGCTGACCGCGATCAGCGGCAACGTGCTGGCCGACTCCATCGCCTCGGTGGGGCTCGGCATCGCCTTCTACTACGGCCTGACCGGGTTCGCCTGCGTCTGGTACTACCGGCGGGTCCTGACCAGGAGCGTCAAGGACTTCGTCCTCAAGGGGATCTTCCCGTTCCTCGGCGGCGTGATGCTGCTCTACTTCTTCTGCTACGGGGCCTTCGACGTCTACGCGGACCCTGACTACGGCGCGACCTCGATCGATCTGCCGCTGATCGGGAACACCGGCGGCGTGACCGTGATCGGCATCGGTGCCCTGGTGCTGGGCGCCGTCCTGATGCTCGTCCAGTGGGCAGTCCAGGGCTCCTGGTTCCGCCACCCCGACGTCCCGGTGAGCGCCGCCGACCCGGCGGACGCACCGTAGGGCCGGAGCGCCGTACAGCGCCACACAACCCCGCACCGCCGGCCGCCCTACCGCTGCGCCCCGGTCTCCAGGTTGTGGGTCATCCGCTCCAGGACGGTGACGGCGGTGCGGTACTCCTCCGGGGAGATGCCGGCCGTCGAGCGGGTGCGGAAGGCGTCGACGCGTGCGGCGACCTCGGTGAGGCGGGCGCGGCCGTCGGCGGTCAGGGCGAGCCGGGCCGGTTCCGGGCGGGCCGCCCAGCCGTCGGCGAGGACCTGCTCGACGGCGGCGGTCAGGGCGTCGGCGCCGGCGTTGGCGGCGAGCACGGTGAGGACGTCGGCGTCGGTGGCCTGCGGGTCGTCCTCGACGACGTTGAGGACCTGCCAGGCGAGCCGGGTGAGGCCGAACTCGGCCAGCATGGCGTTCATGTGGCCGGTGAGGGCCTGGTCGGTGCGGTTGAGCCAGTAGCCGATGGGCTTCATGTGCTTGCTCCTGACGGGCCGGGGCGGGTCGGTTCAGTGCGCGGCGGTGAAGGCCGCGGCGTTCTCGCGCGCCCACTGGCGGTAGGTGCGGGCGGGGCGGCCGAGGAGGGTCTCGGTGGTGTCGGCGATGGTGGCGGGCCCGTGGTCGGCGGCCTGCCAGAGGTCGAGCAGCGAGGAGACCATCGGCGCGGGCATGTGGCGGCCCATCTGCTGCTCCGCCTCGGCGCGGGTGATCCGCTCGACCGGGATCTCGCGGCCGAGGGTGTCGGCGAGGACGGCGAGCTGCTCACGGAAGGTGAGCGACTCGGCGCCGGTGAGGGTGACGGCGCGGCCGGTGAGGGGGGCGCCGGCCAGGGAGCCGCCGGTGGGGGAGGCGCCGGTCAGGGCGGCGACGGCGATGTCGGCGATGTCCTCGGGGTGGATGGGCGCGATGTGCGCGTCGGGGTAGGCGAGCTGGACGGGCATCGCGTTGCCGATGAACCAGGCCCAGCCGAGGGAGTTGCTGGCGAAGGCGTCCGGGCGGAGGAAGGTGCAGGTGAGGCCGGAGCCGGCGAGGGCGCGCTCGACCTCGAGGCTGTGGCTCGCCAGCGGGTCGTTCTCGGCGTCGGGGCCGAGGACGGAGGACGAGGAGAGCAGCACGACGTGCTCGACGCCGGCGGCCTCGGCGGCCTCGATCAGCTCGTGGATGCCGGCGGGCTGCGGATAGAGGAAGACCCGGCGGACGCCGCGCAGGGCGGAGGCGAAGGTGTCGGGCCGGTCGAGGGCGAGTTCGGCGACCTCGACGCCGGCCGGGACGGTCAGGTCGGCGGGGTTGGCGCTGGCGGCGCGGACGGTGTGGCCGGCGGCGTGCAGGCGGTCGAGGACGGCCTGGCCGACCTTGCCGCGGGCGCCGGTGATGAGGACGGTCATGGGGGGCTCCACTCGGTTCGTTCGTTCAGTGCTGTAGACATATGCATGCTGACATGCATGCAATTTCATGTCAACACATGTCTTCGACGGGTCATCCATCCGGATACGATGGGGGGCATGACGAAGCAGGAACCGAAGACGGCCGACGAACTGCTCGACGCCGTCGGCCCCGCGTTCGGGAAGCTGCGGCGCTCCTCCCTCCTGGAGGTCGAGAACCCGATCTCCCAGAAGGACCTCAGCCGCACCCTGGTGCTGAACATCGTCCTGGAGGCCGAGCAGGACGAGGCCCGTGAGGTCACCGTCGGCGGGGTGGCCGAGCACCTCGGCGTCGACCCGTCGGTGGCCAGCCGCATGGTGACCGACTCCATCACCGCCGGCTACCTGATCCGCGCCGCCTCCCAGCAGGACGGCCGTCGTACCGTCCTCCACCTCAGCCCCGCCGGCCGGGAGCTGATGGCCCGCTTCCGCCGGCACCAGCGCGCCGCCTTCGAGCAGGTCACCGACGGGTGGACCGAGCAGGAGCGCCTGGAGTTCGCCCGGCTCATGCTCAAGTACGTCGCCGCCCAGGAGGGCCTGCGCCACCGGGCCCCGGGCGGCCGGGACGCCGGTCGCTGAGCCGCCCGGGACCCGGCGGGGCAGGGCCGGGGCCGGGGCGGCCGGGACTCACCGCCCCCGGTGGGCGGCGATGAGTCCCGCGTAGCGCCGGCCGCTGGTCTTCACCGTGCGGCGCTGGGTGGCGTAGTCGACGTGGACGAGGCCGAACCGCTTGTCGTAGCCGTACGCCCACTCGAAGTTGTCCAGCAGGGACCACGCGAAGTACCCGGCCAGCGGGGCGCCCCGGGTGACGGCGCGGGCGCAGGCGGCCAGGTGCTGTTCGAGGTAGGCGGTCCGCTCGGGGTCGTGGACGGTGCCGTCGGGGGCGACGATGTCGTGGTAGGCGGAGCCGTTCTCGGTGACGTAGATCCTCCGGGCGCCGTACTCCCGGGTGAGGCGCAGCAGCAGGTCCTCCAGGCCGGGGGCGTGCACCTCCCAGGGCATGGCGGTGTGTTCGGGGTTGGGGCCGGGGAGCTGGCGGAAGTGCGGGGCCGCGCCTGCCGGGTCGTCGGCGACGATCTGGCGGAAGTAGTAGTTGAGGCCGAGCCAGTCGAGCGGGGCCGCGATGAGGTCCAGGTCGCCGTCCCGCTCCGGCAGTTCGACGCCGTAGACCTCCCGCATGTCCTCGGGGTAGCCGCGGCCGAGGACGGGGTCGAGCCACCACCGGTTGATGTGGCCGTCGGCACGGACGGCGGCGGCCAGGTCGGCCTCGGAGCCGGTGGCGGGCTGCACCGGGCTGAGGTTGTTGACGAGGCCGATCCGCGCGCCGGCCACGGTCTCCCGGAGCACCTGGACGGCGAGGCCGTGCGCGAGGTGGAGGTGGTAGGAGGCGCGGACGGCGGCGGTGAGGTCGGTGAGGCCGGGGGCCATCGCGCCGTCGAGGTGGCCGATCCACGCGGAGCAGAGCGGCTCGTTGAGGGTGGCCCAGTCGGTCACCCGGTCGCCGAGGCGGGCGGCCACGACGGCCGTGTACTCGGCGAAGCGCTCGGCGGTCTGCCGGGCGGGCCAGCCGCCGCGGTCCTGCTGGGCCTGCGGGAGGTCCCAGTGGTAGAGGGTGGGGAAGGGCGTGACGCCGGCGGCGAGCAGGGCGTCGACCAGGCGGTCGTAGAAGTCGAGGCCGGCCGGGTTGACCCGGCCGTCGGCGAGCGGCACGACCCGGGGCCAGGCGATGGAGAACCGGTAGGCGCCGAGGCCGAGTCGCCCCATCAGGGCGATGTCCTCGGGCCAGCGCCGGTAGTGGTCGCAGGCGGTGTCGCCGGTGTCGCCGCCGGCGACCTTGCCGGGCGTGTGCGCGAAGGTGTCCCAGATGGAGGGTGCGCGGCCGTCGGCGTCCGCGGCCCCCTCGATCTGGTAGGCGGCGGTGGCGGCGCCCCAGAGGAAGTCGTCGGGCAGGGAGCTCAGCGCGCTGAGGTCGGTCACGGGAGGCCTTTCGGAACGGGAGGGCGTGATGTGACGGCTCATCACTTGACGGCCCCGGCGGTCAGCCCGGCGACCAGGTACCGCTGGAGCAGCAGGAACCCGGCGACGACGGGCACGCTCACCACGAGCGAGGCGGCCATCACCTGGTTCCAGTAGACGTCGTTGAGGGTGGCGTAGCCCTGGAGGCCGACGGCGAGGGTGCGGGTCTCGTCGTCGGTGAGGACGGAGGCGAAGAGCACTTCGCCCCAGGCGGTCATGAAGGCGTAGACGGCGACGGCGACGATGCCGGGCACCGCGGCCGGGACGATGATCCGCACCAGGGCCTGGAGCGGCCCGCAGCCGTCGACGAGGGCGGCCTCGTCGAGGTCGCGGGGGATGGAGTCGAAGTAGCCGACCAGCATCCAGACCGAGAACGGCAGCGAGAAGGTCAGGTAGGTGAGGATCAGGCCGCCCCGGCTGCCGTACAGCGGCACGCCCGTCGCGTTGCCGACGTTGACGAAGATCAGGAAGAGCGGCAGCAGGAAGAGGATGCCGGGGAACATCTGGGTCGAGAGCACCGTGACGGTGAAGAGCCGGCGGCCGCGGAAGCGGTAGCGGCTGACGGCGTAGGCCGCCAGGACCGCCACCAGCACCGAGCAGACGGTCGCCCCGCCGGCCACGATCAGCGAGTTCACCAGGTACCGGCCGAGCGGGACGGTGCGCCAGATGTCCAGATAGGGGCGGAGGGTCACGGTGCTGGGAATCCACCGGAACGGCCCCTGCACGTCCTGCAGCGGCTTCAGCGAGCTGCTGAGCATCACCAGGACGGGGACGGTGGCGAAGACGGTGAGCGCGGCCAGGAAGATCCGGCGGAACCACCGGAAGGAGGCGGGCGGGTTGATCATGCCGTGTCCCTCCGGCGTGAGGTGAGCAGCAGGTACAGGGAGGTGACGAGCAGCAGGAGCACCGACATCGCCGAGCCGGCGCCGAAGTTCCAGGTGACGAAGGAGGACTGGTAGATGTGGACGGAGACGAGGTCCGCCGCCTCCGGGGCCGACCTGCCGAACAGCACGTACGGCGTGTTGAAGTCGTTGAACGTCCAGAGGAAGAGCACCAGGACGAGCACCAGGTTGACCGGCCGCAGCGAGGGCAGGGTGATCCGGCGGATCTGCTGCCAGACCCCGGCGCCGTCGAGCGCGGACGCCTCGTACAGCTCGCGCGGGATGTTCTGCAGGCCCGCGGTGAGGGTGAGGAAGGCGAACGGCCAGCTGCGCCAGACCGAGACGGTGACGAGCGCGGTGAAGCTGTTGTCGCCGAGCAGCCAGAACGGCTTGTCGTCGACGAGGTGGAGCTGGTCGTGGAGCACGTGGTTGATCAGGCCGGTGTCGCGCTGGAACATGAACGACCAGGTGATCACGGCCGCGTAGACCGGCAGGGCGTAGGGCAGCAGGAACAGGGCGCGCAGCAGGCCGCGGCCGCGGAAGGCGTCCTGGGTCAGGACGGCGGCCGTGGTGCCGATCAGCCAGGCGAGGCCGACGGCGAGTGCGGTGAACGCGCAGGTGACCCAGAACGAGTGCAGCAGCGCCCGGCCGACGGGGGCGTGGAAGTCCACCGCCATGCGGTAGTTGGCGAGTCCGGCCCAGGGGGCGGCGGACCAGTCCCGGATGAAGAACTGGGTGAGCTGCTTGAAGCTCATCACGATGCCGACCACCATCGGCACCAGGTGGACGACCAGTTCGAGGACGAGGGCGGGGAGCAGCAGCACGTAGGGGAGAGCGCTGCGGCGGGGGAGGAGGCGCTTGCGGATCACGTCAGTTGGCCGGCATCTGCTGCTGGGCCTTGGCGAGTTCGGCCTTCACCGTCTCGTCGGTGGTGGGCTTGCCGGCGGCGGCCGCGGCGAGCAGGTTCTTCACGGCGGTGCCGACGAGGGTTTCGAACTGGCTCTCGTTCGCCACCTGGGGGAGGGGCTTGGCGCTGCCGCCGAGGACGTCGGCGAGGGCCTTGAGCTCGGGGGTGGCGAAGGCCGGGTCGGACTGGGCGTCCTTGACCGGGGGGATGGAGCCGTAGGCCTTGTTGAGCTGGGTCTGCTCCTCGGCGCCGGTCAGGAACTTGACGAACTTGAGCGCGCCGTCGGTGTTCCGGGTGTTCCTGAAGACGGCGAGGTTGATGCCGGCGACCATCGAGGTGGTGGCGCGGTCGCCGGTGGCGCCGGCCGGGGCGGGGACGGGGGCGACGCCGTAGTCCTCGGGGTTCATGCCGTGGGACTTGAGGTTGGCGCCGGCGGCCTGCCACATCAGCATGGCGGCCTTGCCGGTGGCGAAGTCGGTGACGGACTGGTTGTTGGCGTACTCGGCGTTGCCGGGGGCGGCGATCCGCTCGGTGCCGAGCAGGTCGACGTAACTCCTGACGGCGGCGACGGCGTCCGGGCTGTCGAAGGCCGGCCTGCCGGAGCCGTCGAAGAAGTCGGTGCCGTGCTGCTTGGCGAGGACGAAGGCGTGGTGGACGTTCTCGGAGACGTTGCCGCCCTCCAGGGCGATGCCGTAGCGGCCGCCGGTGGTGAGCTTCTTCCCGTCGGCGACGAGGTCGTCCCAGGTGGCCGGGGGCTTGTCGATCCCGGCCTCGGCGAAGAGCTTCTTGTTCCAGTACAGGCCGTAGGCCATCGAGTAGAGCGGAACGGCGGCCGGGTCCCTGCCCGCCGCACCGGCCGAGCCGAGGGCGGCGGGCAGGAAGCGCTCCTTGCCGCCGATCTTCTCGAACGTGGCCGCGTCGAAGGGCAGCAGGGCGCCGGTGGCCTGGAGCGAGGCGGACCAGGTGTTGCCGATGTTCAGCACGTCGGGGCCCTGGCCGGAGCTGGTGGCGGCGAGGATCCGGTTGAGCAGGTCGGACCAGGGGATGACCTCCAGCTTCACCTTGATGCCGGTCTGCTGCTCGAACTTCTTCAGTTCGGGCTCCAGCACCTGGCGGTCGTTCTCCAGGCTGGTGCCCTGGTTGGAGGCCCAGTAGGTGAGCGTGCCGGGGCTGCTGTTGTCGCCGCCGCCGGACGCGGAGCCGCCGCCGCAGGCGGTGGCGGTGAGGGCCAGGGTGACGGCCAGGGTGGTGGTCGCGGCGGCGCGTCTGATCGGCACGACGGGCCCCCCTTTCGGGTGGGTGCGGTGGGGTGGGTGAAGTGCCGTGCTCCACGGCTTACTTCAGGCCGTGATTTAACGTGTGAGAAAAGCTTCCGTCAAGGGTTCGGACAACGATAGATTCGGGGCAGGAGGGAGGTCTCATGACCGTGCGAGGCAAGAAGACGGTGCGTGACCTGCGCAGAGGCAGCCGGTCCACGCTGCTGCGGCGGCTGTACTTCGACGGGCCGCTCAGCCGGCAGGAGCTCGGTGCGATCACCGGGCTGAGCGCCGGCTCGATCAGCAACGTGACGGGCGAGCTGCTCGCCGACGGGCTGATCGAGGAGTGCGGCTCGGTGGAGTCGGACGGCGGCCGCCCCCGGATCCTGCTCCGGGTGGCCGCCGGCCGGGCCCACCTGGTCGGGGTCGACGTCGGGGAGACGCAGGTCCGGGTGGCCCTGTTCGACCTGGCCCGCACCGAACTGGCCGCCAGCGACCGGCCGCTCTCCGACAAGGGCCACGACGTCGACCACGTCGTCGAGCTGATTCTCGCCGGGCTGGCCGAGGTGCTGGAGCGCACCGGCACCGACCCGGCCACCGTGCTCGGCGTCGGCGTCGGCGTGCCCGGCATCGTCGAGCAGGGCGACCCGGCCTCGGAGGGCCTCGGGATCGTCGTCCACAGCCAGACCGTCGGGTGGGACGCCGTCCCGCTCGGCCGGCTGCTGCGGGCCGGCACCGGCCTGCCGCTCTTCGTCGACAACGGCGCCAAGACGCTCGGCCAGGCCGAGATGTGGTTCGGGGCCGGACGCGGCGTGCAGCACGCGGTGATCGCCCTGTTCGGCTCCGGCGTCGGGGCCTGTGTGATCGCCGACGGGGTCCGCTTCCGCGGGGCCACCAGCAGCGCGGGGGAGTGGGGCCACACCAAGGTCCACGTCGGCGGCCGCCGCTGCCGGTGCGGCGCGCGCGGCTGCCTGGAGGCGTACGTCGGGGCCGAGGCACTGGTCGAACGGTGGGGCGCCGCTCCGGCCGGCGGCGAGAAGGCCGGGCTGGCCGCGCTGCTGGCGGCCGCGGAGGCGGGCGAACCCGCGGCCGCCGCCCTGCTCGCAGAGGCCGCCGAGTACCTCGGCGCGGCCATCGCCGACCTGATCAACCTGTTCAACCCCGAGCGGATCGTGATCGGCGGCTGGGCGGGCCTGCTGCTCGGCCCGCGGCTGCTGCCCGCGATCGGCGCCGCGGCCACCGAGTACGCGTTGCGCTTCCCGCGCGAGCAGACCTCGATCGTGCTCGGCACCCTCGGCCCGGAGGCGGTCACCGTCGGGGCCGCGACCCTGCCGCTGACCGACTTCCTCGACTCCGGCGGGGAGCTTCCGCGTCGCGGCGACGTCCGGCCGGCAGTCCGGGTGTGACCTCGCGGGATGTGCTGATTTGTTGCCGCACAAGCTAGTTCACGGTGTGAGGAAAGTCGGCGCGAAGGGTTGACACCCCCGATCGGCAGCCCCGAGACTCCCGGTCGGGGGCGCTGACCCGGCTCGGACGACGGGTCGGTGGCGCTCCGTGGGGCCGGCCGTCGTTCCCCGGCCCGCCCGACCCGCCCCGCCCCGTCGTTCCCCACCGCCCGGCGCCTGCGCTGCGCCGGGCGCGGGCCTCGGCGTGCGCCCCCGCATCCCACCCACCCCCACCGCAGGAGAAGCCCGTGAGGCTCACTTCAGCACGCCCCCGCCGGGGACCGGCCGCACTGCTCGGCCTGTCCCTGCTCGCCGGCCCCGCGCTGGCGCTGCCCGCCCTCGCCGCCCCGGTCGCCGCCGCTTCCGCGGACGGCGCCGCCGCCGACTGCGGCACCGCCGACGCCGCCCATGGCCGGCCGGTCACCGCCTCCTCCACCGAGAACGCCGGCACCGCCGCCGCCAACGCGGTGGACGGCAACGGCGGCACCCGGTGGTCCTCCGCCTTCAGCGACCCGCAGTGGCTCCAGGTCGACCTCGGCTCCGTCCGGCAGCTCTGCCGGGTCGTGCTCAACTGGGAGGCCGCGTACGGGCGTTCGTACAAGATCCAGACCTCGGACGACGGTGCCGCCTGGCGCACGGTGTGCGCCACCGGCAACGGCACGGGCGGCACCGAGACGCTCGCGGTGGCCGGCAGCGGCCGCTACGTCCGGATGAACGGCCTCACCAGGGGCACCGGTTACGGCTACTCGCTCTGGGAGTTCCAGGTCAACACCGCCGACGGTCCCACCGTCCCGCCGGTGCAGGGCGGCGGCGACCTCGGGCCCAACGTGCTGGTCTTCGACCCCGCCACGCCCGGCATCCAGGCCAAGGTGGACGAGGTCTTCGCCAAGCAGGAGTCCAACCAGTTCGGCAGCGAGCGGTACGCGATGCTCTTCAAGCCGGGCACCTACAACAACCTCAACGCCCAACTCGGCTTCTACACCTCGATCTCCGGCCTCGGCCTCAAGCCCGACGACACCCTGATCAACGGGGACGTCACCGTGGACGCCGGCTGGTTCAACGGCAACGCGACCCAGAACTTCTGGCGCTCCGCCGAGAACCTGGCGCTCAACCCGGCCAGCGGCACCGACCGCTGGGCCGTCGCCCAGGCCGCGCCGCTGCGCCGGATGCACGTCAAGGGAGGCCTCAACCTGGCGCCCAACGGCTACGGCTGGGCCAGCGGCGGATACATCGCCGACAGCCGGATCGACGGCGCCGTCGGCAACTACTCGCAGCAGCAGTGGTACACCCGGGACAGCGCGGTCGGCGGCTTCTCCAACGGCGTCTGGAACCAGGTGTTCTCCGGCGTCCAGGGGGCACCCGCGCAGAGCTTCCCCGACCCTCCCTACACCACGCTGGACACCACCCCGGTCTCGCGCGAGAAGCCGTTCCTCTACCTGGACGGCAACGACTACAAGGTGTTCGTGCCGGCCGAGCGGACCGACGCCCGTGGCGTCTCCTGGGACGGCACCCCGCAGGGCACCTCACGGCCGCTCGGCCGGTTCTACGTGGTCAAGCCCGGTGCCACCGCCTCGACCATCAACGCCGCGCTCGCCCAGGGGCTCGACCTGCTCTTCACCCCCGGCGTCTACCACGTCGACCGGCCGATCGAGGTCAACCGGCCCGACACCGTGGTGCTCGGCCTCGGCCTGGCGACCGTCGTGCCCGACAACGGGGTGACGGCGATCAAGGTCGCGGACGTGGACGGCGTCCGGCTGTCCGGCCTGCTGGTCGACGCCGGTCCGGTCAACTCGCCGGTACTGGTCCAGATCGGCCCGGACAACGCGGCCGCCGACCACGCGGCCGACCCGACCACCCTCCAGGACGTCTTCATCCGCGTCGGCGGCGCCGGCCCCGGCTCCGCCACCGCCGGGGTCGTGGTCAACAGCGACGACGTGATCATCGACCACACCTGGATCTGGCGCGCCGACCACGGCGCCGGCGTCGGATGGAACACCAACCCGGCCGACTACGGCCTGCTCGTCCGCGGCGACGACGTGCTCGCCACCGGGCTCTTCGTCGAGCACTTCAAGAAGTACGACGTCGAGTGGTCCGGCGAGCGCGGGCGGACGATCTTCTTCCAGAACGAGAAGGCGTACGACGCGCCGAACCAGGCCGCCGTCCAGAACGGCGCGACCAAGGGCTTCGCCGCGTACAAGGTCGACGACACCGTGACCACCCACGAGGGCTGGGGCCTCGGCAGCTACTGCTACTTCAACGTGGACCCGACCATCCGGATGGACCACGGCTTCGAGGCCCCCGTCCGGCCGGGGGTGAGGTTCCACGACCTGCTGGTGGTCTCCCTCGGCGGCAACGGCCAGTTCGAGCACGTGGTCAACGGCACCGGCGCCGCGACGTCGGGCACCTCCACCACCCCGTCCACCGTGGTCGCCTTCCCCTGATTCCGGTCCGTGACGCCGCCCCGGCCGTGCCCACCCGGGCACGGCCGGGGCTCTGCTCAGGTCAGCACCGCAGGGGTCGGCCCGTCCGGGCGGACGGTGATGCTGTAGGCCGCGCCGGCGGGGACGCTCAGGAAGCGCGGTGCGTATGCCGGCAGGAGGAGCTCCAGCACGGCCGTGGTCTCGCGCACGGCGAACTGGGTGCCCAGGCAGGCGCGGGCGCCGAGGCCGAAGGGGTAGTAGGCGCCGAGGTGAGCCGGGCGGGCGCCGGGGGTGGTGAAGCGGGCGGGGTCGAAGCGCTCGGGGTCGGGCCAGAGCGTCGGGTCACGGTGCGTGAGGTAGGGGGAGACCAGCAGGTCGGTGCCGGCCTCGATGCGGTGGCCGGCCAGGGTGTCGGCCTCGGTGGCGTGCCGGGGGAGGATCCAGGCGGACGGGTAGAGCCGGAGCGTCTCGCTGACCAGCGCCTGGATCGCCTCCCGCCGCTCGGGCGAGCCCTCGGGGCCGGCCGCCAGCGCCCGGGTGCGGGCCTCGGGGTGGCGGTCGAGGAGGAGGAAGAGCCAGGTCAGCGTGGTGGCGGTGGTCTCGTGGCCGGCCACCAGCAGGGTGACCAGCTCGTCCCGGATCAGTGTGTCGGTGTACTCGGGGCGCTCCTCGCCGGCGTCGAGCAGCACGCGCAGCAGGCCGTCGCCGTCCGGGTCGCGGCGGGCGGCGTCGATCGCGGCGTGCGCGACGGCGTCGATCCGGGCCAGGTCCTCGGCGACCGCGTCCCGGGCGTCGCCGCCGTCCGCGGGCAGCGTCGGCAGTGCGGCCACCACCCGGGCCACGGCGGCGAGTTCGCGGTCGGTCCGGTCGTCCAGCGGGCGGCCGGTGAGGGCGCGCCAGATGGTGTCCAGCGCGAAGTGCCGCATCTCCTCGCCCACGTCGAACTGCTCCCCGGTACGGGCGTAGCCGGCCCAGCGGTCGGCGGCGTGGCGGGCGGCCTCGGCGATCCGCTGCTCGTAGCGGCGCATCCCCGTGCCGGTGAACTGCGACTGCAGCATGCGCCGTTGGCGCCTCCAGGCGTCGCCGGTCGCGGAGAGGACACCCCCGCCGGCCAGCATCCGCGCCCGGTGCGAGCGCTTCACGTAGCGGTCGGGGTGGCGGCCGAGCACGTGCTGGACGGCCTCCGGGTCGGTGACCACGACGGTCGGCTCCGGTCCGAGCCGGAACGCGGCGACACCGCCCAGCTGCCGGTGCGCCAGGGCCAGCAGCTCGACCAGGTCGGCCTGCTCGTCCCGCCACTGCGCGACGGCCTCGGGTGCCAACTCCGGGACAGGGCGCAGGGCCGGGCTCGGGACGGGGACGGGGTGGGCTTCGGTGGCCACGGGGGGTCTCCTCTGGCGAATGGACCGACCACTCGGACGGGCGCAGCGCGCACCTGACTGTACGTCAACGCGTGGTCGCCGGTCAGGCCGCGTCCGGGGGCGCACCGCTGCTCCGGTCGGGGGCGGGGCGGGGCGATACCACCCGGGCGGCGGACAGTCACAACGTGTGCGAACCGGTAGCCTTCGGCGAGGCCGACCCGGCCCCTCACCGCTGCTCGCCCACCGACGGGAGAAACGCATGCCCGGGACCCCGCCCAACGCGCCCCGTCCTCGCCTCGGCAGACCGGCCCGGTGGCTGGCGGCCGCTCTGCTGCTGCCGGCGCTGGCCGCCTGCGGGGGAGGCGGTGGCTCCGGGCCCGGGGCGGCGAGCTCGGCGGCCGGCGCCGCCGAGCTGGCGGACACGCCCCCGGCGGAGGGCTCGGGTCAGCAGCCCCAGGACAAGCGGACGTCGGCGGGCGGCAACCAGGGCGGGTTCACCGGCGCGGGCAATGTGTCGGCGAGCGCCACGGGAATCTGGCCGACGGCCAATCTGACGCTCACGAGTTCGGTGACGAGCACCTTCACCGCCGAGGTGACCCAGGTGAACAACTGTGCCGGCGGCGCGAAGTCCTCGGGATCGACGAGCGTGGAGTTCACGGGAGGCACGGCAAGCGCCACGGTCAACCTTCCCGGCCCGAAGCCCACCTCCGCGGGGTCCAAGGTCTGCTTCACTCTGACCGCGGGCGGAAAGAGCCAGTCGGTTCAAGCCTCGGGCGGGCTGGCAGTGCAGCACGATACCGAGAACGGGGGTGGCCAGAACGGCGGAGGCAATGAGAACGGGGGTGGCCAGAACGGCGGGGGCGGTGAGAACGGCGGCAACGAGAACGGGGGCAGCTCGGCGGGCACCAGTGCCGGCAACGCGTCGGCGGGCAGCGGGAGCACGCCCTGAGCCCTGCGGAGGAGGAGCCGCCCGCCACCGGGCCCGCCGCCGACCCCACCGCCGGGCCCGCCGCAACGGCCGAGCAGTCCGGGCCGCCTGAGCAGCCTGCCCCCGAGCCGCCCGAGCCGCCTGCCCCCGAGCCGCCCGAGCCGGCCGTCGCCCGCTCGTGGAGCAGCTGGCTCGGCCTGATCGCGTCCTGGGTCGGGCCGACCACCCTCATCACCGCGCTGCTGTTCTTCTTCGGCTTCGCCTACACCGACTCGCTCTACAACTACTTCGGCCTGGATGCCGCGACGATCGGCTTCGGCACCCAGGACCTCCTGCTCCGCAGCTCGCCCGCGCTGTACCTCCCGGCCGGGGTGCTGCTCTGCGGCGCCCTGCTGGCCGCGCTCGCGTACCACCTGGCGACCCGTGCCGTCCGGACCGGAACGGACGGCCGCAGGGTCGTCGGCCGGGCCTGCCGAGCCGTCGCGGTGCTGGTCGTCCCGCTGGTGGTGCTCGGCTTCCTGGCCGGGTTCGAGATGATCGACGCGGGACCGATGGGCACCCCGCTGCTGCTCGGCGGCGCGCTCCTGCTGGTCGTGCTGGCCCGGCTGCTCGCCGTCCGCACCGCCGGCGCCCCCTACCCGCTCACCGGCGAGCGGGCGGCGCTCGGCATCAGCACGGCGCTCATCGTGCTCTGCTCGTTCTGGGCCGCCGGCGGCTTCGCGCACCAGAAGGGGGAGGGGGACGCCGAGCGGCTGGCCGGCAACCTGGCGCTGCGCCCGGCCGTCGTCCTGGACACCACCGAGCGGCTCTACCTCCAGTGGTCCGGGGTGGACGAGCGGGCGCTGCCGGACGCCGGCGCGGGGCAGCGGTTCCGCTACCGCTACCGGGGGCTGCGGCTGCTGGCGCAGGCGAACAACCGGATGTTCCTGATCCCGCGCGACTGGACGTGGGATCAGGGCAACGTGCTGATCCTCCCGGTGGACGCCAACGTCCGGATCGTCTTCCACCCGGGCTGACGCGCGGTCACCCGTGCCGTCCCGTCCCCGGCGCAGCCGGTGCCCGCGCGCGGACGCGGCTGCGCCGCGGCTCGTCCCCCTCGACGAACCGCGGCCCAGCCCATCCCGTTCCGCCGCAGCGGATCCGTCCGCTCAGATCCGCTGCCAGAGGGCCGGGACGATGTCGGGCTCCCAGCCGACCTGGGCGGTGTGGCCCTGGATGCAGCGGTAGCCGAGGCCGTTCCAGGCGACGACGTCACCCGCCTTGTAGGTGGTGCCCGGCTTCCAGATGCCGCCAGGGTTGCCCGGGTCGGTGCCGACCACCAGCGAGTAGGCGTCGATGTACCTGCCCCGCGGCCACCTCCACACGGTCAGCAGCCGCACCGACACCGGCCTGCACATCACCCTGGGCATCGAGGCCGTCACCTGGAAGGACGCGCTCACCTCGGCGGTGCGCAGCTACGCGGAACACCAGCACCTGTCCTGGCGGCGGGTGCTGCCCGCCGGCTTCGCCGAGGACGTGCGCGTCCTGCTCAGCGGCAAGCCGGTGCGCGCGCAGGACCTGCGGTCCCTCTCGGAGAAGAACGCCGACGCGTTGCCGCGCCGGCTCCTCCAGGAGGGGATCATCCGACTCGCGGATTCCTGAACGCTTCTGATTGGTTCTCACGTCCCGCCGTCCGAGGGGTCCCCGGACGGCGGCCCGGCCGTGCGCACCGGCGGACCCGCCGCCAGGCGCTGCGCCGCGTCAGGCCTGCCGCTTCCCTGTGCCGGGGCCTGCGGACGGCGCGAGGGGCAGGGAGTCTACGGCCTTCCTGCGGCGTGCTCCCGCAGGAAGGCGCCCGCGTAGGCGGCGGCCTCCTCCTTGGTCCCGTACCAGGTGTCGTCGCCGGCCGTGCCCTGCGATCCGTCGGCGCCCCGGCCCGTCCACGTCCAGTCGCCGGACGACGGCTCCTGCGTCAGTTCGGCCTCACCGCCGAACAGCCCCAGGGTGGTTGACGTCGCGGCCGAGGGGCGGCCGACGGCGTCGGGCCACTTCTTGCGGGCGCCCTGCCGGGTGATGCCCCAGGCCGCCCCCAGTTGCTCGTAGCTCGCGCCGTACGAGCCGGCGGTTCCCGCGGCGATCGCCGCCAGTCGCTTGACCTCCGCGTCCACCACCTTCCAGGTGGAGAGGACGGTCAGGGCCACCTCGGCCGGGTCCGCCGCCCACATGCGGCTCTCGGGGAGGCCGGTCAGCCGGGACCGGATCGCCGACGCGAGGGGATTGAGGGCGTCGAGGAGGGCCTTGTCGAGCTCGATCTGCTCTTCGGGGGTGATCTCAGGCACTGTCATGCGACAACTATAGTTAACGAAGGCTGGCATTGGTAACAAAAGTTCCCGATCGTTTTCGCGGGTGTGCCGACAGGACACGTGGGCCGCGGGCCGACCCCTGCCGAATGGCAGGGGGCGGGGCGGAGGAGGGCGCCGAAGACCTGCCGGACGGCACATGGACCGGGCAGCGGGCCGGGCGGGAGGCTGGACCCGTCACCAGGAAGACGCCCCGGCCGTCGGCCGGCGGGCCCAGCAGACAAGGAAGTTCGCCATGTCCGTCACTCTCACCACCGCCCGCGCGAAGGCCTTCGGGGCGCTCGCCGCCACTGCTCTGCTGGTCGCCGTGGGAGGCGGCACAGGGGCCTCCGCCTCCGCCGCCGGTACCGCGCCCGCCCCCAAGCCGTCCGGCGCGGCGGTGAAGACGGCGAAGGCGGCGGTGAGCGGGTCGGTGCGGATCGCCTACGCCTACTCGCCCGACGACGACATCCGCTTCACCTTCGACGTCGAGGCCGCGCCGTTCACCCGGCCGCTGCCGGGGCTGCCGCAGGGCCTGCCGACGGACGCGCGCGGCACCGTGCGGATCTCCCACCACGTCGCGGCGCTGAACCACACCGTGATCTCGGAGGCCGCCGTGGACTGCCTGGTGACGGGGGACCGGACGGCCTCGTTCACCGCCGTCATCACCCGGGCCGACCCCGAGGTGGCTGACACGGTCGGTCGGCGCCGAGGCTTCAGCGTCCTCGACGGCACCTCGCCCCGGCACCCCGACCGCGTCGGCTTCTCCTGGGGTGTGGCGAACCTGGACACCGACCCCGCCGGCGGGCCGGCCGAGGGAAAGGTCGGTACCTGTATGGCCCCGGCCCCGTTCGCCCCGGTCATATCCGGCGGCCTGACCGTCCGCCCGGCCGAGCTTCCCCCGCTGCCTGCGACCCAGGGTGTTGAGGGGTAGCTGCGGCGGGAGAGGTGGATCGTGCGGCCGGCTGACGCGGCATCGGCCGGGGCCCGGCGACAGTGAGGTCATGCCGATCAACCTCTCTTCGGGCGAAACCGAGCGGCCGGTCCAGCCGTGGGTGCTCCGTCTCGCGAAGCTCCTTCCGTTCGTGGTCCTGCCGCACTGCCTGTGGCGGCTGCCGTTCGCCTTCGACTTCGAGATGGGGATGGTCGATCCGTCGGCGCCGCCCCTCCCATGGTGGGGCGCGTACTACGTCTTCGGGCTGAGCCTGCTCACCGAGGCGCTGGCCCTGGTCTGCACCGGCCTGGTCAGCGGGTGGGGTGAGACCGTCCCGGCCTGGTCACGTGTGCATCGGCCCGGTGATGCTGTGGGGCCCGATCGTGCTGGCCCTCGCTTACGCCTACGGCCGGCGCCGCCGCATCGGCTGATGGTCCGGCCCCGCCCCTGCCCGGCCCCCGCTCCGCCGGCTCCCGTCGGGGTCAGCGTGTCCCGGACCGGCCGGGCCAGGTCCTGCGAGGGCGGAGGGTCCCGGCCGGACTGGCGGTCAGGTGCCGCAGCCCGGCTGTGGGCTGCGGCCCGCCCGGGTGCCTGCTCCGGTCACTGGCAGACGGTGTGCTGCTGCTCGGCGAGGACGCTCTGCGCGAGCGATGCCAGTGCGCGTATGTGGTTGTCCTGGTCGGTGGGGGCCTTCGGCCAGATGCTGGGGTCGGACCTGACGGAGACCACCGTCGCCAGGTCGCGGGTGCCGGGGCAGAAGCCCGCCACCGAGGCACTGCCCAGGCCGGCCACCACACCCTGATCGACCAGGCCCCCGACGGAGGGGGCGGTGGCGTCGGTTCCGCTCGGCCGGTCCGGGTCCTGGCCGGACATCAGGACACGGACCATCGCGTGACCGTCCACCGAGATCACACAGGAGAGCTGTGGGTGGCCCCCCATGGCACCGTCCGGCGAGACATTGCGCTCCTCGACCCCCGGCCGCCCCGCGGGCAGCATGGCGCCGAGTGCGGTCCCGTCCGCCCGCGGCAGCCCGCAGAGCGTCTGCCTCAACGCGGGCTCCTGCGCACCGACCACGAAGGTGCCGACCACCGCCGCAGTGGCCACGACCACGACCGCCGCCCCACCGACCACCCAGCCCCGGCGTACCCGCCCGCGCCTCACCCGGTCACCTGTCACCCTGCTCGGCCCCCACTCTCGGTTCTTGATCAGCAGAGCGTAGTGCCACGGAGGGCGGCGAGCCCGGCCGCCCTCCGTGGGTGACCGCACGGTCCGACGACCACCGCCCGGTCCGACGACCGCGGCACGGTCCGACGACCGCAGCGCCGGGCCCATTGCCCTGAGTGCGGAGGGCCGAAATCATGACGCCATGGCGAAGAAACCCGAACCACAGGCCTTGATCGTCAACAGGGTTCTCCGGGGAAACGGAACGAGCCGCGACATCGAGCAGGCCAAGGCGAACTTCCGGCAGTGGATGGTCAAGGAGTGGGGCGGCAGCGAGTACCGCGCCATCGCCGCCTGCGTGGGTGCGTTGGCCACGGCCTGCGGAAGTGACTGGAGCACCATCGAGGAACGCGACAAGGAAGCCCACATCTGGCTCTTCGGCTTCCTCTGCCCCAGCCCGGACGACATTCATTTCGAGGCCGGCGGCTACCGGGACGAGGTCCTCGTCCAGGGCGGCTTCCACCGGTTCGCGGTCCTCATCCGCAGGGTCCAGGGAATTCCGGAGTGACCGCCGCCCGCCCGCCCCCGGACGACCCGCAGCTCCGTCACACCCTGTCCCACCAGCGGATGTCGGGCAGGTCGGGGGATTCGGCGCCTTCGAAGGGCGCACCCGCCCAACAGCCTGGCCGGGAAGATCCGTTGGAGAGCGTGATCACCACGTCGATGATCCCTCCGATGACATAAGCTGCCGAACGGCGCCGCGATCCGCGCGGTGAGCCGAGAGGTCGATGGCACAGGAGCCGATGACACACCGACGAGACGCCGGCCCGCCGGGACCCACTGCCGACGCGACGTCAGAGCTCCGGGCCGGCAACACCTGGGACTCGGCGCTGTCGTCCGAGGAGTTCGCGGCGATCAAGGGTGCCGGGTTCGATCCGGTCGGGCAGGTACTCGGCACGGCCGTCTTCAACATCGGGTACACCGGCCTCTGGGGCTGCCCCGGCTCGTGGTCGGTCACCGACGGTGCGAAGGTGCCGTCCTCGGCGTGGGCGTCGTCCTACTCGTTGTTGGTGAGGACGATGTACGCGGCGCGCAGGCTGGCGCTGTCCCGCGCGGTCGCCGAGTGCCGCGCGCTCGGCGGCGACGGGATCGTCGGGGTCGAGCTGCGGGTCGAGGAGTTCCCGGCGGGGGGTCTGGAGTTCACCGCGTTGGGCACCGCCGTCCGGGCCCGCTCGCGGATCCGGCCGCGCCTGCCCTTCACCTCGCACCTGAGCGGCCAGGACTTCGCCAAGCTCATACACACCGGATGGGTTCCCACCGGGCTCGCCTTCGGCATCGCCATCGCGATTCGGCACGACGACTGGCGCACCTCCCGCCGGGTCCGCTGGACCACCGGGAACCAGGAGGTCGACGGCTACACCCAGCTGATCAACCACGTCCGCCACGACGCCCGGAACCAGCTGGCCCTCGATGCGGCGAAGCACGGCGGCGACGGTGTGGTGCTGGACGACGTGGAGTTGACGGTGAGCGAGAGCGAGTGCCCCTCGTTCGGGTACTCAGGCGACTTCACCGCGGAGGCGGTCCTCGTCGGCACCTCCATCGCCCGGTTCGGCCGCTCCGGGCGGCCCGCCGGGCCCAGGCCACTGACCATCATGAGACTGGAGCGCGAGCACTGACATGACCGAACGAACGGGGCAGGAACCGGCCGGGGTACCCGCGCAGCCGGCTGCGGAGGGCGTGCCCGAGGACGCGATGCGGCGGCTTGCGCAGCTCCAGCCGGGGGAGAAGGGCTCGCTCTTCACGTCGGACCTGACGGTGAACGAGTTCCTGCTGGTGCGCGAGGCCGGGTTCCGCCCGCTCGGCCTGGTCCTCGGCTCCTCGGTCTACCACGTCGGCATCCAGCTCGGCCGGTGGACGAAGAACCAGGAGCTGACCAAGCTGTCACAGGCCATGTACCACGCGCGCGAGCTGGCGATGAGCCGGATGGAGGCGGAGGCGAGCGCTCTGGGGGCGGACGGGATCGTGGGGGTGCGGCTGGACATAGAGTTCAAGGAGTTCGGCTCGGACATCGCCGAGTTCATCGCGGTCGGCACGGCAGTGAAGGCGGACGGTGCGGACCCGGGAGCGGGCGGGACCTGGCTCAACAACAAGGGCAAGCCGTTCACCTCGGACCTCTCCGGCCAGGATTTCTGGACACTGATCCGCGCCGGATACGCACCCCTGGACATGGTCATGGGGTCGTGCGTCTACCACGTGGCGCACCAGCGCCTCGGCCAGGCGCTGAGCACCACGGGCCGCAACGTCGAGATCGAGCCGTTCACCCAGGCGCTCTACGACGCACGCGAGCTGGCGATGAGCCGCATGCAGGCGGAGGGGAAGGCCCTCGACGCCGAGGGGATCGTGGCGGTCCAGCTGCGGCAGCACTCGCACACCTGGGGGTCGCACACCACCGAGTTCTTCGCCATCGGGACGGCGGTGCGCCCGCTTCGCGACGACCACGTCATCGACCGACCGACCATGGTGCTGAGCCTCGATGCCTGAGATGGAACCTGCGATGGAAGTGGAGCTGCTGGCCGCGGCTCTGCGCCAGGACAGCACGGACCTGAACCTCTACGCCACAGTGCTGTCGGCGAACCTGGCGGACTCGCTGCCGCCCGGCGCCGTGCGGATCAAGCGCAGGCGTTCCGTCACGGAACGGGTGGCCGGGCGCGAGGGTTCGGTCACCGAACTGGACGTCGCGCTCGGGGAGCAGCGGCTCTCGCTCCGGATGGAGCGGGGCCGGGTGGCCGGCGAGATCTGCCACGAGGTGCGGGGCATCGTGCTGTCGCGGCGCCACGTCGGCCTGGACGAGTGGATCGGTGCCCTGGCGCAATCCCTGGCTGACGCTGCGGCGTCGAATGCCCGTGCCCGCGAGGCCATCGAACGCTTCCTGGCCTGACCGTCGCCGACCCGGGGGCGGCGCGGATCGTGGAACGGTCGTGGCGGCCGCCGATCGTCAGCCTCGGGGTGGGGCACATGTCGGTAGCCCGGACGGATCCGGCATGAGAGCCTCACGATCACGGCCACTGAATCCGAGGTAGGCGAGCTGCTGCGCCGGCGCGGCTGGCGGACGGCGTTCACGGTCGCCGAGAGGGCGAACGCGTGGGCGGACCTGGTGAGTTCCGTCGAGCGCGGCTATGACGAGGACATCGACGAGTACACCAACGACCTCTACAGCCGGAACTGGCTCCACGAGGCGTGGCTCCTGCTGGACGAACACGTCGTGCAGCTCTGGACGCCGCGGATCAAGGCCGTGGACGACCGGTACAAGGCCGCGACCTTCGACGACGACGGCCAAGCACTCGACCGGTTCCACAGGCTGCCCGACGCCGACCTGTGGTGGTGGCGGCGACACCCCCGCATCCTCACCGGAGAGCTCGGGCGATCACTCCGTTCGGTCGGCGCCGTCGGCATCGACCCGGACACGGCTTGACCCTCGGCCTGTGGGACTGCGGAACAGGCCTGTCCCGGTCGTTCGCTCTCAGGTCCGCCCGCATCCCCCTCCCCGGTGAGTCGAGATCGGCTCGCCTGGTGGCACAGGAAGTCGGCGAGTCCGACTTCCTGTGCCGCGTTTTGCTCAGTTGGTCCCGAACTCGCCTGCACGGATGGCGGTGACGAAGGACTGCCAGGCGTCGGCGGGGAACAGGAGGGCGGGGCCGTTGGGGTCCTTGGAGTCGCGGACCGGCATGACGTCGAGGTGTCCGGGGGCAACCTCGACGCACTGGCCTCCGTCGGTGCTGTGGGAGGACTTGACCCAGCGGGCCGATGACAGGTCAAGGCTTGAGCTCATGGTGCCAGTTCCTTCCGGATTCTTCTGATCAGGGCCAGGGATTCCGCCTGGGGAGGCGCGTCCACCTGCAGCCGATCGTATCTCCTGCGCCAGAGCACGACACTGGCTCGGTCCCGCTCCAGAAAGCCGCGATGAAGCGTTTCCGTGTAGCCGAGTTGGCTGTGATCGCTGACGGTCAGCAGGGTGACGGCCGACCGGAAGGAGCGGAGGCCTCCCATGCTGAACGGCACGACCTGCAACAGGATGTGGGGCTCCTCCGCCAGCGCTTCAAGGCGATCAAGCTGTTGGGCCAGAACGGCCGGGCCACCGAGCTGCCAGCGGAGCGCGCTCTCATCCAGAGCGGCGTAGATAAGGGGCGGAGGTTTCCGGGACAGCAGCTTCTGCCGGGCCAAGCGGAAGTTGAGCCGCTCGTCGGCCTGGTCTGCAGTGACCTCGCCTCGTTCGACTGCCCCGGCCAACTCGGCTTCGGCGTAGGCCCGGGTCTGGAACAGCCCTGGGATGGCACCGATTTCGAACAGCCTTATCTCCGTGGCCTGCGCTTCGTGCCGAGTGAACTCAGTGAATCCCTCGGCGAGGCCGGCTGAGTTGGAGGCCTGCTGCCACATGAGGGCCAGCGTGCCCTGCGTTCCGAGGGCCAGGTCGGCCGCGCGGGCCAGGCGCAGGGAGGGCTGCTTCGTGGCAAGTTCGGCGAAGGAGATCGTCGAGTAATGGAACCCGGTTCGCTCCGCCAGCTGGGCCTGCGTAAGGCCCGCCGTCTCGCGTGACCTGCGGAGTTGAACACCGAAGGGTGCCCATCGTCCTGCCGATGGATCAAGTTCTTTGCGGTTCGGCATGGTTGCTCCAACTTGGGCAGCCGGAAATTCAAAACCAACTTCGGTTCCGATGCTAGTCGCGACCGGGCCAGGATGGGCACAGAAAGTGAAACTCCAACTGCGGAGGGTTGTCATGAGAACCGCCCGTACCCACCCGTCCACCAAGCTCCACGGCTACGGCATGCGGTGGGACCCTGCCGCCCGCCTCTACCGGGTGCGCAACGAGATGACCGGCGACTGGCTGCTCGACTCTTCCGGCGAACTCGCCGGGTTCCCCACCATCTCCGCCGCCGAATCGGCCTGGCGCGCCTTCGAGCCCCGCCGGCGGGCCGCCTGATGGGGCCGATCCTCAACCGGGCGACCGCCGAGCAGCGCCGCGAGGCCGCCCTGGCCGTCGAGGAACTCCTCGCGGTCCTCGCCCTCGCCGAAGCCACGCTCCCCTCCGTTGAAGTCGCTGGGACTACGGCCGGTTGACCGGCGCCTACCTGATCAACCTCGGATCCGCCCGCACCGCCCAGGTCCTGCGCATCACCGACCTCCTGCGGATGGGCCTGCGCCACGAGCGCCAGGCCGATGCGCACTGAACTCCTCGCCGCCGCCGGCCGGCTCCTCTGGTGGCTGCTCTTCGCCGCCACCCTCATCGCCGGCGTCCACCGCCTCGCATCGCGAACCCCCGAAAGCGAAAACGACCGTGCGCCCCGCCCGTGACCCCCGGCTCCTCGCCAAGCCCCCCGCCTGCCGCCTCGGCGCCCTCGCCCTCCTGCGCAACCCCGCCGGCCACGTCCTCCTCGTCGACCCCGACTACCTGGACGGCCTCATCCTCCCCGGCGGCGCCGCCCTTCCCAACGAATCACCCCACCTCGCCGCCGCCCGCCACCTCCATGCCCAGACCGGCCTCCACCGCCGCCTCACCCAGCTCCTCGCCGTCGACTTCACCCCCGCCGACCGCTACCTGGAGCGCCTCAACCTCGTCTTCGACGGCGGCACCATCACCGACCACGACGCGAAGCGCCTCACCGTCCCACCCCAACGCCGCTCCCACCTCCACGGCGCCCGCTTCGCCGACCCCGCCCACTTTCCCACCCTCATGAGCCCCGCCCAGAACGCACGCGTCCAACAGGCCCTCGCCAACCTCGGCCGCGCCCTCCCCCTCCTCCTCCATGGCCAACGCGCGGCCTGACGAACCGCGATGGGAACACGGCCCCGGCTCCCGGTCCTGTCACAGGGGGCAAAGCCGGACAGGCGGTAGGCGGCGCGAGCCGACCATTCGTCGGCGGTCTCGGCGGTCGTCGTCACCGCTACCGGAGGAGCGGTCCCGCTGCTAGCGTGCACCGATGTCAGCGATCAAGAAGTTCCAAGTCACCTTCGACTGCGCGGAGCCTGAGCGCCTCGGTCGTTTCTGGTGCGAGGTGTTGGGGTACGTCGTAGCGCCGCCACCGGAGGGGTTTGCCACGTGGGACGACTTCAAAGGCTCGCAGCCGGCTGAGCAGCGGGATTCGTGGTTCGCCTGCGTGGATCCCTCAGGAGTGGGCCCGCGGCTGTACTTCCAGCGTGTCCCCGAAGGGAAGGCGGCCAAGAACCGGCTGCATCTTGATGTGCGGGTCGGCACCGGTCTCGTGGGCAAGGAGCGCCTCGCCGCACTTGAGGCCGAATGCGCGCGACTGGTCCCGCTCGGCGCGGTCCACGTGCAAACGCTGTATGACGGAAATGACTCGTGCATTCCGATGCAGGACATCGAGGGAAACGAGTTCTGTATCGACTGAGCGTTCTCCGAGCGGCGGGCGAGGTCTGCAGCCGGGCGATGCCGAGCACGGCCGTGTGAACGGTGTCGCCTTTCGGATGGCAGTCACGAAGGATCTTCCGGGTCTTCATCCGCGCGAGGACGTGCTCGACGCGGGCCCGGCCGTGCTTGTGCTCGCGGTCGTGCCCGGCCTGGCATCGGGCGAGCCGACGGTCCGTCGGCCGGCGGTGCGGGGCGACCAGGCCGGCTCCGGGGTAGCCGCCGTCGGCGACAACAGACCGGGATCTCCTCTCCGGCGGCACGGGTGAGTCAAGGCTCGCGGCTGCCGGGCGCGTCGATCTCTCGGCTGTGCTGCCCCCGGGCGTCCGGGTTTCCGCGTCCGGCCGCCCGGCGGTGAGCCGGGGCGGCCGGAGAATGCGTGTGCTGCCGGGTTGTCAGTCCGCCAGGTGCGGTGAGCCGTACTGGTGGCGGAAAGAAATGCCTGCGTGTCAGCAGGTGGTGAGGCCGTCGATCATCGGCTTGTTCGCGAAGCTGAAGACGAACAGATCCTTGGTCACACCGGGAGCGAGAGTCAGGCAGCCATAGGGGTGGTAGTTGTTGACGCTGTCGTAGATGAGCTTGAAACTCTGGGTCGTCGAACAACCATTGGTCACCTTGGCCCTCCCGTAAACGAGCCGGTAGTCGGCGTTGACGTACGTGACGCAGCTCGGCACGGCCGATCCGGAAACTCCCATATGAAACCGGAATGCAGCGAACCGCTTGGAGGAGTTGCCCAGGTTGAACTCGCCTGGTCGCAGGTGCCGGCGGGTCTTGACCTCTGGGGGGTGGCATCGGGGTGCGGTGGACGCATGGGGGGTGGGTTGATCGTCTCGGCGCAACAGCATCGGAGGCGGGTCGGCTGGAGGCTTCTGAGCGGGCCGGGCGGGGGCGACAGCGCGACCGCGGAGAGCCTCGCCGGCTCGCGGGCGTCCGGCAGCTGCCGGAGCATGTGGTCAGCGTCCCGCCACCCGGGGCCCGGCTCGGCCGGGGCCTCGCCCGGGCCGCCCGGCGCCCGATGTCCGCACTCCGCGGCGGGTGCCGCCCGGGCCGCCACCCGAACGGAGCAGCGTCCGCGCCAAGGCGGACGGTGCGGGAGTCGGCCCGTGGAGGCGTCCGCCCGAGGAGGCGGCCTCTGGGCCGGATTCGCCGGGCGCGTACTCCACCCCGGCAGCCACCCCGACAGAGCAGCAGGGAGTCACCATGTCGATGCTGTTGATCAAGGGCTCGTTCCACGTCTCCGCCAAGGCCAAGCCGGACGGCGACACCATCGCGTTCGTCCCCGACTACGTGGGGGAGTGGAAGCTCGTCCACGGGAACGAGCTCAAACCCGGCCCCGACGGCCACGTCAACGTCCGGCTGGAGGCCATCGACGCCCTGGAGACCCACTACCCGGGCGCCAACAAGCACGACGAGCACCAGCCACCGGCGTTCGCCCACGCCGCCGCCGACGAGCTGCTCGACTGGCTCGGGTTCGTGGACATCCAGCGCCACGCCGACGAAACCGTCAGCGTCACGCCCGACCAGGTGCCCGGCTACATCCTCACCCGCGGCACCGACAGCCTCGGCCGCTGCGTGGCGCTGGTGGGCCGGGGCCGCACTCCGGGCGCCAGCGGCTACGAGATCAACGTGGACGACAAGCTGCTGGCGAGGACCGCCAACTACCACCTGCTGGCGAAGGGGTTAGCGTACCCGACCTTCTACAAGGGCTTCCCCGGTGATCTGCGCCGCATCCTGAAGGACCTCGTCCTCCAGGTGCGCGCCGCCGCGCCCCCCGCCGACGGCCTCTGGTCGCAGGACGTGACGGTCAAGGGCGCGAAGGTCGCCGACATGAACTCGATCACCACGGACGCGGTGATCCTCCCCAAGCTCTTCCGCCGGCTCAAGGACTACCTGGACCTCGGCAACAACGCGCTGGACTGCCTCCCCGCGTTCCTGGCCGGGGCCAACGACGTCTTCACACTCCCCGACGGCACGGAGTGCTCAGGCCTGCACCGCATTCTCGAAATCACCGACGGGCAGACCCTGCGCCTGACCCACCCCGCGGAGGACCTGATCTTCGACGAGAAGTGAGCCGTGAGGTCCGGCCCGTGCTCGCCCGGCGGCGCCCTCGGGACGCACCGGTTCACGAGCAGGACGGGGCGGTCCCCGACGGGGAAGTGCACCCGACCCGACGGGCGGCGGCTTCGGACGGCTCCGCGACGGCCACCCGCGCTCAGTCGCCGAGCCGTCCGGAGCCGCCGAGCCGTCCGGAGCCCGTTGAGCCCCGTCCGGAGCCGCCGGAGTGCCCACCGCCGTTGACCGCCCCGCCGTTGACCGCCCCGCCGTTGCAACCGCCCGCTTCCGCCCGCCCCGACGCGTCACGGCTTGTTCAGGTAGGTGAGGACGGCGCGGACGCGGCGGTTGCGGTCGTCGTCATCGCGGAGGCCGAGTTTGACGAACATCGAGGTGGTGTACTTGCCGATGGCGCTCTCGCTCAGGAAGAGCCGCCGGCCGATGGCCTGGTTGGACAGTCCTTCGGCCATGACGCCGAGCACGGAGTGTTCGCGCGGCGTGAGCCGTTGGAGCCGCCGGTTGGAGGGCCCGGCGGAGAGCAGGGTGGTGATGACGGCCGGGTCCATCGCGGTCCCTCCGGCGGCGACGCACTCCAGCGCACCGATGAACCGATCGCCGTCGAACACGCTCTCCTTGAGGAAGTAGCCGACGCCGCCGGAGTCGTCGGCCAACAGCTCACGGGCGTCGAGCTGTTCGACGTGCTCGGAGAGGATCAGGACGGGCAGCCCGGGTATGCGGTGGTGGGCGGCGAGCGCCCCGCACGCAGGCCCTCGTCCGACTGGGTCGGTGGCATGCGGACGTCGACGACGGCAACGTCCGGACGCCACGTCAGCAGCGCGTCGAGCGTCTCGGGTCCGGTCGTCGCGGTCGCCACCACCTGGTGTCCGTACGCGTCGAGGAGACGGACCATCCCGTTCCGCAGGAGGTAGAAGTCTTCGGCTACGACGATTCGCATGGCAGCACCATGGTGACGCGGGTCGGCCCCGCCTGCCGGGGTCGCGGCGCCGGTTCGTGCCTCCCTCATCAGCGCCCTGGCCCGGTCGGGGTCGGTCTCCATCAGCTTCTCCGCGGTCGTCAGGGAGAGCCCGAGCGCGACCAGGCGGGCCTGTGCCCCGTCGTGCAGGTCCCGCTCGTCCGGCGGATCTCGGCGGCCTGCGCAACCGTGGCGTCGGCTCGCTGGGCGGTGAGTTCGTCCACCCGTTCCGTCAGCAGCATGGCGCGCGACGGGGGCAGGAAGCGGACGGACACCGGGCCGACGGCCCGCCAGGCGTACGGGGCGCCGGCCACGGCGGCGACCAGGCCGAGCGCCCCGACGGCGCGGGCGGAGAGCGTCGGCCCGGACAGTCCGGCGATCGCGGCCGCGACCCGGCCGGCGGGACGGCGGCGACCACCCCGACGGTGACCGGCGCGATCGCGGTGAACCGCAGGTCGGCGCCAGGTCGCCGGATCGGGTGGTGCCGCGTTGAGGTGCCGTCGCCAGGCGGCTGTGGGGGTCCCGTTGATGTCGTCGCGCACGGGTGCCAGACTCGGCGCCCATGAGAGCCCCTGTGCCCGAACCGAGCCGTCAGCTGTCCGATCCGCAGGAACTGCTGCTCGGCTACCTGGACTTCCTCCGCTCGGCCGTCACCGCCAAGATCGAGGGCATGCCCGAGGAGGAGCAGCGTTCCAGCCGGCTGCCCTCGGGCTGGAGCCCGCTGGAACTGCTCAAGCACCTCGTGTTCATGGAACGGCGGTGGCTGCGCTGGATCTTCGAGGGTGAGCCCGTGCCGGAACCGCACGGGGACAAGGACGAGTCCGGGCGCTGGCGCGTCGGCCCGGACGAGACGGCCGCGGAGCTGATCGCAGCCCTGCATGCCGGGGGCGAGCGGACCCGCGCCATCGTCACGGGCGCGGCCCTGGCGGCGGAGAGTGCCGAGGGCGGCCGGTTCTCCGCAGGAGATCAGGAGGTCAGGCCGTCGCTCGGCTGGATCCTCTTCCACGTCATGCAGGAGTACGCGCGGCACGCGGGGCACCTCGACATCGCCCGGGAGCTCGCCGACGGCGTAGCCGGACAGTAGCCCGCCGCGACGTGACGCGACGCGCCTCGACGCCGGTGACCGGCGGCGCCGAGGCGCCCGCCACCGTGGCCCGGCCGCCCCGCCACAGTCGCGCAAAGCCGCCGCGCCGCAGTGCAGGGGTGGCGGCGGCGTCAGGCGGCGGCCGGCAGGCCGTACCGGACGTCCGTCAGCTCCTCCGACAACTCCCAGAGCCGGCGCCCGGTTTCGGGGTCGGCGGCCGAGGGCGACAGCCGCACCCGGGCGGGCCCGCCGCGCAGCTCGGCGAAGCCGTCAGGGCCGATGAACTCGCCGCCCCGGACACCCGGTTCGGTCGCGGCGTAGAGCTGCGGCAGGGCGCCCCGGGCGGGGGTCTGGGCGAGCGGGCGGGCGAGGTGGCCGAAGAGCAGCCGGTACAGGGCGGTCGGCGCGCCGGTCACGATGTTGGTGGCGGCGTAGCCGGGGTGGGCGAGCAGGCTGCGCACGGGGCTGCCCGCGGCGGTGAGCCGGAGGTGCAACTGACGGCCGAAGACGGCGTTGGCCAGCTTGGACTGGTTGTAGAAGGCCATCGGCGCGTACCCGTGCCGGCCGTCGAGGTCGTCGAACCGGATCCGTCCGCGCCGGTGGTTGATCGAGCTCACCGTGACCACCCGCGGGTCGCGTCCCCCGGCCAGCAGGTCGAGCAGCAGGCCGGTGAGGGCGAAGTGGCCGAGGTGGTGCGCGGCGAACTGGAGCTCGTGCCCCTGGGCGCTCAGCGTCCGCGGCGGGGCCATCACGCCGGCGTTGTTGACCAGCACGTCCAGCCGGTCGTGGTCGGCGTGGAGGCCGTGGGCGAAGGTGCGGACTGAGTCGAGGTCGGCCAGGTCTAGCCGGCGCACCTCCAGCCGGGCGGCCGGCTGCTCGACGGTCAGCTCCGCGACCGCCCGGCGCCCCTTCTCCTCGTCGCGGACGGCGAGGACCACGTGGGCGCCCCTGCGGGCCAGGGCCCGGGTGGTGGCGAGGCCGAGGCCGCTGTTGGCCCCGGTGACGACGACGACCCGCCCGGTCTGGTCCGGGATCCGCTCGGCGGTCCAGCGCTGATGCTCTGTCATGCGGCACATGCTGCCCTCCGTGTCACTTGGTGTCAAGGCGTTCCTGAGTGTCACCCAAGGCATCGCGGTACCATGACGCGGTGACCACCCGCCCCGAACTGTCCATGGCCGAGCGCAAGCGGCGGCTCGTCTCCGGCGAGCTGGCCGAGGCCGCGCTGCAACTGCTGGCGGAGAACGGGTTCGACGCCGTCACCATCGACGAGATCGCGGGCGCCGCCGGCGTCTCGAAGCGGACGTTCTTCCGGTACTTCGCCTCCAAGGAGGACGTGGTCGTCCAGGTCCTGGCCGACCTGGGCCCCGAGATGCGCGCCGTGCTGGCCGCCCGGCCGGGCGGGGAGCGGCCCTCCGTCGCGCTGCGGCACGCCGTCTGGGTCTCGCTCGCGGCCTGCGCCGCACGCTCGAACGGCGCCGCCCACGACGGCCGCTCCGGTCACACCGGCCACACCCACGACGACGGCCACACCCACCGCGACGGTCACACCGGCCGCGACGGCCACGCCGCCCCCGCCGGCCAGTCCGGCCAGTCCGGTCACGCCGACCGGGCGCTGCGCGTGGTGCAGCTGATCCTCCGCACGCCCGCCCTGTTGGGGCGGTTCCTGGAACGCCAGGTGCAGTGGCGCGACGAGCTGGCGGCGGAGCTGGCGCACCGCCACGGTCTCGACCCCGTCACCGCGATGTACCCGCGGCTCGCCGCCGGGATGGCGCTGACCGCGTTCGACACAGCGCTGCGCCGCTGGAGCGAGAGCGACGGTGCCGAGGACCCGGCCGTACTGCTCGACGAGGCGTTCGCCGTCGTCGCCCCGGCGCTCGACACCGTCGGGGCTCCCCGGGCATGACGGAGTCCGCCCCGGCGGCACGGCCGGGGCGGACTCGGGTCACGGCCGGGGTCAGGCGTCCGGGATCCACGAGCCGTAGATCATCGCCGGTACCCGGCGCGGCAGGTGGACGGTGGCGACCGGCGGTACGGAGAGGCCGGAGGCGTCGCGCACCAGCAGCCGCGCTCTACGCGGTGATCGCGATGCTGCCCGGGATCGTCGTCGGCCCGCTGGCCGGCGCGCTGGTGGACCGGCTGGACCGCCGCAGGGTGATGCTGGCCGGCGACATCGCCGCGGGCGCCACCCAGGCCGGGATGCTCGCCCTGCTGCTCCCCGGGCGACTGCACTCCCGGGAGATCTACGTGCTGCTCGGGGTGCTCTCCGTGGCGCTCGCCTTCCAACGGTTCGCCTACGCCTCCGCGGTGCCCCGGATCGTGCCCAAGCAGCACCTCGGCCACGCCAACGGCGGCGGAGGGCTTCACCGGCAGCGAGGAGGAGTGCACCGCCCACGTCGACCGGGTCTGGCCGGACATCCGCCCGCTCAGCCTGCGCCGCCGCCTGGCCGGGCAGGCCGGCGGCGAGTGAGCGGCGCCGGCGCCCGCCGGGCCGGACGGACAGGATGCCTACGTACGAGCCCCCCGCCGTGGCTGCACCCTCGCCACCACCGGGTTCTTCGTGACGGAAGCCGGGAACCCGGCGCTGCGGCAGGTGCTGCGGCAGGCCTGAGGGACCGTAAACTACACCGCTGTCGAACAGTCGCCCTGCCGGCGTGCAGGGCAGCCGTTCGGGTGACATAGTGTCCGCTGACCGGTAGGACGCCGTGTCAGTTCGCGGTACGGGCAGGGCCGGACGGGGTGAACCGGAGGCGAAGCCATGCCGCCTCACCCATCGAACGAAAGGGACGGGAACCCGTGCGGTCCGAGAACGCCCCGGCCACCTCCACACCCGTGGCCGCCAGTCAGTCATTGACGCTGGCAGGCATGCTCTTCGCGGTCTCGATGACCTTCATCGACCAGACCATCGTCTCCATCGCCGCGCCCGACATCATCCACGAACTCGGCCTCTCCTCGGCCGGCATGCAGTGGGTGGTCAACGCCTACCTGCTGGCGCTGGCGGCGTTCTTCGCCCTCGGCGGGCGGCTGGCGGACGTGCTCGGCCACAAGCGGATGGCGATCGTCGGCACGCTGACCTTCGTCGTCGCCTCGGCCCTGTGCGGGGCGGTGCCGACCGGAGGCGCGGCGCAGACCTGGCTGATCGCCTTCCGTGCGCTCCAGGGCGTCGGCGCGGCACTGATGTTCCCGGCCGCGCTGGCCGTGGTGGTGGAGGTCTTCCCGGTGCAGCGGCGCGGCCGCGCGCTGGCGCTCTTCTTCGGTGTGGCCGGCGGCCTCACCGCGGTCGGCCCGATCCTCGGTGGCTTCCTGACCAGCTGGACCTGGCGGGCGATCTTCTGGGTCAACGTGCCGATGGCCCTCATCGCGATCGTCCTGACGCTGATGGCGAAGATCCGCAACACGCCGCGCCGGGAGCCGATCGACTGGGCGGGCGCCGCACTGGTGGCGGTCGGCATGGCCCTGAGCGTGCTCGGCCTCCAGCAGGCCGCGACCTGGGGCTGGGACAGCGCGGCCACCTGGCTCTGCATCGTCGGCGGCTTCGCGGTGCTGGTCCTGTTCGTCCTGTTCGAGCTGCGTACCCGGGACCCGCTGATCAAGCTGCGGGTCTTCGCCGACCGTGCCTTCGCGGCCGACAACGCGGTGCTGTTCTTCGCGATGATCGCCTTCGTCCCGGTGTTCTTCTTCGCGTCGGTCTACTCGCAGGTGGCGCTCGGCCAGTCGGCCAACGACGCGGGCCTCTACCTGCTGGTGTTCTTCGCCGGCTTCGCCCCCGGCTCGCAGATCGGCGGCCGGCTCCTCGACCGGGTCGGCGCCCGCCCGCCGATGCTGGTGGGCACCGCGCTCGCCGCCGTCGGCTTCGCGCTCTGGGCCGGCAAGATCACGGACCTCTCGCTGGGCGCCCAGTGGCCCTACATCGTGATGTCCGGCGCCGGCATCGGCCTGCTGCTGACGCCCGCCTCGACGGACGCCGTCAACCGGGCGATCGGCGCCTCGTACGGCGAGGTCACCGGCATCACCCAGACCGTGCGCAACTACTCGGCGAGCCTGGGCCTGGCCGTGCTGGGCACCGTCCTGCTGCACAGCACCACCGCCAACGTCCAGGACGCCCTGCGGGCGCACGGCGTGCCGGCGGAGGTCGCGCACAGCACCGCCGAGGAGATCACCAAGAGCATCACCGGCCACGGTGAGGGCGGCCAGGGCGCGTCCGGGGCCTCCGCGGAGATGATCGACGCCGTCCGCGGGGCCTTCGCCGAGGCCAACGGCCCGGTGCTGTACGGCATGGCGGCGGCGCTCGGGGTCGCGTTCCTGTGCGCGCTGATGCACCCCGGCACGCGGGTGACCGCGGAGACGGCGCCGGTCGCCGAGCCTGCCGCGCCGGTGGCCGGTCCGGGCGCCTGAGACGTACGGCGAACACCCGGGCCCCGCGGCGCCGGGAGCGTGACGCAGGCGGCCGGTCTCCCCGAGACCGGCCGCCTTCGCGTGCCCGCGGGCCCCGCGTCCGGTTCGGGTCCGGAGCTCAGGTCTGCATGCAGTCGTCGTACTGCTGGTTGCATTCGTCGTGGCACAGCTGCCACTCGTAGAAGTTGCCCATGTCGAGCTGGGGCTGGCACTGCTGATCGCAGGAGTCGAGGCGTTGGCCGCACCTGATCAGCCGCTGCCGCTCCTCCTCGGTGAACATGGGGACGATCCGTTCTCCGGTGGCGCCGCCGTGCGGGCCCGCCGGCGGCCGGGTCGTCGCGTACCGGCCGGCACCCGGCCGGAGGGAGGCCTCAGCGTGGAAGCCGGGGATGGCCATGATGATGCTCCCGTCAGGTGGTCCGATGGAGACCGTCGGCACCAGTCGGCCGGCGCTCCCTCGCGGGCCTCCCCGGGCGCCTCCGGGTGAACGGCCCGCTCCGTCCAGGCTACGCCGCAGGGTCGTCCCGAACCGGCCCCACCGGCCCCGGGGTTTGCACGTCCGGCCCGGCGGGAGCAACCTGGAGGCAGTGGATGACTGCGGGCGACCGAAGCCAGGTCTCCCCGGCTCCCCCCACGCGAGTGAGTCCGGTCCTCGCGTCCGAACGGCCCGACACGTTCCACGGCCCGACACGTTCCACGACCCGGCACGTCCTGACGTCCCTGTCCCCGCGGCACCCGCGAGGGCGTCCGCTGCCACAGCGCTGCGCCCGGACGGTGACGGTGCGACAGGCGACGTTGAGGGCGGTGACGGTGAGGGAGATGACCGATGACCGACGGTGAGAGGCGGGACGACCCCGCCCGCGGCGGCGAGGCCCACCGTCCGCGCACGGTGCGCGTCCCGGGCTTCATCACCGACGAGGAGATCGGCCTCGGGGACGCCGTCAGGCGAGTGACGAGCACGATGGGGATCAAGAGGCCCTGCGGTGGTTGTGAGCGGCGTGCGGCCGCGCTCAACCACCGGGTGGTCCTGTCGCGGGGCCGTGCTCACCAACCGTGAGCGCGGTGACGGACCGTGACGTGAAATCCGTGACGGTCCGCAAGGCTTGACGCGAGCGTGACGTGAGGAGTCACCGATGGAGCAGGAGTACCGGGAACGCCCCGACCTGTTGGACGACCTGCCGGCGGACGACCCCGACCGCCTCGGGCCGGCCCTCGCACCGCCCGCCGCCACCGCTGCGGCCGCCTTCGTGACTGCCGCCGCGATGCCGGACGGCGGCTGCGGACACCACTGCGAGAGCGGGGACCCGACCGCGGAGGCGGCCGGGGACGACTCCGGGCAGGGCGGCCGCTACTCGGCCGGCGGCTACGTCTACGTGCTCGGTCAGGTCGACTACCGGTTCCCGAGCCTGGCGGTGGAGAAGGAGGTCGCCCAGGCGGTGTACCGGTCCGACAGTGCCGAGCTGACCGACCGGCAGGCAGTGCACGCGGTCGTCTCCCAGCCCGAGAACCGCTATCTCGCACGCCAGTTGTGCTACGTCCTGAGCGTCCAGGGGATCGAGACCTACCTCCTGAGGCCGCGGGACCCGGTGGAGTTCGACAGCCTGGTCGCGGCCGTCCGGCCGGAACCCAAGGGCTCCGACCTCGACGTCGTCATCGGTCACCGGGGGCCGCTCGCCCCGTCCGGTCTCTGCAACGGCCTGACGCTTCCGGTCGTCTCCTTCGACCAGATCTACTCCTTCGACACGGAGGAGCTGGTGGCGGCGATCGACCGCCCCGAGGGGATGCCCGAGGAGCTGTTCGAGGCGTCCTCCAGGGAGCTGCTGCACCGGGTGATGCAGCTGGGGGACAACGCGGGCGACACCGACGAGCACCGCGCGTTGAACTACCTCGCGGTCCGCTACCCGCGCATCTACGAGAAGACCGTGGAGGCCTTCGCCGCCGACTCCTCGCTGAGCGGGGTGAGCTTCCGAGACTCCCGGCTGAGCGGCGCCCGCAGGATCATCGACGTCCTGTTCTGCTACACGGGCCGCCGGACGGACGTCACCGAGAAGTTCTTCGTCCGGGTCGACGTCACGGAGCAGTTCCCCTTCCTGGTGAACAAGCTGTGCCCCTACTACGACCGTTGACCCGCGCCGGCCGGGCGCGGAAGAAGGAAAGGAGGTGTCGAGATGACGATCCCGGGATTCACCGCCGAATCGGCGCTCCACCACACGGGCGGGCACTACCGGGTGTTGCGCCACGGCTCCGCACGGGGCCCGCAGATGATCGAGGGGCAGGGCGAGTTCCTGACGCCGCTCTGCGAGCTGGAGTGCCGCGGGGCCTGCTCCGGCGTGTGCTCGCGCAACCCCGGCGGCCTCCGCTGCAAGCAGTGCCGGAAGTGGTGTCTGGACGACTGCGACACCGGCCCCCTCGGCTGACCGGACAGGGCAGGACCCGGAACGGACCGGGCCGCGGCCGGCCGGGCCCGCGCGTGCGGAGAACGCAGACGGGATGAACGACGCACAGGGGACGCCCCGATGACGACACCGTTCGAACAGGTCGGCCTCGCGCGGCTGATGGCACGCGGCGCGGGCAGGCCGGAGGTCGTCGTCGCGGTGGTCGACGGCCTGGTGGCCCTGGACCACCCGGGCCTCGCCGGGCGGCGGCTGCGCCTCCTGACGGATGGCGGGAGGGGCGGCAGGCCCAGCGGGTGCAGCCGCGCGGGCGGCGGCCCGGCCTGCCGCCACGGCACTTTCGTCACCGGTCTGCTCGGCGCTGGGCGCGGGTGGGAGCCGCCCGGCATCTGCCCCGGCTGCACCTTCCTGCTGCGCCCCGTCTTCGCGCCCGACCGCCCGGGCTCGCGCGCCGCCCCCGCCACGCGGCTGGAGGACCTCGCGGCCGCCGTCGTGGAGACCGTCGACGCGGGCGCCCGCGTGCTGAACCTGAGCGTCGCGCCGGACCGGCCCGCCGGCACCGGGCACCGCGAGCTGGAGTGGGCGCTGGACCACGCCGCCAACCGCGGCGTGATCACGGTCGTGGCCGCCGGGAACCAGGGCGCGGTCGGCACCTCCGTCCTCACCCGGCACCCCTGGACGATCCCCGTGATCGCCTACGACCGACGGGGGCGGCCGATGAGCCTCTCCAACCTGGGGGGATCGATCGGAGGGCGCGGCATCGGCGCACCGGGCGAGGCCGTCAGGGGCCTCGGCACCGGGGACCGCCCGCTCGTGCTCACCGGTACCAGCGCCGCCGCCCCGTTCGTGGCGGGCACGGTCGCCCTGCTGCTGTCGGAGTTCCCCGCGGCGCCGCCGGCCGAGGTGCGGGCGGCCGTCCTGCGTACCGGTTCCGGGCGGCGCCGGACGGTGGTGCCGCCCCTGCTGGACGCCTGGGCGGCGTACACGGAGCTGCTGCGCCCCGGACCGCCCGGGGCGCGGCCCGTTCGCGGACCGGAGGGTCGGCGGGTCACCTCCCGTGCGGCGACCGGTCCCCGATGAACTGGAGTTCCGCTGATGATCACAGTTTTCCGTATCGATGCACCCCCGACCGGGATCGAGCTCAAGGGGGACGGGAACCCCACCCCCGAGCAGATCGAGGAGGAGAAGGAGGCCCGGCAGGCCTTCCTGGACGCGGTGTCGCCCTACCTGGCGGCGCTGCCGGAACGGCCGGTCAGCCATTCCGGCAACGTCGCGAAGGTGGAACTGCTCGGCGAGGACGTGGTGTCCCGGATGAACCGGTACCTGCTGCTGGTGACCGTCGACATCGGCGATCCGCGCATCGATTTCGAGTCCTTCGTGCCGCACGGGACCACGGTCACTCCGGTGGAGGGCTTCTTCAGCCCGATCTCCCGGTGGCCGGACGGCGATCGGCGGTGATCCGCGGCCGGCCCGCCGCCCCGGGCGGGGCCCGTCACCCCCGGGCCAGGCCGGCGACGTGGTCGGCGATCAGGTCGAGCATCTGCGCCGAGCCCTCGTCGCCGAGCACGAGCAGGTTCAGCGTCAGCCCGTCCGTCACCGCGGCCAGGTAGCGGGCCAGTACGTCGGTGGGGACGCGGAGTTCGAAGCCCGCGTCGCGGCGGAGCCGGTCCAGGAGTTCGGTGTAGGCGGCGGAGTACAGCTCGTACTGCCGCCGTGCCAGCTGCTCGAATCCGGGCCGGCGCAGCGCGTACTGGGTGAGTTCGTAGGTGAGCATGTGCTCGCCGGGGTTGGCGGCCACGTGGTCGCGGTAGGCCTGGAAGCCGGCCCGGACGGTCTCCCGCAGGGTGGCCCGGGGCCGGATCGCCTCCCGCACCATCGTGACGGAGTGGTCGGTGATCGTCGCGATGACGGACTCCAGCAGGGCCTGCTTGGAGTCGAAGCAGTAGTGGAAGACGCTCAGCGACACGCCCGCCTCGGCGGTGACCGAGCGGGTCGTGGTGGCGGCGACACCGTCGCGGGTCATCGCCCGGATCGCGGCCTCGGTGAGCTGCCGGCGCCGCTCGGCGGACGGCATCCGTGTCATGGGGTTCCTCCCGGTCGCGGCCCCGGCCCCCGGCGGCCCCGGTCGCGAGGGACCGGGGCCGCCGGGGGCCGGGAGACCCGTCAGGTGCTGTAGACGCCGACCTCGTGGAGCGAGTAGCCCCACTGGGTGCCGCGCTGCAGCCCGTGGACGCGGACGTACCGGGCCGGGACGCCCGTGAACCGTGCGGTGTCCAGGCCGCCGGCACCGGTGGTGGTGGACCAGACGGACTGCCAGGTGGTGCCGTCGGTGGAGACCTCGATGCGGTAGGCCTTTCCGTAGGCGCGCTCCCAGTCCAGGGTGACGCGCCCGACCAGGCTGGTGCCGCCGAGGTCGACCTGGAGCCACTGGTCGTCGCTCCAGTCGCTGGCCCAGCGGGTGCCCGGGTCGCCGTCCACGGCCCGGCCGGGTGCGTAGCTGGTGAACGGGTTCCACTCCGAGGAGGCGGCCGAGGCGGGCGAGCCCGCCGCCAGGTTCACCCCGGCCCGGTGGTGCTCGGACGCCCCCCAGGTGGTGAGGTAGGACTCGGCGCCGCGGAAGAGGTCGTCCACCACGTCCTGGCCGCCGACCAGCCGGATGTCCTCCAGCCAGTCCGGGACGAGGCCGTAGTGCGCGGCGCCGTCGGTGTTGATGTCCCAGGTGCGGGAGCCGGTGGTCTGCCGGTCGATGACGGAGCCGCCGTCCACGCTGCGGAACGGGTACTTCACCGGGTTGGCGGTGTCCGCGCCGCGCGGGCCGGGCCAGCCGCCGACGCCGTTCATGTCGGTGCCGTAGCCGTAGCCCACGTGGTACTGGTCGCGCAGCGCGTCGGTGCGCTTCGCCTCCGTGCTGAACGCCTCGGCGCCGTTCATGTACTGGGCGACGAAGCCGCCGAGCTTGTAGACCCGCTCGGTCCAGTCGAGGTCCATCCAGCTGTGCGAGGAGATCACGCCCGGGTACGACTCGGATTCGAGGATGTCGAAGGAACGGTCGGCCGCCTTGACGCTCATGTGGTCGACCTCGAGCATCATCTTGCGTTTCATCATGCCGCGCACGGCGTACTCGCCGAGCTCGGTCAGCCCGCGGGTGTTGCACTGGGCGTCCGTGGCGTAGGACGGGACGGCGACGCCCGGGGGCAGTTGCTGCTGGGCGGCCGGCGCCGGGGCGAGGCCGATGGGGTGGTCGTGCTGCGGCCCGGCGCACTTCTCCGTCTGCCAGAAGGTGCCGGTCGACAGGAACTGGCCGACGTTGATCGCCGTACCGAGGGCGCCCTCGTCGAAGCGGACCCCGCACAGCGCGTTGTCGAACTTGTGGCAGAGGAACATGCTGCGCACGCCCAGCCCGTAGAGCTCGTCGAGGCCGCGGTCGATGTCGGCCCGGCTGCACTGCGGGACGTCCAGGATCTGCTTGCAGCCGAAGGGTTCGGAGGTCTCCACGCCCAGGACGACGGCCAGCTTGCCCTGCTTGACCACCTCGCGGGCCTGCGCGCTGTCGGTGACGATCCGGAACCAGCCCTTGCCCGGTCCGCCGTACATCGTGTCGATGTAGGCCTGCAGGTCGTACGTCTTCTGGGCCTGCAGGCGGATGGAGGTCATCTCGTCGCAGCTGCGGTCCTTGAAGAAGTAGACCGAGCAGATCACCCCGTTGGTGACCAGGTCGTTGACGAGCACCCGCTGGCCGCCGCGCCAGGCCCGTTCGATCCAGGCGTAGTAGTTCTGCTGGTGGGTCAGCGAGTCGTGGGCGGGCCAGTCCGCGAAGGTCGGCCAGCCGACGGGGTCGTGCTTGCCGTCGCCGCCCTTGGTGATGAAGTCGAAGATCGCGAGCGAGCCGTCGGGGTAGTGCTCCGGGCAGTCCTTGAGCGCGTCGGCGACCCCAGCGGGGGAGAAGGACTGCCCGCAGATGAGCCGGCCGCCGAAGGCCTCGTTGGCCATGATGTGGTCGTGCGCGTCGACGAAGCCGCGGACCTTCCCCTGGGCGTCGGTGCCCTTGAAGGGCTCGCCCGTGACGTTGATCTGCGAGTCGGGCGAGGGCCGTGCGGTCGGGTTCCACCAGCCTGCCTCGCTCGCCGCCCCGGGGGCCGGTGCGGCGAGCGCCACGGCGATCAGAGCGAGGAGCGAGGCCAGGAGGGTGACGAGTCTGAGCCTGCTGTGGGGGAGTTGAGTCATGGTCACCACTCGGGTCCGATGAGCGGATGACGCGGTCGAAGAGCCGGATCGTCCGGGGGCGCAGCCCGTCCGGCCGACTGTCATGTCCCGCGTATTCGGTGTGACGAGAATCGCCACTGTTGGACTCCGAGTCAATAGTCCGGGACGGATGACCTGATGACACGTCAAGGGCGCCCGGCGTCACCGTCCGACGCGGGCGCCCACTCCCGGGGTCAGGCCTTCTTGACCACGCTCGACTTGAGCTGCATGGGACCGAAGCCGTCGATCTTGCAGTCGATGTCGTGGCCGTCGACCCCGTCGACCAGCCGGATGTTGCGGACCTTGGTGCCCGCCTTGATGCCCGAGGGGCTGCCCTTGACCTTGAGGGCCTTGACGACGGTCACGGTGTCGCCGTCGCTGAGCACGTTGCCGACCGAGTCCTTGACCACCCGGTCGCCGGCGGCACCCGACTCCTCGGCCGCGCCCTCGGCGGGCACCCACTCGTTGCCGCACTCGGGGCAGACCATGAGGGCGTTCATCTCGTAGGTGTACTCGCTGGAGCACCGGGGACACGGGGGCAGGTTCTCGCTCACCCGGCCAGAATATCCGAACGCGGATACGAGTCGCGCTCCGTGGTCATTCGGATGCCCTGGGTGGTGGTGTCGGCTCGCAGCGGACCTTCCGGCGCGGACCTCAGACCAGGAAGCCCCGCAGCAGTGCGGCCGTCGCGGCGAGGTGCTCCTCGGTGGCGCGGCGGGCGGCCTCGCCGTCGCCGTCCAGGATCGCCCGGACCATCGCCCGGTGCTGGTCGGCGGCGTGCTCGATGTTGCGGTCCAGCATCGGGATGGCGTTGAGCAGGTCGTTGAGGCGCATCCGGGCCTCGGCGATGCCGGCGGCCAGCGTGCGCGAGCCGGTCAGCTCGCCGACCGCGAGGTGGAAGCGCGAGTCCAGCTGCCGGTACTGCTCCGCGGGCGCGCCCTCCAGGTCGGCCAGCCGGCGTTCCAGGTAGGCGCGCTGGTCGGGGGAGAGGGCGCGCCGGGCGGCGGCCTCGGCGGCGCCGGTCTCCAGTACCAGGCGGTAGGTCAGCGCGTCCTCCAGCTCGCCGCCGAGGTCGCGGGCGGCCCGGCGCAGCTCGGCGACGTCCGGCGGCGGCATCCGGTAGGTGACGAAGGTGCCGCCGTAGCGGCCGCGGCGCGGCTCGACGCAGCCGGCCTGCTGGAGCGTGCGGAGCGCCTCGCGCAGGGTCTCGCGGCTGACCCCGAGCCGGGCGGCGAGGTCGCGCTCGGCGGGCAGTCGGTCGCCGTGGCCGAAGACGCCCAGTTTGATCGCCTGGAGGAGGCGCTCGACGGTCTCCTCGAAGGCGTTGCCGGTCCGCACGGGCCGGAAGATCGCCCCGGCCTGCCAGTCCACGCGGGCCTGCTCGCGTGCTTCGTCGACGTCCACGCCGGAATCGTACCTATGAGCGCTCCCCGCAACCGCCCTCCGCGCCGCTCTTGACGCGGCCCCGGCGGGGGGTGAACGATGCTGCTCACCACCCCAATGGTCTGAATGCAGGCCATTGAAGAGCCGCCCGACCGTCTCGCCCGCCGGGGAGGCGCGCCACACCGACGTGGCCGCGCACCGCCCCGGCACACCTCAACCCCCAGGGGTGCCCATGACCGACGAACGCTCACCCGACCACCCTTCCCCGCCGGTGTTTCCGGTAGGCACATCCCCCGTTTCCGCCGACGAACAACGGCTCCGCGAGCTGGGATACACCCAGGAGCTTGCCCGTTCGATGTCGGGCTTCTCCAACTTCGCCGTCTCCTTCTCCATCGTCTCGATCCTGTCCGGCTGTCTCACCCTGTACGGGACGGGGATGAACGCCGGCGGCCCCGCGATGATCATCTGGGGCTGGCCGGTGGTCGGCCTGCTGACGCTCTGCGTCGGGCTGGCGATGGCCGAGATCTGCTCCAGCTACCCGACCGCGGGCGGCCTGTACTACTGGTCCGCCAAACTGGCCCGCAGCCGCGGCCCGGCCTGGAGCTGGTTCACCGGCTGGTTCAACTTCCTGGGCCAGGTCGCGGTGACCGCCGGCGTCGACTACGGCGCCGCCTTCTTCGCCAACGCCTTCCTCACCCTCCAGTTCGGCTTCGCGGCCACCCCCGCGCACACCGTGGAGATCTTCGCCGTCATCCTGGCGCTGCACGGGCTGCTCAACACCCGCGGCGTACGGCTGGTCGCCTTCCTCAACAACCTGTCCGTCTGGTGGCACCTGGTCGGCGTCGCCGTCATCGTCGGCGCGCTCGTCCTGCTGCCCGACCAACACGCCTCCGCCTCCTTCGTGTTCACCGAGTTCGTCAACAACACCGGCTTCCACAACCAGCTCTACGTGGCCATGCTCGGCCTGCTCATGGCCCAGTACACCCTCACCGGCTACGACGCCTCCGCCCACATGACCGAGGAGACCCAGGACGCCGCCCGCTCCGGCCCGCGCGGCATCGTCAACGCCATCACCGTCTCCCTGGTGGCCGGCTGGATCCTGCTGCTCGGCATCACCTTCGCCATCCGCGACTACGACGGCGCGCTCGACAGCGAGACCAAGGTGCCGCCCGCGCAGATCTTCATCGACGCCATCGGCACCAACGGCGCCGAACTGCTCCTGCTGATCGTCATCGGCGCCCAGTTCTTCTGCGGCATGGCCTCCGTCACCGCCAACTCCCGCATGATCTACGCCTTCTCGCGGGACGGCGCACTGCCCGGATCCTCCCTCTGGCACCGCATCGACCCGCGCACCCAGACCCCGACCAACGCGGTCTGGCTGGCCACCGGCGGCGCCCTGCTGCTCGGCCTGCCCGCGCTGTGGAACTCCACCGCGTACACCGCCGTCACCTCGATCTCGGTGATCGGCCTGTACATCTCCTACGTCATCCCGGTCTACCTGCGGCTGCGCCAGGGCGAGGCCTTCCCGCGTGGCCCCTGGCACCTGGGCCGCTGGAGCCGGATGATCGGCATCGTCGCGGTCGGCTGGACGGCCGTGATCACCGTCCTGTTCATGCTCCCCACCGTCAACCCGATCACCGCCGAGAGCTTCAACTACACGCCCGTGGCCGTCGCCGTGGTCGTCGGCTTCGCCGGCATCTGGTGGCTCGCCTCCGCCCGCCACTGGTTCACCGGCCCCCGCCTCCACGAGACACCGCCGGGGCCCGCCGCACCGGACGCCGAAGACGCCGAACTGGAGATCCGTTGAACAGCCCCAGGCTCACCCTCGACGAGCTGCGCAGCCGCGTGGCCGACGGCTCCGTCGACACCGTCGTCCTCGCGATGACCGACATGCAGGGACGCCTCCAGGGCAAACGCGTCGCCGCCGGGTACTTCCTCACCGACGTCGTCCCGAACGCCGCCGAGGGCTGCGGCTACCTGCTCGCCGTCGACGTCGACATGAACACCGTGGACGGCTTCGAGATCTCCTCCTGGGAGGGCGGCTACGGCGACCTCGTGTTCCGCCCCGACCTCGCCACCCTGCGCACCGTGCCCTGGCACCCGGCCACCGTCATGGTCCAGTGCGACATCACCCACCACGACGGCACCGCCGTCGCCGTCTCCCCGCGCCAGATCCTGCGCCGCCAGCTGGAGCGGCTGGCCGGCTACGGCTGGCAGGCCCACGCCGCCACCGAGCTGGAGTTCATCGTCTTCCGGGACACCTACGAGCAGGCCTGGGACAAGGACTACACCCGGCTCACCCCGGCCAACCAGTACAACGTGGACTACTCCGTCCTCGGCACCGGCCGGATCGAACCCCTGCTGCGCCGGCTGCGCAACGGGATGGCCGGCGCCGGCCTCACCGTCGAGTCGGCGAAGGGCGAGTGCAACCTCGGCCAGCACGAGATCGCCTTCAAGTACGCCGACGCCCTCACCACCTGCGACGACCACTCCGTGTACAAGACCGGCGCCAAGGAGATCGCCGCGCAGGAGGGCTACAGCCTCACCTTCATGGCCAAGTACGACGAACGCGAGGGCAACTCGTGCCACGTCCACCTCAGCCTCCGTGACGAGCAGGGCGCGCCGGTGTTCGCCGGGGACCGGCCGCACGGGTTCTCCCGCACCATGGAGCACTTCCTGGCCGGACAGCTCGCCTGCCTGGCCGACTTCGCGCTGCTGTTCGCCCCCACCGTCAACTCCTACAAGCGGTACGTGCCCGGCAGCTTCGCGCCCACCGCGATCGCCTGGGGACGGGACAACCGCACCTGCGCCCTGCGGGTGGTCGGCCACGGCCCGTCGCTGCGCTTCGAGAACCGCGTCCCCGGCGGCGACGTCAACCCGTACCTCGCGGTCGCCGCCCTGATCGCGGCCGGGCTGCACGGCGTCGAGCAACAGCTCGAACTCGAACCGGAGTTCACCGGCAACGCCTACGCCTCCGACGCCCCCCGGGTGCCGGCCACCCTGCGCGACGCGGTCACCGCCTTCGAGCAGAGCGCCGCCGCGGGCGAGGCCTTCGGCAAGGACGTCGTCCGCCACTACGCCCACGCCGGCCGGGTCGAACTCGCCGCCTACGACCGGGCGGTGACCGACTGGGAGCGGCGCCGCGGATTCGAACGACTGTGAAGCCGCGACGAACTCCGCGACCGACGCCGCTTCCGGCGTCGCTTCCGACGCCCGACCTGCCGCAATCGGTACCGCGCCCGACGTCGCGACGAACTCCGCGACCGACGCCCGACCTGCCGTGACCGTGAACCCCAGAGAGCGACCGTGACCCGTGACCACCGCCGACGCCCCCTGATCGGCATCACCAGCTACCAGGACGAGGCCGCCTGGTCCGTCTGGCGCCAGCGCGCCTCGCTCGTCCCGCAGACCTACGTGGACGCCGTCGCGGTGGCCGGCGGCACGCCCGTGCTGCTGCCGCCGCAGCCCGGCGGCGTCGGCCACCTGCTGGACGCGCTGGACGGCCTCGTCCTGGCCGGCGGCCCCGACATCGACCCGGCCCGCTACGCGGCCGCCGCCGACCCGCGCACCGGCCCGCCGCACCACGCCCGCGACGACTGGGAGCTGGAGCTGCTGCGGGGAGCCCTCGTCCGCGACCTGCCGCTGCTCGGCGTCTGCCGCGGCATGCAACTGCTGAACGTCGCCCTCGGCGGCACCCTGCGCCAGCACCTGCCCGAGCGCAGCCACCAGATCGTCCCGGCCGAATTCGTCCGCCACCGGGTCGGCGTCCACGACGGCAGCCGGCTCGCCACCGTCCTCGGGCCCGCCGCCGAGGTCTCCTGCTACCACCACCAGGCCGCCGACCGGATCGGAGCCGGGCTGCGCGCCACCGCCTGGGCCGCCGACGGGACGGTGGAGGCGCTCGAACTGCCCGGCCACCGCTTCGCGCTGGGCGTGCAGTGGCACCCCGAGACGGACCCCGACGACCACCGCCTCTTCCGCGCACTCGTCGACGCCAGCTTCGTTCCTGCCAGCGACAGGGAGACAACCCGATGACCGACCCCGACCTCTACACGGTGGTCAACCCCGCCACCGAGGAGGTGATCACCACCGTCGAACTGGCCGGCCTCGCCGAGACCGACGCCGCCGTCGCCCGCGCCCGGGCCGCCTTCGACACCTGGCGCAGGGTCGCTCCCGCCGACCGGGCCCGCCTGCTGCGGGCCTTCGCCTCCGCCGTCGACGGCGACCGCGAGCACCTCGCCGCCCTGGAGGTCGCCAACGCCGGCCACACCATCGGCAACGCCCGCTGGGAGGCGGGCAACGCCCGCGACGTCATCGAGTACTACGCCGCCGCCCCCGAGCGGCTCTTCGGCCGGCAGATCCCGGTCGCCGGCGGCCTCGACGTCACCTTCCAGGAGCCGCTCGGCGTCGTCGGCGTCATCGTGCCGTGGAACTTCCCGATGCCGATCGCCGTCTGGGCGCTGGCCCCCGCCCTCGCCGCCGGCAACACCGTCATCGTCAAACCCGCCGAACTCACCCCCCTCACCGCCCTGCGCCTCGGCGAACTCGCCCTCGAAGCGGGCCTTCCCGAGGGCGTGCTGCAGATCCTGCCCGGCCGCGGCCCGGTGGTCGGCCGGCGCTTCGTCACCCACCCGGACGTGCGGAAGGTGGTCTTCACCGGCTCCACCCCGGTCGGCAAGGAGATCATGGCGGGCTGCGCCGCCCAGGTGAAGCCGGTCACCCTCGAACTCGGCGGCAAGAGCGCCAACATCGTGTTCGCCGACGCCGACCTCGCCAAGGCCGCCGCCACCGCCCCCTACGCCGTCTTCGACAACGCCGGCCAGGACTGCTGCGCTCGCTCCCGGATCCTGGTCGAGGCCTGCGCCTACGACGAGTTCATGGCGCTGCTGGAGCCCGCCGTCCGGGCGGTGCGGGTCGGCGACCCGGCCGACGAGAAGACCGAGATGGGCCCGCTGATCTCCGCCGCCCACCACGCCCGGGTCGCCTCCTACGTCCCGGACGGGTCGGCGGTCGCCTTCCGGGGCAGCGCCCCCGACGGGCCCGGCTTCTGGTTCCCGCCCACGGTGCTGGCGCCGGTGCGGCACGACGACCGGGCGTTCACCGAGGAGATCTTCGGCCCGGTCGTCACCGTCGTCCCCTTCCGCGACGAGCAGGACGCCCTGCGCATCGCCAACGCCACCGAGTACGGCCTCTCCGGCTCCATCTGGACCAGGGACGTCGGCCGCGCACTGCGGGTCTCCCGCGGGGTGGAGGCCGGCAACCTCTCCGTCAACTCGCACTCCTCGGTGCGCTACTCGACGCCCTTCGGCGGCTTCAAGCAGTCCGGTCTCGGCCGCGAGCTCGGCCCGGACGCCCTCGACGCCTTCACCCAGACCAAGAACGTCTTCATCTCCACGGAGGAATGATCAGCATGAGCGAGCGACTCGACGGCCGGGTGGCCGTCATCACCGGCGCGGGCAGCGGCATCGGCCTGGCCACCGCCCGGCGGTTCGCCGCCGAGGGGGCCAAGGTGGTCTGCGCCGACCTCGACCCGGAGACCGGGGCCAAGGCCGCCAACGAGGTCGGCGGCCTCTTCGTCCAGGTCGACGTCACCGACGAGGACGCGGTGCGCGACCTCTTCCAGCGGGCCGTGGACGAGTACGGGCGGCTCGACATCGCGTTCAACAACGCGGGCATCTCCCCGCCGGACGACGACTCGATCCTCACCACCGGCCTGGACGCCTGGAAGCGCGTCCAGGAGGTCAACCTGACCAGCGTCTACCTCTGCTGCAAGTACGCGATCGGGCACATGCGGCGCCAGGGCAAGGGCTCCATCATCAACACCGCCTCCTTCGTGGCCGTGATGGGCGCGGCCACCTCGCAGATCTCCTACAGCGCCTCCAAGGGCGGCGTGCTGGCGATGTCGCGCGAGCTGGGCGTGCAGTTCGCCCGCGAGGGCATCCGGGTCAACGCCCTCTGCCCGGGCCCGGTCAACACCCCGCTGCTCCAGGAGCTCTTCGCCAAGGACCCGGAGCGCGCCGCGCGCCGCCTCGTCCACATCCCCCTCGGCCGCTTCGCCGAGCCCGAGGAGATCGCCGCCGCGGTCGCCTTCCTGGCCTCCGACGACTCCTCCTTCATGACCGCCAACACCTTCCTCGTCGACGGCGGCATCTCCGGCGCCTACGTCACCCCGCAGTAACCCGCCACGCCACCACGGCCGGCCGGGGCACCCCAGGGAGCCCCGGCCGGCGCACCCGTGCCCGGGCGGCCCCCCTGTGCCCGGCCGGCGCGCCTATGCCCGGGCGAAGCGGTCGAAGTCGGCGGTGTCGTGGGCGCAGATCAGCTCCACCTCGTCCTGGCGCGTGCGGCGCAGCTCGCGCAGGCGCTCGCGGTTCTGCAGGCGGGCACGGCCGTCCACGGCCATCATCCGCTGGAAGGCGCTCAGCACGGGCGGCCTGCGCGGCGAGGCGGGATCGGTGTCGGCGCGCGAGAAGTAGGCGTCGCCGCAGTGCAGCAGCCAGCGGTCCGCGTCCGCGTCCCGGACGGCGACGCCGCAGTGGCCCCGGGTGTGCCCGGCCAGCGGGACCAGCAGGAGGCCGGGCACCTCGCGCGGCAGTACGGGGAGGGCGCGGAAGCCGTACCAGTCCTCGGTGGCGTCGTCCGCCCGGTGCTCCGCCCAGCGCGGGCCGTGCGCCCACTGGACGGGGCGGTAGCGGTCCCGCTCGGCGCGGGTCGGCGGCGCGGTGGCGGCCCGCAGTTCGTCGGCCAGGACGTGCACCTCGGCGTGCGGGAAGTCGCCGATCCCGCCCGCGTGGTCGGGGTCGAGGTGGGTCAGCACGATGTGGCGGACGTCGCGCGGGTCGTGGCCGAGTGCGCGGACCTGGTGCAGGGCGGTGCGGGCGGGTTCGAGCCGGGGGCGGACGGCCCCCAGCAGCGCGCGGCCGAGCCGGCGGGGGTCGGCGACGTCGGCGGTCCCGAACCCGGTGTCGACCAGGACGAGCCCCTGCGCGCCCTCCACCAGCAGGCAGTGCGCCGACAGCCGCCCGACCAGCGGCCCGCCGCTGCCCAGCAGCAGCCGGCCCCCGAGCGGGCACATGGTGGCGCAGTCCAGGTGGTGGATGGTCATCTTGCCTCCCGGGTTTCGGATACGGGTGCCGCGCAGCTGCTTCAGGCGGTCCGCAGGTGGCCGTGGGCCGGGGAGCCGCCGGCCGCGCCGGCGGGCGGCCGGGAGAGCAGCCGGTCCAGCTCCTCGGCCGGCCGGACGTCCCCGTGCGCGGTGTACAGCTCGCCCGCCGCCCGCAGGTGCTCGCGGGCCTCGGCGGCCCGGCCCGTCCCGGCCAGGAACTCGGCGAAGTGGCGCCGGGCCAGGGCGTGGAGCCGCACGTTCCCGGTCGCCCCGCACAGGTGCAGGGCCTCCCGCCAGACCCGCTCGGCCGCCGTCCGCTCGCCCAGTGCCCGCAGGGCGAGGGCCTCGCTGACCATCGCCCAGAGGTGGGCGTTGGCGGTCGGGTTGCCGGCCAGCAGGGCGCGCGTCTCCCGGGCGTGCTCCAGCGCGGCCAAGGGCTCGCCCAGGACGACCTTGAGGGCCGCCGCGTTGCTGAGCACGGTGGCGGCGTGCTCGCTCGGCCCGCTCGCCCGGATCAGCGCGAGCGCGGCCTGCGAGAGCCGGTCGGCGCCGGCCGGATCGCCGGACAGCGCGGTCATCGAGGCGCGGACGGAGAGGGCGTGGACGTGCAGGTCGCCGTCGTCCGGCGTGGTCCGCGCGACGGCCTGCGCGGCGAGCGGCAGTGCCTCGGCGACGCGTCCGGTGGAGCCGAGCGCGCACGCCGTCGCCGCCTCCATGGCGGCGAGCCCCTCCCGGCCGCCGTCCAGCCGGGCGGCCCGCAACCCGATCCGCAGGCAGGCGAGCCGGTCGAAGACCCGCCCGGCGCCGTAGTACAGGGTGGCCGTCACCCGGGCCAGACGCCAGGCGCGCTCGTACTCGCCGCGGTCGGTGGCGGCCGTCACCAGGGCGCGCAGCACCGGCTCCTCGGCGTGGCACCAGGCGAGCGTGGACGGGACGTCACCGAGCCGTGGCAGCGCCCGCGGCCCGGGCCCCGCCGGCCGGAACGGCTCGTGGAACGGGTTGATCCGCCGCACCGCCAGGCCGGCGGCGACCAGCTCGTAGTCGACCAGGCTCCGGAACGCCTGCCGCCGCCGCTCGGCGGGGAGCCGGTCGAACAGCTCCGCGCCGTAGAGCCGGACGAGATCGTGCCGCCCGAAGCGGCCGGGCGCGGGCTCCGACAGCAGGTGGTGGGCGGTGAGCGGGCCGAGCGCGTGCCGGGCCCCGTCGGCGTCCGAGCCGAGCAGGGCGGCCGCCGCGTACGGGTCGGCCTCGGCCCCCGGGTGCACGGCCAGCAGGGCGAGCAGGTTCCGCGCGTTCTCGGGCAGGTGTTGGTACGTCAGGGAGAGCGCCGGCCGGACGCCGGCCGCCCCGCCCGGGGTGCCGAGGGCGGCCAGCCGGGTGCGCTCGTCGGTCAGCTCCGCCACCAGGTCGGCGACCGGCCGGCCGGGCCGGGCGGTGAGGCGGCCGGCCACGATCCGCAGGGCCAGCGGCAGCCGGTCGCAGAGCTCGGTCAGCCGCCCGGCCGACTCAGGCTCGGCCGCCAGGCGCTCGGCCGTCAGCGCGCGCTCCAGCAGGCGGTACGCGTCGGCGGCCGGCAGGGCGGCGAGCTGGCACAGGGCGGCGCCGTCGGTGACCACCAGGGCCTCCAGGCTGTTGCGACTGGTGACCACCGTGGCGCAGCCGGGCCCCGAGGGCAGCAGGCCGGCGACGTCGTCGGCGCACCGCGCGTTGTCCAGGACGACGAGCAGCCGGCGGTGCCGGGTCTGTTCCCGGAAGAGCGCCGCCCGCGCGGCCCGGTCCTCGGGGATCGCCGCCTCGGGCAGGCCCAGCGCCCGCAGGAAGCTCCCCCAGCACCTGGCCCGGGTCGCCCGGGCCGGCCGGGTCGAAGCCGCGCAGGTCGGCGAAGAGCCGGCCGTCCGGGAAGCCCGCCGCGGCGCGGTGCGCCCAGCGCACCACCAGCGCGGTCTTGCCCACGCCGGCGGGGCCGGCCACCACGGCCAGGCCGTCCCCGGTCCGCTCCGGCCCGCACTGCTGGTCCAGCCAGTCGTCCTCGGTGTCGCGGCCGACGAAACCGCGCGGCGGCGCGGGCAGCCGGCCGGCCACCGGTACCGCGGGCGGGCCGGGCTCCCCGGCGGCTCCGCCGGGTGCTGCGCTGGGCCGGCAGGGCGGGTCGCCGGCCCGGTCGGCGGCCAGGACCTCGGCGAGGGCCTGTTGCAGCGCGGGCCCCGGGGTGACGCCCAGCTCCTCGCCCAGCCGCACGCGGGAGCGGTGGTAGACGCGGAGCGCGTCGGGGCTGCGGCCGCTCCGGTGCAGACAGCGCATCAGCAGGGCCGTCATGGGCTCGGACAGGCCGTCCGCGCGGACGGCCTGCTCCAGCGCGGGGACGGCCGTGTGGCCCTGCCCGAGGCGCAGCTGCCGCCGCGCCCACGCGGTCAGGGCCCCGGTCCGGGCGTCGTCCAGCCCGTCGGCCAGGGCGCCGCGGAGCGGGGTGGCCGGGAGGCCGGCGAGGGCGGCGCCCCGCCAGAGCCCGAGCGCCTGCCGGAGCAGTGCGGCGGCGGCGGTGTCGTCGGTGGTCCCCGCGGCCCGCGCGGCAAGCTCCGCGGCGGCGACCGCGTCGACCGCGCCGGGGTCGCCGGTGAGCCGGTAGCCGGGCGCGCGGGTGAGCAGGGTGAAGCCCGAACCGGTCAGGAGCTTGCGCAGCGCCGCGATGTGGCCCTGCAGCGCCGCCTTCGCGTGGGTCGGCGGTTCGTCGCCCCAGAGCAGCTCGAAGAACCGCTCGACCGGCACCGCCCGGCCCAGCTCCAGCGCGAGCAGGGCGAGCACCGCCCGCCGCTGCGCGCCGCCCACCGCGAGGGCCTCGCCGTCCGCGGTGCACAGATCGACCGGGCCGAGCAGCCGTATCTCCATGGTTCCCGTCCTGACCTTCCTGTGTGCCGCCGGCGCGGCCGTCCCGGCGAAGGGGCCTCGGGCAGCCTACCGGCGAGTAACGGCGGGGTGGCACCCGCCGCCCGACGGGGTCCGGCGCCCCCGCCGTTCACTCCGGGCGTGGATGGAGGGGGCTGCCCGGCTCACGGAGACCGCGCCTCCCGGGCGGTCACCTGCCCCGGCGCGTTCGGTCCGCGGGTCGGGAGGACGCCCTCGCTCTGCTGCCGACCCGGGGTGCGCTGTCATCCGGAGGCCGGTGGGCCGCCCGCCAGGATGTCCGCGATCCGGTCGGCCTCGGTCATCTGTGGGACCGGCGTCGAGTCGGGCTGCTGCCCACGCGTGTTCGTCTCCTGAGCCGTGGTCGTGGCGGCGAGGTATGTCAAGGGGACCGTGGCCGGCCGGGCCGGGTGGTCGGACGTCAGCTCGTCGGGGAGGGGAGTGGCGATGGGCTCGGTCGCGGTGTCTGCGAACGGACTGCTACCGATGGAGTCGAAGAGGTCGAGGTCGAGGCCGTCCGGTTCGTCGAGGAGGTCGTGCTGGGTGGGTTCGATGGGTGGTTCGGGTTGGGTGCGGGTGTTTTGGGTGCGTC